>CANIXX010000068.1 GCA_947471115.1 Opitutaceae bacterium | reverse complement strand
TCGGATTTGCCGTCGATGACCTCTTCGTTGGCCAGCACGGTGCGCAACTCGGGGCACCACCACACCGGGCGCTCGTCGACGTAGGCCAGGCCCTTTTTGAAGAGCTGGAGGAAGATCCACTGCGTCCAGCGGAAGTACTTGGGATCAGTCGTGTCGACCTCGCGCTCCCAGTCGTAGGAAAAGCCCAGCGCTTTGATCTGACGGCGGAAGTTGGTGATGTTGTTTTGGGTGTTCGACGCGGGGTGCGTGCCGGTTTTCACCGCGTGCTGTTCGGCGGGCAGGCCGAACGCGTCCCAGCCGATCGGGTGGAGGACATTAAAGCCCTTGGCGCGTTTGTAGCGCGCGATGATGTCGGTGCCGGTGTAGCCCTCGGGGTGGCCGATGTGCAGACCCGCGCCGGACGGGTAGGGGAACATGTCGAGCACGTAGTATTTCGGCTTCGACGTGTCGTTCGTCGTGCGGAATGAGTGGTTTTCCTCCCAGAAGGTTTGCCAATGCGGTTCGATTTGGAGGAAGTCGTAGTCTTTGCAATGCGTTGCCATCGGATTAAACCCGCCACCGTGAAGGATTCCTTACTCCCGTCAATCACTCGAAAACTCCTACTGTGCTCCGTTGTCTTTTTGACGTGGAGCGCCGTTGCCGAGGCCGGCGTTTCGCGCGGCTTTAACCACCTGCTCGACGCCGTCGTGCGCATAGATGTCCGTGAAGAGTCTTTTGAGTCCGGCGCGCGCCGCTTCTCAGCCGGCATCGGCTCGGGCGTCATCGTCTCGGCCGACGGCCTCATTTTAACCAACGCCCATGTCGCCAGCCCGCGCTCCGTCGAGCTGTCGGTGACGTTGGCCAGTTTGGAGCGGGTAAACGCCACGTTGGTGGGCTGGGATCACTGGACCGACCTCGCGCTGCTGCGAATCGACCTCGCCGAGGTGAAGCGCCGCGGGCTCACGTTTACCCACGCTGATTTTGCCAACTCGGATAAACTCTCGCCGGGGCAGTCCGTGTACGCGGTGGGCACGCCGCACGGGCTCACGCGCACGGTTACCCGAGGGATTATTTCCAATAACCGCCGCTATTTTGCCGATAATCGCGGCGTGAAGGGCTACGAAACAGGGCTCTTTAACACTTGGCTGCAAACCGACGCCGCCATCAATCCGGGCAACTCGGGTGGCCCGTTGGTCGACGAGAAGGGGCGCGTGGTGGGCATCAATTCGCGCGGCTACCTCGGGGCCGACAACCTCGCTTTCGCCATTCCAGCCAACATCGCCAAGCGCGTCGTCGCCGGTCTCACTGCCGAAGGGGCGATCACGCGCAGCTACGTCGGCATCGTGCCGGGCGCCTTGCTTGATCTGGAGGGGTTTTATGCGCTCAAGCAAAACACCGGACTGCTCATCAACAGCGTCGATCCGGGGTCGCCAGCTGCCAAGGTCGGTCTGCGCGGCGGCGACATCGTGCTGTCGATTAACGGTACGCCGGTGGACGGACGCTTTCCCGAACAGCTGCCGCCTATTTTGAACATCATCGCCAGCCTGCCGGTGGGCTCCTCGGTGAAATTGGTGGTCAAACGCGGCGAGCAAACCAACACCTCGGTGGTGGTCACCGAAAAGCTCGAAAGCCGCCAGGGCGAGGAGTGGGCCTTCGAAAAGTGGGGGCTAACCGTGCGTAAAGTCTCGCGCGCCTACGCCCGCGAAAACCAGCTCGACGACGACACCGGCCTGCTCGTGATCGGCGTGCAACCGGGTTTTCCCGCCGCTGTCGCCGGGGTGGGCCGAGGGGATATTATCACCAAAATCAATCGCGAGCGCGTCGCCTCCTTGGAACTCGCCAAGACGATGCATGCCGCCTTTGTTGCCAAACCGGCGCCAACCTTACTCGAAACTGAAACCGACCGGCGCGTCTCCTTGTACATTTTAAAACCATGATAAAGACCCTTCGCCTGTTCCTGTTGCCGCTTACCGTGTCGCTGCTGGCGTGCGCCGTGGCGAGGGCGGCGGACCTTCCTGCGCTCTTTGCCGAGCGGGCAAAATCGGTGGTGGCGGTCGAGTTTTTCACCGAGAGCGAATTGGACCGGCGTCCGTCGATCACAGCCGCCTTTGTGGCCGATGTTGACGGCACGCTGGTGCTGCCACGCGCGGCCATTAACACCTTCCTGCCGCCGTCCAAACTGAAGGATTTTCGTGTCTACCTGCCCGGCCGCCCCGTGAGCGACTACGCACAGGGCGAATACCTCGGACAGGACCCGGTGAGCGGCTGGCACTTCGTCCGTGTGGAGGCCAAACTGCGCGCTAGTCTGGTGCCGGTAACCGCGTTTACACCTGCGTCGTCTGCCTCTGAGCCCGCGATCGGCGAGGAGTTTTGGGGCATCGGTTTACGCGGAAAAGATGAGGATTTTAAACCTTATTTTATGGCGGGCCGCGTTTCGCATTTGCAGCAGATGCCGGAGCGCACGGTGGTGGCGCAAACCGAGATCGCCGCCCCTGGGTTGCCTGTGTTTTCGCGCGACGGCGTGTTTGCGGGCGTGGCGGTGGGTGGTTTTGGCCAGTCGTTTATCCAATATTCCCGCAACGAGCGCGGCCAATCGGTCATGCTGGTTAATCCCGAGGAGAGCAGTGTGTTTCAAATCGCCGCCGACGTGACTCCGTGGCTCACGCGGATTCCGGCGAGTCCCTCGGGGCGGCCGATCGCTTGGTTGGGTGTTTATGGTCTGCAGCCGATGGACCCGGAGGTCGCGACCTTTTTGAAGTTGGATCAACAATCCGGCTGTGTGGTGAGCGAGGTTTTGGAGGGCAGTCCGGCCGAGGTCGCCGGGGTGAAAAACCGCGACATCATTCTCGCGCTCGATGGCCAACCGCTGCCGCGCTTTAAGCCCGACCGCGTCGTGGTGGGTTTTGTGGACCGCGATATTTCCATGCGCAAACCGGGCGAAACGGTGACGCTGACGGTGTTGCGCGGCAGCGAACGGCTGGAGCTCAAGTCCACGCTGGTCGAGCAGCCGAAATTGTTGCGCGAAGCCGACCGCACGTATTTCGAGCGCATTGGGTTTACGGCACGCGAGTTTGTTTATGGCGACGGCATCATGCGGCGCGTGAAACTTGCCGGGCGCAAAGGCGTGATCGCCAATTTTGTTAAAAACAACAGCCCCGCAGGCACCGCTGGACTTCAGCCCGAAGACTGGATTCAAGAGGTCGACGGTACCGAGGTGAAAACCTACGCCGAGGCTGTGGCCAAATTGGCCGCTATTGAGGCGGACACGGCTCGCAACGAGTTTGTGCTACTCACCAGTCGCAATGGCGAAACGTCGGTGCTGCGGGTGAAACTCAAGTAAACGTTCGCCCGTCCCGTTAAAAATTATGTTCACCGGAATTATTGAAGAAACAGGTAAAGTCGTCGCTTTCACGCGCGGCACCGATTCATGGAAGTTACAAATTGCCGCCTCCGCCGCGTTGCAGGATGTGACGCTGGGCGACAGCATCGCTGTCAACGGCTGTTGCCTCACGGTCACCCAATTTGACGAGCACTCGCTGTGGTTCGACGTGCTGGAGGAGACCCGCCGCGTGACCAGTCTTTCGACGATCACGGCGGAGGTGGCGGTGAACCTGGAGCGGGCGCTGCGCTTTGGAGGGAAAATCGGCGGGCATTTTGTCACCGGTCACGTCGATGGATTGGGCGTGATCGAGGTGTTCGAGCCGCGCGGGGCGGATCACTATTTGCGGGTGCGCGGGCCGGCCGGGCAGGGGCGTTACCTGATTCATAAAGGCAGTATCACCATCGACGGCATCTCGCTCACCGTGGCCGAGGTTTTGGG
This sequence comes from Opitutaceae bacterium, assembly GCA_947471115.1. Lineage (GTDB taxonomy): Bacteria > Verrucomicrobiota > Verrucomicrobiia > Opitutales > Opitutaceae > Rariglobus. Next base: position 9,552 of record CANIXX010000068.1, on the reverse strand, counting down.
CGACACGTTTGCGGTGTGGCTGATTCCGACCACCATTCAAGTCACGAATCTACGTGAAAAGCAGGTCGGTTCACCGGTTAACTTGGAGTTCGACTTGCTCGGCAAGTATGTCGAGAAGCTGCTCGTCGCTCCAAGGAGCTGATCGCTTTTAAAACATGCGCACCGCGCTCACAGCACTGACCGAAGAACTCAAGCGTCTGAAAACCACAGGCGTCTCGACGGTGTCTGTTTCGGCGGAGAGCCTCGCGGCGTTACGCAAAGTGGTGGCTGCGCGGGCCGCCAAGTCGTTAGGTGCGGCGGTGGGTTATCCTGTTTTGGTCGAAGATTTTAAGCGGGAAGTACCGACGAAGGCCACGGCCGCTGCGGGGGCACCCGCGCGCGAGTTTGCACCTACAGCCGTAGCGGTTAATCCTCCCGTGGCAGCCGCCAGACCCGCGCCGTCCTCAACGCCTTCTGCTGCGTCCGCACCTGCGGCGGCGGCTGCCGCGACGACGCCGAGTAAAGTTAAGCCCGCGCCGACCCCCTTGCTACCGTCGCCGCCCGTTGTGAATCTTCCCGCTGGTGATAAGGCAACGCGCTGGGCGTGGTTGCGCGATCAGGTTCTTAACCACCCGGTGTGCCTTGCGAATGTAAGGCCGGGTAAAAAAGTCGTGTTCGGGGTGGGGTCGCTCGACGCCAAAATCCTGTTTGTGGGCGATGCGCCAGGACCTGAAGAAGAGGTGCAAGGTGAACCTTTTTTTGGGCCAGCAGGCCAATTACTGACCAAAATGATCCTGGCGATGGGCCTGAAGCGTGAGGACGTCTACATCGTTAATCTTATGGCTTGGCGTCCGCAGACTCCGACTGCCGCAGGCATGGAGCAGGTTGCCAACCGCGACCTCACTGCGGAGGAAATGGCGTTTAACCTACCATTTTTACGCGCTCAAATCGAAGTGGTGAACCCTGATCTGATCGTGGTTTTGGGGGCGACTGCCGCGCGAGGCCTGCTTGGCGCGGGCAGTTTCAAAACCCTGCTCGATGTTCGTGGGCAGTGGAATCAATTTTTAGGTAAGCCATTGATAGTTAGCTATCATCCAAGTTATTTACTTCGGCAGGAAGCATCCGGGGCCACGGCGGCCCGCAAGGCTAAGCGCGCGACCTGGGAAGATCTTCTCAAAGTCATGGAACGTGCTGGACTGACGATCAGCGCTAAGCAACATGCCTATTTCCTAGACAAATGAAACGACTCCTACTTTTGGGGATCAGCCTTACTGTATTTGGTGGTGCCGCCAGCCGAGCGAACGACGTGCCGTTCGACTTCGAGGTACTGCAATATCGAGCCAAAGTGCTCGCATCCAAGCCCTACGCCGAGCGATCCAATCGCGTGCCGGAGGCCTTGCGTAAGCTTTCGTACGACCAGTACCGCGACTTGCGCTTCAATCCCAACGAGGCTTGGGGACGGCGCGATCGCCTTCCCTTCCAGCTCCAGTTTTTCCATCCCGGATTCATTTACAACCGCACTGTGCTCATCTCCGAGGTGATGGACGGCCAAGTCGACATGATTCAGTACAATAAGAATCTGTTCAACTTTGGGGCCAACAAGGATCTTGGCAGTATCCCAGGAGACATGGGCTTTACCGGTTTTCGCGTACACACCGCTCTCAACAACAACGAGTACCTCGACGAGTTGGCGGTGTTTCAGGGGGCGAGTTACTTCCGCGCCCTGGGCAAGGGGATGCGGTACGGGCTTTCTGCGCGCGGCTTGGCGCTCAATACCGCCGAACCCGGCGGCGAGGAGTTTCCCGTGTTTGAGGAGTTTTGGATTGAGCGCCCCACCGGTAGATCGAAGTCGATTACGGTGTACGCCCTTATGGACAGCGTGAGCGTAACAGGGGCATTTCGCTTCATCATCACCCCTGGCGATGCCACGGTGATGGAGGTAAAGAGCGCGATTTATCGCCGCAAGGACGTTGCCGTCTTCGGCGTGGCTCCTTTGACCAGCATGTTCTGGTTTGGCGAAAACGGATCCCATAAAAACGATGACCTGCGTCCCGAGGTGCACGATTCGGATGGGTTACTCATGCAGCGGGGTAATGGTGAGTGGCTCTGGAGGCCGCTCACCAACCCTAAATCCATCCGCGTGTCGGCTCTCGGCGATGAAAATCCCAAGGGCTTTGGTTTAGTTCAACGCGACCGCAAGTTCTCTTCCTACGAGGATTTGGAGGCCCATTATCATGAGCGTCCTAGTGTTTGGGTTGAGCCGCTTGGGGCTTGGGGCCCCGGTGATGTGCGTTTGGTTGAGTTGCCCACTCCGAATGAAACAGAAGATAATATAGTGGCTTTTTGGGTTCCGTCTAAACTTCCGCCTTTGGGCTCGCCTGTACTTGCTGAATATAAACTGCATTGGTTCCAAGAGGGGAAACCCGGCGCACGCACGCCGCCTGCTGGCTACGTCACCTCCACCCGTTTTGGGCGATCAGCCACACAAGAATCAGACTTGGTCCGTTTTTGGGTAGATTTCACCGGTCCCTATTTAGCCTATCAGCGCCCTCTGCCCGATATTGATGCAGAGATTGAGGTCGGCACAGGGGCTAAGCTGGTTCATAAGAGCCTGGAGAAAAATCCTTATAATGGGACTTGGCGCGCCGCCTTTGCGATCAAGCCCGACGGCACCGGTTGGCCGGTAGAGCTGCGTTGTTCACTTAAAAAAACCCCCCACATTCTTACCGAAACGTGGAGCTATCTATGGACTCCATAGACCAGCCCTTGTCGACTTTTCGTCCTCGCACGGGAACGATGGAGGCATGGAATGCGGCTTATGTGAGGGCGGAGGACTACCTGCGAGCTCACCGTATTCATAATCGCCTTCATCAAAGCCGCTTAATTCAGGCCGTTTTGGAGCGCGCCGCGCAACGTCACGCCGAGAATCCAGCCCTCGATCCAACCACGTTGGCAGCCGAGGCGGTCGAGGAAATGATGGATCAGTGGTTTGCCGATGTTCTCGGAATAAAGAATCGTGAGCATCAACGCATTGCGATCGATGGGCGCGTGGCAATGCTACTGTGCGATGGCACCCAGCAGTGGCCTTATGCTTTTTTGGATCGGGGTAATATTCCAGCTGACTTTGCCTCCACCATGCTTGCCAGTTCAATAAAGGCCGGGCCGGACATGACGGTGTCGAGCATGGTGCCGCGTGACATCGATCTGGGGCCGATCACTGAGGCGGCCGGCGAGACGCTGGAGCGAATGGAGAAATGGCCTTTACTGCGTATGGTTTTACTATGGGCATTATTCCTCGGAGCCCTGCTTGGTATATTCTTTGTTACACGCTAAAAGCGTATGAAATCTCCGTCTCCGACTTTGCATCAATTCATTAGTCACAAGCGCCTGTCTAAACGCCGCGCTTGGTTTTATTCCTCGGTTCTGTTGCTAACCAGCATTGCCACCTGGTTCATGGCCGATCTCTTGTGGCGTAATGATAAAATAAACGGGATCGAGTGGGTTCTTTTGGTGCTGTTTGTTATTCTATTCGCGCAGATAGCGGTGGGTTTTGTTACCGCGATGTTAGGTTTATATGTGATAAATCGTGGTGGTGATCGCCAGCGCATTACGCGTACAGTGGACTGGGATCATGAAGAGGTGCCTTTGGCCAGCACCGCGATTGTGATGCCGGTATTCAATGAAGACGTCAGTCGTGTATTCGAAGGTTTACGAGTCATTTACCGCTCTTTGCAGGAGACCAAAAAAATCGAACACTTCGACTTTTTTATTCTCAGCGATTCAAATAAGCCGAATCAATGGATACAGGAGGAGATTGCTTGGGTTGAATTGTGTAAACAGGTGAATGGCTTCGGGCGGATTTTCTATCGTAAGCGCCGTCATCAGATTAATAAAAAATCGGGCAACGTGGCTGATTTCCTCCGCCGTTGGGGTAAGCGCTACCGCTATATGCTGGTGCTCGATGCCGATTCAATCATGACCGGCGAAGCGATTGTTAAACTGGTGGCCATGATGGAGAAAAATCCGCAGGCAGGTTTGATTCAAACCGCCCCTCGTTTGGCCTATGGCGAGTCTCTCTATGCGCGCATGCAGCAGTTCGCCAATCGACTTTATAGCCCTATTTTTTTGGCGGGCTTAAATTATTGGCAGCAGCAGGACGGCAACTATTGGGGTCACAACGCTATCATTCGTGTGCAACCCTTCATCGACCATTGCGCATTGCCCGACCTGCCTGGCACTGAGCCTTTTGGCGGTCGTATTCTTTCGCATGACTTTGTTGAGGCTGCGCTCATGCGCAAAGCAGGTTGGCAGGTCTGGCTGGCTCATGACATTGAGGGCACCTATGAAGAGGGCCCTCCCACTTTGATTGATAGTGCTAAACGAGACCGGCGCTGGTGCCAAGGCAACCTTCAGCACGCCTGGTTGATTGCCGCCCGTGGATTCCGTCCCGCCAACCGGTTCCATCTTTTAATGGGGGTGATGGCCTATGTCTCCTGTCCGCTCTGGCTTCTATTTCTCGTGTTTAGCACCATACACGTGTTTAATCAGGTACTTGCCCCGGTTACTGGCACCGTAGCATTCGAGGCCTATACTCGGGTTTTCGGTTATATACTCGAAATCCCTGAAGCGTTTATACTCTTCGTTTTCACCATGCTACTACTGTTTCTGCCTAAGATCATTAGTGTGGTTACGGTCATGCAGAAGTCGTCCGATGCCGCTAAATTTGGCGGCCGGGGGGCGTTGGCGGTGTCAGCATTTATGGAGATCCTTTGCTCCGGGTTGTTGGCACCCGTGCACATGATGTTTAATAGTAAATTTGTGCTCTCTATTTTGTTGGGGCAGGGTGTTTCGTGGGTCACCCAACGCCGTGGTGCCGAGGACGGTACTGACTGGCGTGAGGCGATTATCACTCATGGCGGCCAAGCTTTATTTGGTCTCATTTGGGGTGTTTCATCTTTTATATTGCTACCGGCCTTCTTCTGGTGGCTGAGCCCCGTGCTTGCTGGTCTTGTGTTTTCCATTCCGGTTTCGATTATATTGAGTAAAAACTCGCTCGGACTAAAAGCGCGTAAGCTGGGTGTCTTTCTTACACCTGAAGAAACTCAACCGCCTCATGAGCTGAGCCGCCTCACGCAGAACTTGGTTGAATGCTATAAGCACATGCGCCCGATCGAGGCGTTACGTCATGATTATGGGCTTCTTCAGGCCGTTCTAGACCCGTATGTAAATGCAGTGCATGTGGCTATGTTACGCCAGCGGCGTCCAAGCGAGGAATCCCGTGATTGGTTTCTCACCTTGCGTCAGCGCTTATTGAGCGAAGGCCCCGCGCAACTTACCACGAAGGAAAAACTTGCGCTCTTGCTCGATGCGGAGTCAATGATACTTCTCCATGAAGAATTGTGGAAACAGCCCAGTTCTGCTTTGGCTGAATGGTGGCGCCTGGCAATCCGCCAGTATAACGTGCTCACACTGGCTCCGACTACAGCACTTTATCGTTAACTTCACCGGTCTACGTGGTTTCGAATAGTCACGCCGCACCCTTTTTTATTGGTCTTTATATAGGCGTGTCACGCACTAGGTGAAAGTCGGACTAATCTGTTTGTGAAATACGAGCAGCGGTTTATGACTGTACTCCTTCTGAAAGGGCCAATGCCCGACTGCACGCGGGGTGAGAACGAAAGTGCTTACGCAAAGAAAGGAATGGTTGTTCCAGCCCGTAGTAGGAGGCCGTGGCTACGAGGAAACTCACGCTCAGGCACAGCGTGGCGTACTGCCAAGCGGGCCAGTTCTGCTTAGGCATAAAAAACGCCACCCCGCCGTGCCAAACGTAAAGCGAATAGCTTAGGCGACCAATCCAACTCATCACCGCGCAATTAAGTGCACGCTGGATCCAGCTATAGTACGTCCCGAATATAACCGCCGCTATGATCACGGTTATCGCTAAACCTAACAGGCTGTACCGCAGCGTCTCGCGAAACCACGGGTCGCGAATAAGCAGGCATCCAAAAACGACCGCGAGTGCTGTTCCAGCCGCTGCAGGTTGGGCCACCGCTTGAATTATGCGCCGGCCTTTTGCGCTTTCACACAAAACCGCCAAAATCACCCCAAAACCGATTGAATCGAGCCGATACTGCGTTTCAGCGTAAAACTGAATGGTGTCCAATGCGTCCGGGTGTAACCACGCTCCCACGTACCGCAGCCCGAGACAGGTTAGCGCCAATCCGCTGAGAACCTGTACCAAACGCTGAGCATGGCCGCGTAATAGCAGAAATGTCAGCGGAAACAAAATATAGAAATGCTCTTCGATCGAAAGCGACCAGAACATTGCGAAGGGCAATTGGGGGGCGATTTTCTGGACGTCCAGATGCGCATACCAGTAGTTGGCAAAATAACCCAGTGCCGAGGCTGGCTCGATCACGTTGCAGGGTCTCCCCGTTGCTATTGCCAAGCCGATAACGACAACGGCATAGAGAATTATAACAGGATAGAGCCGCAAAATGCGTCGCGCATAAAACAGCGTCAGGGAAACTCGGCCCGTAGCTTTGAGCTCCACGAACAAAAGCCGGGTAATTAGGAACCCGCTGATCACAAAAAAAATATATACCCCTAAGCCGCCAGGTATTTTATTGCTCACAAAATGGGCCAGCAGGACCAATCCTATGCTTGCTGCGCGCATACCATCAAGGCTGGGCACTGTCCCTGCACGCGCGGGCATCTGATTTTCATCAAGATATAGCGGGGAGTTGTTCATAGAATTAGGCCTAGTAGGCTGTAACATTTAAGTTGTCGGATCGAAAGTAGTGCGGTGCTTCAGCCCGCAGGTTTGCTTCGTATTCTTGTCACAATCGACGATGCGGGCTGAGGCACCGCACTACGTTCTATCCAAGTCTTTAAATGTTACGTCCTGCTAGCGGGGGTTGACCTGTACGTTGACGCCCACCGACCCCGAGTTGGAATCGACCGCATGGGCACCTTCGTTGACGCCCACCGTTTGTACAAAGGTTCGCAGGATCAGATCCACGTAGCGACCGACTGTTCGATACGGGGTGTAGGGGATGTACACGATGTCGTGCGGCTCTAGCGCCACGTCTGGTGCGGTGCCCTTGAGCATGGCTTTATAGTCCACAATTGAGATCGTTGGCTGCGTGAGCGAACCGCGGACGATGGCGACATGGGTCACATAGGCGTCTTTGATGGTTCCACCGGCACTAGCTATAGTTTGGATTAGCGTGATGCCGTCACCTGAATAGACGGCGCCCGGAACGCTGACTGCTCCGAGCACATGCACTGTTTGCGCCGTGGCGGCTGGAAGGTAAATGAAGTCACCCGGCAGTAGGTAGATATTCTGCGAGAAATCCCCTTGGCGGATCAACCGTTCGAAGTCCACCGGCAGGATATGTCCGCGTCGCAGCACAAAACTGCGGCGTAAATCGGCGGACACGCTGCGTGAAGCCAGCGGGGTGCTTCCTTCTTCGGCTGCAGTCGGGCCGCCCGCTTCGGCCAACCCAGCCAACAAGGTCATTGGGCCAGACATTGGATAAATGCCTGGTTGGTTAACGCTACCAAGAACCCAGACGCGTTTGCTGGCCACTGCTTGCAGGGTAACCGCGACGTTGGGTGTTTCCCGCATGAATTGAGCGGAGCGGGCCGTGATCATGCTGCGGGTCTGGGAAATGGTCATTCCCCACACGTCGATACCCGGTAAGAGGTTGAAATAAATTTTCCCGTCTGGCCCGACCTCGGTGGTGCTCCGAGTCGTTGTGTCACCAATGAACTCGATCTCCAGCCTGTCGCCTGGCCCCAGCGTGAACTCATCAGGCGGAAGCAGGAGTAGTTTGGGGTCGAGCCGAGGCGGCTCGGGGGCGGCGACTAGGCTCGCGGCGACCGGCGTTGCTGGCGGACGTTTTGGTGTGCTGCATCCGCTGAGCGTCAGCACGAGTAGCAAGCCGATTGCTGCGCAACTTCCAGATCCAAACCCGTGCAGCGTATGGATCCGCCACGGCAACGGGGTTGGGGCGGAGTTCGGGTTTTGGAAGCGGCATAAAGCTGGACCTGCTGCTAAGGGGCGAATTTCTGGGCAGCAGTAGTGGGGATTTGGGGTCGGGAACCCGACGAGAAAAAACGGTTTCATGAAGATCAGAGGGCTTCTGGGGTTTGCGATGGGGGCGGCGGGTATTTTTCAAACTATGGCTGGCAGCGCTTTGACCAGTAGGTAGTAACGTTTAATGTAGCGGATCGAAAGTAGTGCGGTGCTTTCGCCCGCATCGGTAAGTGCAGGAGGGAATCCGCTGTAAACCTGCGGGCTGAAGCACCGCACTACCTCAGAACACAATCTGACAACTCGAAGTTCACTGCCTACTAGGCGCTGTCGTGGGGCGGTATTCCGCCCCATAAATAACCGGTAATACCGATTAGGGCGGATGATTAACGGGTTCCTATTGGGGTGACACTCAGCCCCGTTTTGGTGACCACGGCAGATTGGATAAATGCCGAGGCCGCGAGGTCGAGTAGCTCTTCGGCTTTATACCAGGGCCGATTGCCAACATAAACGATGTCCTTGGGCTGCAACTGAAAGTCAGGGGTTTTTGCGGCTAGGATGTCGTTTGCGTTGACGATAAAAGTTTGGGGCTTTTTGAGCGACCCGCGGATGACGAGTAGCCGCTTGGGCCAGGCGCGTTCAGAGAAACCGCCCCGGATGGCAATAGCCTCAAGTGTTCCCGTTCGACCGGAGGTAATCAGTCCTCCTGGGTAACGAACCTCGCCAAGCACATAGATCTGCAGGCGCTCGGTGGGTGGAAAGTAAAGGTAGTCGTCCGGTTCCAGTGAGATGTTTTGGGTTAGATCTCCCTCTGAGAATAGCTTCTGGAAATCCACCGGTAGCCGACTGCCTTGGCGTGAGATGAAGCTATTGGGTAGGTCGGCTTGCATCACAAGGCTGCGATCGATGACGCGCGTTTCCAGGCCTTGTGCTTGCGACACGGCCTCGATGATCGTGAGCGGTCGGCTCAGGGGGAATGCCCCTTTTTTTACCACTGCGCCGAGTACGTAGTAGCGTTTGCTGTGATAGGATGCCGGGCGGACGATGATCTCGGGGCTATTCCGGAATTTGCCGAGTGCACGATTCAGTTCGGCACGAAATTCATCCACCGTTAGGCCGGCGGCCATGAGGTTCTGGGCTTCAAGGTAGCTGATACGGCCATCGGGGCCGATTAGAACGGTGGACGAGGTGGAATCGGCCTGGCCGTAGACGTTGAGCTGGAGTTGGTCTCCTGGCCCTAGGGTAAAACGCTGCTGCCAGGGCGCCCGCTTTGGTGTATCGAGTACGGCAAAGGAGGCCGTCGACGATGTGGAGTTAACCCCTGTAGGCGACCCCGTCGTGGTCGGTTGCGCTGCGGCTGGTGCTCCGGCCAGTCCGAAGGCCGTTGCCAGAAGTAATGAGCGGCGGCCAAACCACCGGGCAAACCGGGGTTTGGTAGCAGCATCGGGCGCACGGTTGAGGACTGCGCCGATCAGGTGGCTACGGGCATGGCGCAGGGTTTCAATATGCTCGATCGTCTCCCCTGCCTCAGCTCG
>CANIXX010000067.1 GCA_947471115.1 Opitutaceae bacterium | reverse complement strand
TCCCCGGTAACGACTGGAATCCAAGGATAATTACCAATGGCAAAACGTGAGGACGTTGTGCTCATTAGCCGCAAGGCCGAAGTACCAGTATGAGCGCTGCCTTTAGCGACTTCAAGAACGGGCGCCTGTGCCACGCTTTCAGCAGGGATGAATGTAACCCAGTTAATCATGCCGCGCTCGAAGCCTGCATTGGTGAGAAGATTCTGAGCAGAGAGCGAAGCAGTGAGGCAAAAACCAGTGAACAGGCAGGTGCTGAGTATACGCATGGGTGAGTTGATTTTGGGGTTGTGAGAGGAAAACACGCCCGGCGGGTGGCGCCGAACGTGGTTAAGGTAGTCTACCGAATGCCCTGCGATCAAGCCCGCGAACGACGGCGGAGAGCGAAGCCCAGGATGCCCAGACCGGCGAGCGCAGCATAGGTGGAGGGCTCGGGGATGGCGGAAGTGACCTGCAGGCTACCAGCGCCGGTGAACGTGCCACCTAATCCCAGAAGGCCCAGCTGTGCGGCCGTATAGGTGCCGGAGGATACCGCGTTGCCGGCGATAAAGAGGCCGCTGATGGTTTCGAAACCGCTGGCAAATCCAAGGTTCAGGGTAGAAGTGCTCGAGAGGAAGAGCGAGGCGGTATCGGCAATGGAAGTGTTGTTGCCCAAGTTAAGGGATGCCGTTCCCACCGTGATATTGCTCGATCCAAACGAACCCGTCGTGCTTGTGGCAAGGGTGCCGCCGTTGACGGTTGTAACGCCCGAGTAGGTGTTGGCGCCGGAGAGCGTCTGGGTGCTAGCACCAGACTTGGTCAGGGCAACGTTACCGGAAATCAGGCCGGCGAAGGTGGTGGAGCCGGTGGCGTTGGAAATAGTCAGCGTCTTGGCGGTACCGGAGTTGGTAACGATAGAGTTGGTCGTTGAGCCGCCGCCCGACGTGGCCAGAGAGCCGATAGTTTGGTCGAAACCGGCAAGATCGAAGGTTTGGACGGACGTTCCAAGGTTGCCGATGGTCAAGGCGGTGCTGGTGGACAAGCCGTTGTTAACGCCAAGCTTGACCGTCCCGACCGCGCCGGTAGCAAACGCACTAATGTTGGTGGCCGCAGTATAAGTATTGGCCTTCCCAATTGTTAGGGTGAAGCCACTGTTGCCTTGGAAATTTACAGCCCCAGTGGTCGTTCCGGTGATGGTGTTATTCAGCGTGAAGTTGTTGGACGCCCGGATCACACTGAAGTTGCCCGTGCCACTGAGCGTAACGGTGCCAGTGCCCAGATCGCCGAAGCCACCGTTGAAACCGACTGCCAGCGTGCCGGCACTCACGCCGACATTGCCCGCAAAACTCGTGCTGTTGTTCTGAATCTTAAGTATGCCTGCACCCGCTTTATTGAAACTGCCCGCCCCAGAGAGAACTCCCAGGAGTGCGCCATCCGTGGTCGTGGTGATCGCGGTGGTGTTGGTGAAGAGAATGGCGTTGCTGATGGTCGCCGTAGGTTTCACCGTGCCGGTCGTGTTGAAGACGAGGGTCGGGGCCACGGCGCCGGAGCTGTTGATGAACTCAAGCTGGGTGCCCGAAAGCGTCACCGTCGGAGCCGTGCCGCTGGCTGGACCTGCGTAGGTCATGTTCAGGCTGTTCAGCTTGAACGCCCCAACGATGTCGTTGCTTGAAACGACCGCAGCTGATGCAGCCAAGGCCGTGCCATTGCCGAAAACAAGTGCGGTGTCGATCCCGCTGACGGGCGCGGAGTCCCAGCCGGTGCCCGAGCTCCAAGTGTTGGTGCCGGTTGTGGAGGAGCTGACGTGCGTGGCGGCCTGCAACAGCGGGTTGGACGCCATGGCGAGTAACAGGAGGGAGGCGGCAGAAGCGCGTGTGGGTGATTTCATTTAGCGTAGGAGATGTAGAGATGAAGCGGGGAATTCGGCGTGATCTGATTTTCTCAGTTTCACTCGAATAACATGGCTTCAATCCCCAAAAAAAAGAAGCGGCGCCGATTTCTCATTATAGTACAACGGGCTAAAATCATTCATTAATACATATATATCAGCATTTTATTAAATTTAATTCCCCACTATCGCAGTTAAATAAAAAATTAAAAATAAACTTGCAATTAAACTTTCAATCAATAACCCAGCAGCGAAAGAGCGTCCGACTCGAATGCTTTTAACGGTGGCAGCTGAATGCCCGTAAGCCTCCACTCCGGCAGCAATCCCCCCAGGCCACCCAATCACTCCCGCATGTCCTCCAAGCTCACCCCCTCGCTGCGTTTATTCCTGTGGATTCCATCGCTCTACTTCGCGATGGGCATCCCCTACAATGTGATCAACGGCACGGCCGTTCGCATGTACAAGTCGCTCGGATTTCCCGACAGCCAGATCACCGTCGCGGTGGGCAGCATCGGCATCGCCTGGTCGCTAAAGCCACTTTGGGCGGCCTTTCTAGACATGTATCGCACGAAAAAATTCTTCGTGCTCTCGATGGAGATGCTCTGCGGCCTACTCTTCGGTGCCATCGCGATGAGCCTGACATCACCTGGATTTTTTCAAATCAGCATCGCCCTGCTGTGGGTCGCCGCCTTTGCCTCATCGACGCAGGACATTTGCGCCGACGGCCTGTACCTATCCTCGGTTGATAAAACCAACCAATCCAAGTTCGCGGGCCTGCAAGGGACGTTCTGGGTTTTAGGCAAAGTAATCGCCACGGGACTGCTCATTTCCGCGCTGTTCGCATTGAAAGACGCGCACGGTTGGTCCGATCAGGTGATGTGGCGCAACGTCATGCTGACCTGCGCCGCCATGATGGGCATTTTGGCGTTTTATCACCTCCTTGTTTTGCCCTCAGGCAGCGTCACAAAACGGCCAACGAGTGCAGGCCAGGTCGCGAATAACTTCCTCAGCACCGCGACCACGTTTTTCCACAAGCGTGCGTTCTGGGGCATGATCGCCTTCGTTTTTTTCTACCGCTTAGGCGAAGGACTCATCCTGATGGAAGGCCCGCTTTTTATGCAAAGCGCACCGGAGCAGGGCGGCCTCGGGCTCACGGCCGGGCAGGTCAGCGATATCGACGCGATTTATGGCACGGCCGCGGGCATTGCCGGCGGACTGCTTGGCGGTGCTTTTGCCGGCAAGCGGGGATTAGTACGGTCACTGTGGATCCTTGGCCTCTGCTTAAACCTCCCCCACCTCACGTTTGTTTTTCTCAGCCACTACGCCGCCGCCGGCCACAGCTTAGATTACAGCACCATCGTTACCCTAGTGAGTATCGAGAAGTTCGGTTACGGATTCGGGATGGTGGGCAACATGATTTATATGATGCAACAGCTTGCCCCTGGCCGCTTCACAATGACCCATTACGCCTTTGCCACCGCACTCATGAATCTGGTCATCGTACCCACCGCGATGATCTCCGGTCCGTTAGCTGAATGGCTGGGCTTCTCCACCTATTTCATCGTCGTCATGTTTGCCTCGGTGCCGTCCGTACTGGTTGCGTGGTGGGCACCGTTCCCACAGAAAGAGGATGATCAAGTGGCTGAGGCCAACACCCAGAACGCGACGATCACGGTCGACGATCCCACCCGCCTCAGCGTCGTGGAGCAAACCGTACAACGCCTCTCCGGCCGCGCCTCTATCTACGCAATGGCCAACATCTTCACCCTACTTGTGGTCAACACCAAGATCCTGGGAACGTTGCACGGGCTTACACCCGGCAGCGGCAAGAGCCAGTTCTTTGGCTTGCTAGGCGTCCTAGCCTTGCAGTCGTTTCTGGCCCAGCGCTCGATTGCCATCGCCAACGAGGCTATTGCCGTGGCTGGTCCGGCGGGTGAACACCACTATTGCGGCAATGCCCGTGGGGCCAAGATCGCGACCTATTTGTGCATTGGGGTCAGCCTGGCGACCCTCGCTTTTACCGTCCACATGGTCTTCTGATCGTATTCAACGCCACTACTCGCTGGACTCAGCGGCCTGCATACCCCGCTTCATTTTAATCCTATTATAATGTGCTGCCGTACGTCCGCGGTATTGGGATTCAGGGGGATTTAACCGGTGTGTGGGCCGGCATCGGCGTGGCGGGAAAATTATCCGAGGGCGGTGGGTCCATCGTCCCCCAGTCTCCGGGCGTTTCACACATCGTAAAAACCAGCTTAGTGTCGCCTTTGATTTCGCTGTGACGGCACCACGACCGGTTAAGCGGCTTCCCGTTGAGTGTGACTGACGCCACAAAATCGCCCTGCCCGCTGCGCGAAATTTCCAGTTTTCCCTCCTCCGGACGGTGCACTGTAATGTGCTCAAACAGAGGGCCATTCAGAAAATAAAAGTCCTGCCCGGCGTTCGGAAATAAGCCCAAGGCCGCCCAAACGTAGTAGGACGACATCGCACCGCTATCGTCGTCGCCTGGGTAGGAAAGCCCGTTGAACCGCTGCCGCAAGACCTCGCGCACCGAACGCGCCGAGAGGTCGGGGCGCCCTGCATAGTGAAACAAAAAGGGCGCGAGAAACCCTGGCTCGTTATCGAACTGGATCAAATTCGCCGCCTGCGCGTGCGCCAATCTTTCCACAAATCGCTCCCGCCCTCCCATCCATTCCATCAGCAGGCCTGACTGGTGCGGAGCGAAGAATGAATACGTCCAACTGTTCGCCTCGTAGAAGTACAGATCCCATGAGCCGGGGTATTTCTTGAGGTCAAATTCAGGCCACTGGCCAGCCTCGGTCCGTGGAGCGACAAACCCCTTAAACCCATCGCTTTTGGCATCGAAATTAAAGAGGTGCTGCCACTGGCGCGAGCGGGTGAGATAACGCTGTGCATCGGCCTCCCGCCCCAGACCGTGCGCCACTTGTGAGGCCACAAAATCGTTGTAGGCGTATTCCTGCGTGTTGGAGACCGACATCGTGCCGGCGGGAATCCAGCCTTGGCGGCGATAGGCGTTTACCGAGTCCGGCGCGGTGCCCTTGCGTTCGTGTTCCGCGTTGTGGGCTAGAACCCCGTAAGCCGCCTGCCAATCCACCCCGCGCAAGCCTTTCACGTAGGCATCGGCGATGATGTTATCCACATCGTTGCCACCCTGATCTTCTTGGCAGCGCAGGCTGTTGACCACGGTTTCAGCGGATACTACTTCGGGCGGCGATTTCGTGCCGCCCCAGCCCGCTGAAAACGTGTCGCGCACCTGGCCGTCCACGCGCAGGCGTTCCACGAAAGAGACGATGTTCCCGCGAACCATCTCGGGCTCAATCAGCAGCATCAACGGGAACTTGGTGCGCCAGGTATCCCACACCGCATATTGATCGTCCCACATGGGGACTTTAGCCGAAAAGCGCGCCAGATCCCCAGTGCGGTTGCGTGGCATCAATTGGGCATGATAAAGCGCCGTGTAAAACCTCGTTCGTTGGGCCTCGTCGCCGCCTTTAACCTCAATCCGCCCTAGGGCGTTATTCCATTCCGCGCGCCCCGCGTTGCTCACTGTCTGCATATTCCAGTCAGGAATTTCCACGCGCAGGTAGTCGCGCGCCTTTTCGATACTATGAAAGGACACCGCCAGCTTCAAACGCACCACCTCACCGGCCTTGGTGGAAAACCGCCACCACGCGCCCACTCGGTCGCCTTCCGCGCCCCAGCGCTCGCTCAACGTGTCGGCTGTGATTTGCTGGTTTTTCCACGTGCCCGAGGCCGAGGGGGAGGCATCCAGTTCACCGTAAAAATACACGACGTAATTCCCCATGCCGAACCCGCCTGCATAATGGCTTGAGCCGCTCACCACGCGGCGCTGCGAGTCGAGCGTCACCTTACTGTCACGCACGTAGACGTCGGTGATTTGCGTGGCGATCTGGCCGGGGATTTGGTGTGCGAGGTCGAGGATTAAATGCGCATCGTCACTGGCAGGATAGGTGAATTCATAAAGCGCCGCGTGCCGTGTGGGAGCCAGTTCGGTGAGTATATCGTACCTCGAAAGGCGTACTTTATATGAATAGGGCGTGGCCACTTCCTCCGCCTTCGCCGAATCATGCGCCTCGGGTGCTACCGCCAGGCCGATTTGCGGGGAAAGCAGGAGGTTGCCATAGCGTCCCCAGCCGGTGCCGCTGACATGCAGTTGGCTAAACCCGCGTATAGGCATCTTCGCGTGATAACCGGCGTGCATGCCTCCCGGCGTATCCGGGCTGGGGTGGATGGAGCCATGCGGCAGGGTCGGACCGAGCACGGTTGAACCGCGATTGGGACGAACCCCGACATGTGGGTTCACCGAATCAACTGGTTCCCCAGAGGCGCCCAGCGACTGCGGACCAGTATATAAAAGCGCCAGCGAAGCGGCCAAGCTACCGCGCCAAAGCAGCCACGTAGGCAGTAACTCGGAAATCACGGGGCTTTGCCCAATTTCAGTAATGGCGGCGGTGTTAGCCGTAATGTCTCGGCGCTGAGCACGGGCGCGAAATTGGCCGCGAGCGCAGACTGGGATTCAGTGGTGTAATGGGTGTGCACGATACTATCGCCGTACGTGCAACCGGTAAATGCCTGCCAATCACTAGTAATGCGTTTGAACCGACCGATTGCCCAGTCGTTGTTACTGCTCCAATCGGCCTTCCACTCGACTTCGTGGTTGCGCCAATAATCGCCCCCGCACGAGCCGATCAACACCGCTTTCGCACGATCGTCAGGCTTGTCCGCTTGGTCTACCACCAGGCGCGCAAAAAAGACCGAGGCCATGCCGGCGATGTCGGCTGGATCAACTTCTGCGCGGCCACCTTGCGGCCAAAAGTGATAATTATACCCTTTGGTGAGCTTCACCGAGAGCGAGCCGTCTGGCTCCGTGCGCTGATCGGCAGGGATGTGGGCATCGTCCTTAAAATTCTCCGCATAGGCCCCGCCAGCCGGAGTGACACTGTATTGAAGCTGGGTCCAAGTGCCGGTCTTCCTGCTGAGTACCCACAAGGCGCAATCCCGGATTTGCACCCGAACATTGGTTGCTGGCATGGCGGGCTGGCCGAAGTAAATTTGCCCCCACATCGTGCTGTGGGTCCAGCCCTTCGGAATCAAATTTCCAGAACCCACCCGAGGTTTTTTGGCCCACCCCGTGGAAACACCACTGGGGAGGATGGCGTTGGGGATGCTCATGTCGTCGATGAACAGTTTCGCGACATCCAAGCCCTCCGGAAGCGCCTGCGCAGGCGGCGGGGTAGCTGCGGAATTTGGTAGGCTCACCGCCACTAAAACAAGGGCGAGGAGTAGGACTGGGGAAAAACGTTTGATGATCACAAGAAGCAAGGGATGGAGACTATTTTCAGCGTAAGCGGGGGGCAGGAACTATTATGGATTAGGGACGTTTGGCGGAGCGGCTTACTTTTCCATTGGGAAGCACTTCCTCGATGGATAGGCCGCCCACAGTTTGAATTTTTAACCGGCGGCCGTCCTTCAACGTGACCACAGGTGTTTTGCCTGGGGAGATGGATTGGATGGGACTGGTTGCGCCGGGCATGAGCGGGAGCAGCAGGGTAACGAATTGTTTTTCACCACGCCCGTTCACGGTGTGAAGCACGGTGGTGGCTGGGGTGATCATGGGGCTCTGGTCTTTACGGATGTTCCAACCGAGAATTTCCGGTGTCTCTTGGGCGGAGGCGGAGGTGACCGCTAGGCCTTCGGTGGCCAAGGGAATAATAGCAAGGTTAGCCAGGCCGGGGTCAGCAGTGACGATTTCTTTGGTCGCTGGGTTTTGCATCGTTTTGGTAGACATGAGGTGCCAGCGAGCTTGATAACTGTGCGCGGCGGTGTCGTTGGGGGACAGCTTGTCCACAACGAGGTAAATGTCGGGCTTTAGGAAAAGCACTTGGCGCTGGTGCGTAGCGATTTTTGCGCGGGCTGGACCTTGTCCGCTCGCGTAGGTGGAAGTGGCGTAATCGAAGCGCTCGTTGCTGATCCAGCCGGCATCGATATCGCTTTGCGCAACGCAGGCGGGATCCTTGTAGCGTTTGTCGGCGTTGGGTTCTAGCGGGATATTCTGGTTCAAACCGTCCACCAACACGGTGTTATGGGATGCGGTGCTCAGGGACCAATCGCGCCATTTACTGACTTCGTAGCTGGCGCCGCCGCCGTCGAAGAGAAGTTCGCGGCCAAAGGCCCAGAGCACGAGGTTAAGTTTGTCTTGATGGACGTGGCCGTAACCGAGCGGACCGACATCAAAAACGAGGTAGTTGGCTTGCGTCGTCCAGTCGGAGCGCATCACCGCGAAGCCATTGCGGTTGAGGAATTTGGAGGTGTATTTCGGCGGGGTGCCCTCTTTGCCGTCACTGAGCGCCCACTTGAATTCAGTGCGTGTGGGGTAGAATTTCACCGCCTTGGTGTAGATGTTGTGAGAATCCAGCGGCCATGAATCGTTGAAGCAGGGGATGTTGTTATCCGGGGTTCGCAGCGAGAGGATGTAATCGTAGGCTTTTTCAATCCCCGCCACATAGCTTGGGGGGAGTTCTTTTTCGAAGCCGCCGCAGAGAGCGGCCTCGGTGATGGCGAGAAAGTTATTGATGGCTACGACGTGGTAACCGCCGGTCAGCTCCACATGGCCACCGTCGGCCATGAACTGGCGATCCACTTCCGTGGCGAGGAGGCCGGCGGAAAAATCGCGCCATTGTTTGGCGTCCCTAAACTCAGGGAAAATCGCCCCGCAGGTGTAAAGGCCGGCCATTTCCATGGTCAGCCAATTGGCGTCGGTGTGAAACTGGCGCAGGTAGGTTGCGTGATCCTTGATCGCGCCCAGGAAGTTAACGATGTCGGCGTCGGTGAACGATGGGGATTGAAGGAAGGAGTAAAAGCTATCCGGCCAAGCGTTGGCCATGCGCAGGCCGGCCTCAATGGTGCGCCAGGTGGAGGGCGCGGCGTTTTTCTTTTCCGTAGGTAGGGGGCAATCGGCAATCCAGTCGTTCATCTGGGAGACGAACGCTTTGGCGTATTTCTCGTCGCCGGTGGCTCGGTAGGCTTTGGCCATTTCCTGCCAGAAATACATCCGGTTGTTCTGCACCTGCCACTCCTTGTTGTAGGCGATTTTGGGGTTGGGGTTGTTCTTGGTGGCGTCGAACATCCAGTCGATGTTGCCGTTAGGGAAGGTGTACTCGACCTTGACGAGGGTGCCCATGAGGATGCCCTGGGAGGCGTCATCGGCGTATTTTTTGTTGAATCGCACGCTGGTATCGCGGCCGGATTGGGTGCGCCAAGTGGGGGATTTACGGGAGCGGTAGTAGGCAGCCAGTTCGTGTCGTGCAGCCAGAAGGTCGCCGGTGGCGAGGGCAGCTTTTACTTTTTCAAGCCCAGGGCGGGTTGTGTCGATCGCGGCGAGGATAGCTTGGTCGCGCTCGCTGACAGGGCGTTCGGCGCGCTTCGACGAAGCAGGTGGAGTGGCGGGCTTTGACGGGGCTGTCGGTGCGGCGGGAGTTGACGGAGCGGTCGGGGCTGCGGGTGTTTCCTCCTTTGAAGGAGCTTTGCTGATGGGCTTTTTCTGCTCACAGCCGGTGAAAGTGAACGAGCTGAGTAGTGCGACGCAGGTGGACAGCACGACGCCGTTCGTTCGGCGGCACGGACGGGGCGCGGGGAGGTATTTGGAGATCATGCGGTTAAAATGGGTGGGGCCAGCGGCAGACGCTTTTGGCGTATTTAAGGAGGCTATAAAAATTACAGAATAAGGTATTCCTAGTCGGCAGTAACAGTTGAAGTGTCGGTTCGAAAGTAGCGCGGTGCTTCAGCCCGCATCAGCGATTGTGAGGACAATCCGAAGCAAACCTGCGGGCTAAAGCACCGCACTACCTCCGAGCAGAATCGGACTTTTAAATGTTAATGCCTAATAAGCCCTTAGCATTTCTGGAAATGCGGGAGTCTTTCCAGCGGTGCGGCTACTTCGATTACCGCCGGTCCCATGTAGGTCTGGCCGTCGTCGGCGCGCCACTGGCCTGGCGGCAGGGTAACCCGACGGGTGGTGGCACCGGGGGTGATGACGGGCGCCACGAGCAATTCCTCGCCCAGTAAAAACTGGTCGGTCACCGCTTCGTAGCCGTTGCCTGGGAACACGTATTCCATCGAGCGCAGGATCGGCTCGTTGGTCTTCGCGCTCTGGCGGCCCAGGGCGAGAATCATCGGCGCGAACTTCGAGTGTAATTCCACAGCCGCCTTGCAAATCGCGTTGCTTCGCGGTGTGAGCACCCGCCATGGCGCGGCGGAGAATTGCATCATGGGCATGAGCGCGCTGCATTGGCAGAAGCGCACGAAGAGTTCCTCGTCGAGTTTGAACGAGGGATCGTTGAAACACAGGTAATCGCCGCCGCCGATCAAATCGGGGCAGGTGAAGGCGTGACCGATGAGTCCTTGCGCGATGCTGTTTGGAATCAGGCTGAGAATGCCCGCCGCAGTCCAATGTGGGGCGCGGTCATGCAGGCGTTGTACCACGGGCTGACCACCCATTTTCCAGCAAGCACGGTACTCATTAAAGGGAAATTCTAACGCCAGTTCAGCCCAGGCTTCCGTGAGGTCCACGGGCTCGGCGTTCAGCCATGAAGCCGGGCGGTTGATGTAATGGTAGGTGTCGCCCGCGTCGAATTTGTAGCCATCAATGCCGAAATCCGTTTGCAGCGAGCGTAGCCCTGATTTGAACCAGTTCATGGCTTCAGGATGGGTGAGGTCGAGATGTAGGCTGTAGCCATCCCACCACTGAAGTACGGCGGGAACGCCCTGGCGGTCGCGTAAGAACCAGCCCGGTTGTGACCTCCAGCGACGATATTCCGCGCCGTCGGGCACGATGAACGGGCTCACCCACAGCATGACTTTGAAGCCCAGTTCATGCAGCTCCTTCGTCATGGCGGCGGGATCAGGGAAGCGCCCGGCGTGGAACTTGAAACTGCCCCAATATTCGGCCCAGCCGGCATCGATCATGAGCACACCGGGCGGATAGCCGCCCTCCACCAGCCCACGCGCGTAACGCAGCACGCCCGCCTGGGTTTGGGTGTGTTGCATGTCGATCCACGTGTTGGCATGGGGCGCGGAAAAAAACACATCCGGAGGCATGTGTCCCGAGGCAGGGAAATGCTTTTGGGCGGCGGCACGGAACGCCCCACGCAGGTCACCGTGACCTTCCGAGAGCGTGATGGGCTGCATACTGCCAGAAAGGTGGATAACACCGTCGCGGAATTCGTAAGTGAACGGGCGATCGCTCCACAGGTAGCGGCCTTTGTTGGAGAGCAAGAACGGAGCGCCCTGGTTCTCGCGCAGGTTCGAAGCGAGGTCAACGCGGTGGCGGCTGGAGGCGGTAAAGGGCATGTCAATACCGTCGGCGTTGCGGCCGCCCCACCAAAATTCGTTTTCAAGCAGGGGGATAACTGGGTGCAGGATCATATTATTAAGTTAATAAGGGTAATGCGGCGGGCTGAGGGGCAGAGCGGCGACTTCCACCCTCATTCCCTTAGAATGTAATCAGGCTTAAACCAAGCAATTGCTCTCCATGACCTTGGTGTACCAGCGAGCACTTAATTTCGGAGTACGTTTGAGGGTTTTGTAATCGCAATAAACCATGCCGAAACGGCGTGCGTAGCCCTCATCCCACTCGAAGTTGTCCATAAAACTCCAGAGGAAATAGCCCTTCACCGGCACGCCGTCGCCGATGGCCCGGTGAAGTTCGCCTAGGTAGTTGCGTATTAGGTCGCGACGATGCAGGTCGTGCACCTCGCCGTTGACCGGCGGTGCGTCATTATAACCACAACCGTTTTCGGTGATGTAAATGGCCTGCGCGCCGTAGATCTCCGCCGCAAGACGTGGTCCCCAATACAGCACTTGAGGCATGATCTTCTGCCAAGTGTTGTCGGCCTGCGGGTAGGACGGGGGAAAATCCAGGACTTCATACTTCGCACCGTTTTGCGCGGCACGCACGAACAGCCCGCTGTAAAGATTCATACCCAAATAGTCCGTGGGTTGGGATATCAGCGCAAAATCGTCGGCCTCAAAACGCGGGGCGTTGGCGCCGGCTCTTTGCAGGTAATCGGGATGATAATGACCACGGTATATAGGGTCAAAGGTGCGGCAGTTCGCCTCGATAAAGTAGTCTTGGGCGGCCGCGATGTCCTCCTCGGTTTCACTCACAGGTACGCCGACCAGCGCGTTGTCGGTGAGGCCCACCCGCGCACCAGCGCCGCCAAATTCACGCACAGCGCGCACCGCTTCACCGTGGCTGAGCAGGGCGTGGTGGTACGTCTGATTTACGATACCCTCAGACAGCTTCAGGCCCGGGGCCTTCACGCCCGTGCCGTACGCGTAATAGGTAAAGCACGAGATCTCGTTAAGGGTGATCCAGTTTTTGACCCGGTCTCCATACGCTTTAACGATGGTCTGCGCGTAATTAGCAAAAGCATCAACCACCTTGCGATCTCGCCAGCCGCCAAAACGATCTTCCAGCACTTGCGGCATGTCCCAGTGATACATGGTGACCCACGGCGTGATTTCGTTTTCGAGCATGGTGTCAAAAAGGCGGTTGTAGAAATCCACACCCTTTTGATTCACAGCACCGTCTCCACCCGGTAAAATGCGCGGCCAAGCGATAGAAAGGCGGTAATTCCTCACGCCCAATGAACGCATGAGTGCGATGTCTTCCTTGTAATGATGGTAGTGCTGACACGCGACGTCCAAGTTGTCATTATTATGAATGGTCCCGGGTTGGCGGGCGTAGCGATCCCAGACGGACTCACTCTTACCGTCCTCTTGGCCAGCGCCCTCAATTTGCGGTGCCGCTGTAGCAACGCCCCAGACAAAGTTTTCTGGAAACCTTAATTTATTCACGGCCCTTACGTTTTGATTACCGCGCAATTTAACATTAATTCTATTACTCATGTGGGATTTATATAAATATAGGGACTACAATTGACGCGGCTTGAGGGAAGGTGTGGCAGTTGATTTTCCTACGGCTTTCCAGGATTAATATTGAGTTCGCTGGGGCTAGGGGCCGTCCAAACCAACATCCATTCATGCTTCTTATCAGGGGTTTTCGCTTACAAGGATATAACCTAAAGTGGATTAGAGTGATTTAAACTCGATTTAAGCAGATCAAATTTAGTGTGGGGCACCAATAAATGAGATAAATCGCATCAAAGTAAAAGAACTTGAAATTTCTAATTATAGTATTGATTCAAAGCGATTGCTCCACCGTTTCTATAAACAACCCCGTAAAACTAAAATCCAGTGGATTGTACTCATACGCAACATGAAGGATAGCCGAGCCACCGACACGCGCTATAATTAGAATCGGTCGGCGCTTTAGGCATACTCCAATTGGCGACAAATTCTAAATATCCCCCTAACTCCCCCGTGTAGAGAGCCTGTGCGGCCAGTCGATTTACCATAAATAGAATCCCCCTGTACCTTTGTGGACTCAATGCATTCAGCACTTGAATCCACAGCGGCGCATTGTCTTGCTACAAAAAGACCAAGCAGAAC
>CANIXX010000066.1 GCA_947471115.1 Opitutaceae bacterium | reverse complement strand
ATGCGGATGAGAATGCGGGCGAAAAAGGTGCCGTCTTTGACGTCGTTGATGACCACGTGGTCGAGCGAGGCGCCCAGGCCGGTGAGGATGTGGCCGATGAGGTCGTGGGTGAGGGGGCGCTCTTTTTTGATGCCGTCGAGGGTCATCTGAATGGCGTTGCCCACCGAGTGGTCGACGTAGATGACGAAGGTCTTGTGGTCGTCGCCGAGGAACACCGCGCAGCCGTTGGAGGTGGGCATGACACCTTTAACAATCACGGGGACGACATCGTTTTTCATGGGGTGGGAACGTGGTGGTGGTGGCGGCAGGCTGCAAGTGCGCGCATTGGATTACTCGAAACCGAGGAGATTAATGCCCCAGGATTTGGCCTGGGCGATGACGGCGGGTTTATCGATGAGGATGACGCGCTGGCTCTCAAGGGCGGCGGCTTTGAGGCCGGCTTCGCGCATGGTTTCGAGGGTTTTGAGGCCGAAACAGGGGACGTCGAAGCGGTAATCCTGGCGGGCTTTTACGGTTTTAACAAAGAGGGCGTCGTCGGTTTTGAATTCGCCGGCGCGGCGCAACATGGCGTCGGTGCCCTCGAAGGCTTCGACGGCGAGGACGGTGCCTTTGCGCACCACGCAACCTTGGCCGATATCGAGGCGGGCGGATTCTTTGGCGATTTGCACGCCGTGGGCCACGTAGTCGGCGTCGATGGGGAAACTGCGGCCTGTCATGCAGCCAGGGGAGGCGAGGTGTTCGTCGATAAAACTGCGGGCGTCGAGCAGGTGGACACCTAGTTTTTCGATTTCATCGGCGATGGCGCCGAAGATGGTTTCGGCGTTGCGGCGTTTCAGCGACATGAGGATGCGGGCAGCCTTGAGGTCGGGGTGAAGGCCTTTGAAGAGGCGGCGCGGGGTGATTTGGCCGGCCATGAGTGCGTAACCGGCGTCGAAGTCCTTGAGCGTGGAGAGCATTTTACCCAGTTGGCCGACTTTGATGATGCGGCGCTCGGAGGCGGGCACGGAGTCGATGAGGTCGGCGCGGGTTTCCTCCTCCATGGCGATAAGGCGAAGCGGGACACCGGCGCGGCGAATGGCCTGGGCGATGAGCACCGGATAAATGCCTTGGCCGGCGATGAGCGCGACGGGGCGCTTTGGATTAAAGTCAGGAGGAAGAAATGCGGACAGCACAGGCGCAGGTTGCAGGGTTGGTGGACGTGCGAAAGCCCAAAAGGGCGCGAGGCGGCTTGAGGCTTGGCAAAAGGGATTTTGGCGGTTTTGCGAAAATCAGTTTCACGTGGCGTGAAATTCGTCTTGCCGCCGGAAGAAAAGCCGACCTATTTACCCCCTCCCCTGAGCTGTAACACGCTTCTGGGTTTTAGTTCTTAGCCACATCTTCTTTTTCGCTTCGTTGCTTAGCTTTGGTCGTTCGTTCGATAAAACTGAGAAACCGACAGTGAAAAGCAGGTCAGTGATAAGTCCTAAGTAATGAGTTCCGCGTGAGTAGGGGGTCGATAGCTCAATGGTAGAGCAGCATCCTTTTAAGTTGTTGGTTCCGGGTTCGAATCCCGGTCGACCCACCACCGGAACACATTGATTACGAGGGTTATGCTAAATATTGCTGCCATTAAGGCAGTAATTCTGCCCCTCCGTGACAGCCACCCAGCAGCCACACTTGGTCTGCCTGCATTCTTCCGCTTCTCCGTGCCGAACTTGCCCGGATAACGTCTAACCCAATGGGTTAGGCTTTATCGGGGGACTTGGCTTTGCGGCCGACCAGTCGGTCGAAATACAGGTACACCACAGGGGTCGTGAATAGGGTGAGTAACTGGCTCAAAATCAGCCCGCCTACGATCGCGTAACCGAGGGGTTGGCGCAGCTCCGCGCCGTCGCCGTGACCCAGTGCCAACGGGATGCCGCCGATCATCGCCGCTAGCGTTGTCATCATGATCGGCCGGAACCGTTTTAAACACGCTTCGTGGATCGCGTCGTAGGCGGTTTTGCCGCGCTCGCGCTCGGCCTCAATCGCGAAGTCGATCATCATAATCGCGTTCTTTTTCACGATGCCGATCAACAGGAGAATGCCGATAATGGCGATCACCCCGAGGTCGAAACCGAATGCCCAGAGCGTGAGCAGCGCACCCAAACCGGCCGAGGGCAATGTCGAGAGGATAGTCAGCGGGTGGATGAAGCTCTCGTAGAGCATGCCGAGGATCAGGTAGATGGCGATAATCGCCGCCAGGATCAGCAGAGGCTGGGAGCTGAGTGAATCCTTGAAGGCTTTGGCGGAACCCTGAAAACTACCGGTCAAGGTGGCGGGTTTACCGATGGATTCACCGACACGTTCAATGGCCGCCACGGCGTCGCCGAGGGCCACGTTGGGCGCGAGGTTGAACGAGATCGTCACCGCCGGGTATTGGCCGAGGTGGGTCACCGAGAGCGGCTTGGTGCTGCGGGTGTCGATCGTGACGAGCGAGGCGAGCGGGATCTGGCCGCCGGTGAGCGGAGATGGGATGAAGAGCTTATTAAGGGTGGCGACGTCGGTTTGGAGTTCCGGCGACACCTCAATGATGACCTTGTACTGGCTGACTTGGGTATAGAACTGGGTGATTTGGCGCTGGCCAAAGGCGTTGTAGAGCGCGCGGTTGACGGCGTCGGCCTGGATGCCGAAGCGCGCCGCAGCTTCGCGGTCGAGCTCGATGGAGAGGGCGGGCGGGCTGGATTCCTGATTGGAGGTGACGTCGCGCAATTGAGGAAGTTGGCGGAGTTTTTCCAAGAGGCGCGGGGCCCAAGCGGTGAGCTCGTGAGCATTGGCGTCGCGCAGTGTGTACTGATATTGGGTTTTCGAGGAAATGCCGCCGATGTTGAGGTCTTGGCGGGCTTGGGGGAAAAAGGTGACGCCGGGGATGGCAGCGACTTTCTGGCGAAGGCGAGCCATGACAACCGGGGCTGGGTCGCGTTCGGCGCGGGGTTTTAGGTTAATGAAAGCGCGGCCTGAATTGAAACTGCCGCCGCCGCGCCCGCCGCCCACGAAGGAGGGAAACGCTGCCACCGCCGGGTCGGCAGCGATGATCGCGTTGACCTGAATCATACGCTCGTAAATACCGCCAAAAGACATGTCGGATGAGGCCTCGATCGTGGCGGTTAAAAAGCCGGTGTCTTGCTGTGGGAAAAAGCCCTTCGGCATGGCCGTGAACACGGCAGCGGTGAGGGCAAAGGTTGCCAGCAGCGACACGAGGGTGGCGCGTTGGTAGCGCAACACGACGGCGAGTCCACGCGCGTAGGTTGATTCCATGCCGATCAGAAAGCGTTCAAGCAACCGGTCGAACCGGCCGCCCCAAGTGGTGGCGGCGGGAGGGTGATGCGGGCGCAAAAATAAAGAGCTGAGCATCGGAACCAGAGTCAGCGAAACGAAGGCCGAGATGAGCACCGCCACGGTTACGGTTACGGCAAATTCGCGGAATAATCGGCCGATGATCCCGTCCATGAGCAACACCGGGATAAAAACAGCCACCAGCGAGAGTGTGATGGATAAAATCGTGAAGCCGATTTCCTTCGCGCCTTTGAGCGCGGCGTCCATGGGCTTCATTCCCGCTTCGACGTGGCGGTAGATGTTTTCGAGCATGACTATGGCATCGTCGATCACGAAGCCCACTGAGATGGTTAGGGCCATCAGAGATAGATTATTTAGGCTATAACCGAGCAGGTGCATCACGGCAAAGGTGGCGACGATCGAAACAGGAACCACGACGCTGGAAATGAGCGTGGCGCGGAGGTCGCGCAAAAACAGGAAGACGACGATCGTGACCAGCGCCATGGTCAGAACGAGGTGCAGCTCGACCTCGTCGACCGATGCGCGAATGGTGCCGGTGCGATCAACGAGGACGTCGACTTTGAGCGCGGGCGGAACGGTGGCTTGCAGCGAAGGAATCAGTTCGCGGATGCGGGCAACGGTGGTGAGGGCGTTGGCGTCGCTTTGTTTGAGCACCGCGATGGCGATGCCGCGCTTGGTGTTGACCCAGGCGACCGAGCGCACGTTTTCCGGGCCGTCGATTGCGCGGCCGATGTCGCGAATGCGGATCGGCGAGCCCTGGCGGTAGGCGAGGATCAGGTCGTTGTAGGGGGCGGCGGTGGTGAGCTGGTCGTTGGCGTAGATGGCGAGGTTTTGGCGGGCACCGTCGAGGCTGCCTTTAGGGGAATTGATGGTGGCGCGAGCAATCAGGTTGCGCACGTCCTCCATGCCAAGGCCGAGGGCGGCGAGGCGGGCGGGATCGATTTGCACGCGCACGGCGGGCTTTTGCTGGCCGATGACGTTGACCTGAGAAACTCCGGGGAGTTGGGAGATCTGTTGGGCGATAACGTTGTTAGCGTAATCCGTGACGGTGGTCAGCGGGAGTACGTCGGAGCGCACGCTCAGCAAGAGGATGGGTGAATCAGCGGGGTTAACCTTACGGTAGGTCGGCGGCGAGGGCAGATCGAGCGGGAGCTGGCCACTGGCGGCGGTGAGCGCGGATTGGACGTCTTGGGCTGCGGCGTTGATCGAGACGTCGAGATCGAATTGGAGGGTGATCGAGGTCGAGCCGAGCGAGCTGGTCGAAGACATCTGGGTGATGCCGGCGATCTGGGATAGCTGGGTTTCGAGTGGTGTGGCCACGGCGGAGGCCATGGTTTCGGGGCTCGCGCCGGGAAGGCTGGCGGAGACCTCGATCGTGGGGAATTCAACCTGCGGCAGCGGCGCGACCGGCAGAAGAGGGAACGAGATCAGCCCGACTAGGAAAATACCAATCGTGAGCAGGGTAGTGGCGATGGGCCGCCGGATGAACGGGGTGGAGAGGCTCATCGGGCGAGCGGCGCAGCGGCGGGGACTTCGGAAAGAGCGTTGGCGGGAGCAGTTACTGCTGGTGGTGCGCCGGTTGAAGTTGTGGGTCGCAACGCCGACGTCGGTGCCTTAGGTAAAGGAAAAGTGTTTTTCACGACCTCTATGCGAGCCCCGGGTTGGAGCTTATTTTGGCCTTCGCGCACGATCTGTTCACCTGCAACGAGGCCGGCGGTGATGACGGTGAAACCGTCGACGCTGGGCCCGAGCTGGAGCGTGCGCGGCTCGACCGTGGCGTCGGCTTTAACCACGTAAACAAACGGGCCGTCGAGCCCAGGTTGCACGGCCTCGCTGGGCACGACAATAGCACCAGTCAACGTATCCACCAGCACGCGGGCGTTGACGAATTGGCCGGGCCAGAGCGCTTGGTCGTCGTTGGCAAAGGTTGCTTTGAGACGGAGCGTGCCGGTGTTGGGATCGATCTGGTTGTCAATGAGCTTGAGTTGGCCGCGTGCCGGGGCGGCGGCGGAGTCGGCGCGGGCTTCGACGACCAAAGCGTAATCGGGGTTGCGGGCGAGACCGCGGCGTACGGCAGGCAGATCTTGTTGGGGTAACGTAAAGACGACTGCGATGGGGCGTGTCTGGGTGAGGACTACGATGCCAGCGGGCTGGTTGGCGGTAAGTAGATTTCCGGCGTCCACGAGGCGCACTCCGGTACGGCCGTCGATGGGAGCGCGCAGCGAGGTGAAATCGAGCTGGAGCTGGGTGTTAACGACGGCGGCCTGGGCGGCCTGCACCTGCGCGGTGGACTGGTCGAGGGTGGCGGCGCGTTGGTCGAGCAGTTGTTGGCTCTCGGAGTGGTTGGCGATGAGGCCGCGGATGCGCTCGAATTCGCGTCGGTCGTTGGCTAGGCGGGCTTCGTCTTGGGCCTTTTGCGCGAGTGCCTGCTGAAGTGCGGCTTGGGCGGGGCGGGGGTCGATTTGGGCGAGTAGGTCGCCGGCCTTGACCTCCTGACCCTCGGTGAAGTTAACCGAGGCGAGTTCACCACTGACGCGTGGGCGCACGGTGATGGTTTGGTGGGCCTGGACCGAACCGAGCCCGGACAACCACACGGGGACATCACGGGTTTCGGCAATAAAGGTTTCGACGGCGATGGGGCGCGGTGGGACCGGGGCGACAACGCGGGGGCCACGCAGCGCAAGCCAGCCGATGCCACCCAGTAGCATGATGATGAGTAGAAAAACCAGAGGATGCGGGCGTTTCATGGGCGAAAAAGTGACGTAAAGACTGCGGCTGAGGGATCAGGCGTGCGGGTAAATTTGGGCGTCCACGGGGTGGTAGCACGGGACTTCTGCACAACCTCATTGGCCCGCGCGACCACGAAAATGGACAGATTCAGCCGCTTGGCCCGCCGTTGGGGCGTTTCTAGGGTAGGGCTGGCTCATCTGCTTGCGCCACACGGACGCTGCCTAGGAATCGGGAGTGTGACAAGTTGAGTCAATATGGCGCAATTTTGCCGGTGTTTGGATGAGTTATAATCCGTGTATTTATTTTTAAGATAATAGTAAATAAGGGGTAGTGTATTTTATTGGATTGTCGGCCTGTGCATTGCTTAGCCGATGTTCACTATGAGCCATATCCTAGGAATCGATCTCGGAACTACTAACTCCTGCATGTCCGTCATGGAAGGCGGGGAGCCTGTTGTTATCCCTAACGCTGAAGGCGCACGCACCACCCCCTCGGTGGTCGCTTTCACTAAAACCGGTGAGCGCATCGTCGGCCAAGCCGCAAAGCGCCAAGCCGTCACCAATCCCAAGAACACAATCTTTTCGGCCAAACGCCTGATCGGCCGCAAGTTCACCGAGTGCAGCGAAGAGGCCAAGAATCTTCCTTACAAGGTCGTCGCAGGCAAAAATGGCGACGCCGCCATTGAGGTACAGGTCGGCGACAAGACCGAGCAGTTCGCTCCTCAGCAGATCGCCGCCATGGTCCTCGGTAAGCTGAAGGCCGACGCAGAGTCCTACCTCGGTGAGAAGATCACCCAAGCCGTTGTCACCGTACCCGCTTATTTCAACGACGCTCAGCGTCAGGCCACCAAAGACGCCGGTAAGATTGCTGGTCTTGAGGTGCTGCGTATCATCAACGAGCCCACCGCCGCTTCCCTCGCCTACGGGCTGGACAAGAAGAAGGATGAGAAGATCGCCGTGTTCGACTTGGGCGGCGGTACTTTCGACGTGTCGGTTCTCGAAATCGGCGACGGCGTGTTCGAGGTCAAGGCCACCAATGGCGACACCCACCTCGGCGGCGACAACTGGGACGAGACCCTGATTAACTGGTTGGTTGACAGCTTCAAGGCTGAGCAGGGCATCGACTTGCGTAAAGACCCAATGGCCCTCCAGCGCCTCAAGGAAGAGGCCGAGAAGGCCAAGATTGCCCTCTCCTCGACCCAGTCGGTGGACATCAACTTACCGTTCATCACTGCCGACGCTTCCGGCCCGAAGCACATGAACGTCACGCTCTCCCGTGCCAAGATGGAGCAGGTTTGCGACAGCCTGTTCGAGCGCACGCTGCGCCCCTTCCAGAACTGCTTGAAGGACGCCGAGCTCACATCCGCCAACATCGACGAACTCGTGTTGGTCGGTGGTATGACCCGTATGCCCAAGGTGGTCGAAATCGCCAACAAGCTCGCCGGCAAACCCGCCCACCAAGGCGTGAACCCCGACGAGGTGGTTGCGATTGGCGCAGCCATTCAGGGCGGCGTGTTGCGCGGTGACGTGAAAGACGTGCTCCTGCTCGACGTGTCCCCGCTCACCCTCGGCATCATGACCGCTGGTGACGTGTCCACCCCCATGATTGCCCGTAACACCACGATCCCGACCAAGAAGTCGCAGGTGTTCTCCACCTACTCGGACAATCAGCCCGGTGTTGAAATCGTTGTCCTTCAGGGCGAGCGTTCCATGGCCCGCGACAACAAGAACCTCGGTACCTTCAAGCTCGACGGCATCCCGCCAGCTCCTCGTGGCACCCCGCAGATCGAGGTCACCTTTGACATCGATGCCAACGGTATCCTCCACGTTTCCGCCAAGGATCTGGGCACCGGTAAAGAGCAGAAGATCACCATCCAAGGTTCATCCGGTCTCTCTAAAGAAGAGGTCGAAAAGATGACCAAGGACGCGGAGCTCCACGCCGACGAGGATAAGAAGCGCAAGGAAAGCGTTGAGACTCGCAACCAGCTCGACAGCAGCATCTACGGCCTCGAAAAGACCCTCAAGGAAAGCGGCGATAAACTCCCCGCTGACGTGAAGGCCAAGATCGAGACCGCCTTGGTTGATGCCAAGAAGGACCTCGAGTCCGGTGACACCGACAAGCAAAAGGCCGCCATGGAAAACCTGCAGAAGGTCGGCGCTGAGCTTTATGCTGCCGCTGAAAAGGCCGGTGCGGCCGCTGGTGCTGCACCAGAAGGTGGACCGGCCCCTGAGGCCGGCGCTTCCGGCAAAAAGGCCGAGAAGAAAGCCGACGTGGTCGATGCCGACTTCGAAGTCGTCGACGACGACAAGAACTCCAAGAAGTAACCCTTCTTTTCACTTTCGCCCGTCCTCCGACTTAGGGTCGTAGGGCAGGCGTCGTTAAAAAACGAAAAAACAACCTCCCAACCCAAACCCAAAAACCAAATCCATATGGCCAAAGCTAAGATTAAGCCCATCGGCGATCGCGTCCTCGTGAAGCATCTCGAAGACACCAAAGAACAAGTTCGCGGTGGCATCATCATCCCTGATTCCGCCAAGGAAAAACCGCAGGAGGCCGAAGTCATCGCTATCGGCACCGGCAAGAAGGACGAAAACGGCAAAGCCGTTCCTTTTGAGGTCAAGGTCGGCGACAAGGTCCTCATCAGCAAATACGGTGGCACCGAAGTGAAGATCGACGACGTGAAGTACACGATCGTGCGTGAAGACGACATCCTCGGCGTCGTTTGCTAACGCGTTGTGCGTTAACTGAAATTTGAATTCTGAACTCTAAAAAATTACGTAAAACACATGGCTGCTAAACAACTCCTGTTCGACGAGGCTGCTCGTCAGAAGATCCTCCGTGGCGTCGAGCTCCTTGCCCGCGCTGTCAAAGTCACCCTCGGGCCCAAGGGCCGCAATGTCGTCATCGACAAAAAGTTCGGTTCGCCCGCCGTTACCAAGGACGGCGTGACCGTCGCGAAGGAAATCGAGCTTCCCGACGCCTACGAGAACATCGGTGCCCAGCTGGTGAAGGAAGTCGCTTCCAAGACCAATGACGCTGCCGGCGATGGTACCACCACCGCCACCGTGCTCGCCGAAGCCGTCTACAAAGAGGGCCTCAAGCACGTCACCGCTGGTGCCAACCCGATCTACCTCAAGCGTGGTATCGACAAGGCCGTTGAGGCCGCCGTCACCGAGCTCGCTAAGATCTCTAAGAAGGTGAACAACCGCGAAGAAATCCGCCAGGTTGCCACCGTCTCCGCTAACTGGGACAACACCATCGGCGAGATCATCGCTGACGCGTTGGACAAGGTCGGCAAGGACGGCACCGTGACCGTCGAAGAGGCCAAGTCCATCGAAACTACCCTCGACGTCGTCGAAGGCATGCAGTTCGACAAGGGCTACCTCTCGCCTTACTTCGCGACCAACGCCGAGAGCCAAGAGGCCCTCCTCGAAGACGCCTACGTCCTCATCCACGAAAAGAAGATCTCCAACCTCCAGGAGTTCCTCCCCATCCTCCAGGCCACCGCCAAGACCGGCAAGCCCCTCCTGATCATCGCTGAAGACGTCGAGGGCGAAGCCCTTGCCGCCCTCGTGGTGAACAAGATCCGTGGCACGCTCAACGTCGTTGCCGTCAAGGCTCCTGGCTTCGGTGATCGCCGTAAGGCCATCCTCGAAGACATCGCTGTCCTCACCGGCGGCCGCCTCCTCACCGAGGATCTCGGCATCAAGCTCGAAAACGTGCAGGTCGCCGACCTCGGTCGCGCCAGCCGTATCGTGGTTGCCAAGGAAAACACCACCATCGTCAAGGGTTCTGGCAAAGCTTCCGAGATCCAGGCCCGCGTGAAGCAGATCCGCCGCCAGATCGAAGAGACCACCAGCGACTACGACAAGGAGAAGCTCCAGGAGCGTCTTGCCAAGCTCGCCGGCGGTATCGCCGTCATCAACGTCGGTGCAGCCACCGAGTCCGAGATGAAGGAAAAGAAGCAGCGCGTTGAAGACGCTCTCCATGCGACCCGCGCGGCCGTTGAAGAGGGTATCGTTTCCGGCGGTGGTGTCGCTCTTCTGCGCACCGCCAAGGCTATCGACGCCGCCATCGCCACCCTCGAAGGTGACGAGAAGCTCGGCGCTCAGATCATTCGCCGTGCCGTCGAGGCCCCGCTCAAGCAGCTCTGCTTCAACGCCGGCGTCGAAGGCGCTGTCGTTGTCCAGCAGGTGCTCGCCAGCAAGGGTGCCAACGGTTACAACGTCGCCACCGGTGTTTACGAAGACTTGGTGAAGGCCGGCGTGGTTGACCCGACGAAGGTCTCCCGCATTGCCCTGCAGAATGCCGCGTCCATCGCCGGCCTCCTGTTGACCACCGAGTGCATCATCACCGATGCCCCGGACAAGAGCCCAGCTCCCGCTATGCCCCAGGGCGGCGGCGGCGGCATGGACTACTAAGGTCCAAGCTAAAGCCTAATTCGCTTTAAAAGGCGAAACATCCCAAGGCCGGCGCACTTCATTGTGCGCCGGCTTTTTTGTTTAAACCTAAACTCCTGCGTCGAATATTTTCCGCGCGCGCCGTCTCGACCTCACATTAATGACATAGCTTCCGGATCGCCGCTGTGTTCGTCCTGCTCGCTCTTGGACACCAGCACCGCGATGACGAGATCGCCGGTTACGTTGAGTGTCGTTCGGCACATATCGAGTAACCGGTCGATCCCGAGGATGATCGCAATGCTTTCGCCCGGCACACCGACGGTCACCAGTACACCCACCACCAGCGGCAGTGAACCGCCCGGTACGCCCGCCGTTCCGAGTCCGGCCATGATGCACATTAACGCCACCACCGCCTGTTGCCCCAGTGACAACTCCACTCCGAAGACCTGCGCTAGAAACAGTACAGTCACCCCTTCGTAAAGCGCGGTGCCGTTCTGATTGGCACTCGCACCCACGGTGAGTACAAAACGACTGATCCGCGCTGGGAGTTTTAGGCGGGTCTCAGCCACCCGCAACGAGACGGGCAGCGTGGCGTTACTCGACGAGGTGCTGAACGCTGTGAGCAGGACTTCTTTGATGTTTTTGAAAAACGCCACCGGCGACACTCCGCCGATAAACTTCAGAAAAAGCGGGTAGGTTACGCATTGCTGGATACCGAGCCCTAAAATCACTACCGCGGTATAAAACCCGAGGCTGCGAAGAACATCGGCGCCGATTTGTGCCGTGAGCGCGAAACCTAAACAGGCTACGCCCAACGGAGCCAGTTTCATGGCAAAACTGATGATGACCATGCAGACCTCAAAAACTCCTTTTAGCACGGCGGTGAGCGGCGTGCTTTTCTCCTGAGGTACCATGGCCAACGCCACCCCGAAAAATAGGCTGAAGACCATGACCGCGATCAATCCACCTCCTGTGTAGTTAGGCGTGAAGGCGTTGACGGCTTCAGCCAGTGGATTTTGCGGGATTAACCCCAGCAGTGTGTCCGCCAGCGGGGTCTCCTTGACACCCTGCGCGACCTTCTCGGCGGCGGCACCGAGATACCGCTCCCGGAGCGTTTCGCGCGTCGCCTCGGTCATGTGGTGGCCCGGCGCGAACACATTGACTACGCCCAAGGCGACCAGCACGCCCGTGGTGGTGAGCAACAACGTAAATCCGAGCGATTTCAGGCCGACGCGTCCCAGTTTACGCACATCGCCCATCTCGGCCACACCGAGTACGATCGCGGAAAAAATCAACGGGATCACGATCATGAAAATGATCCGAATAAACAGTTTTCCCAGTGGCTGAATTACGTTATTTAGCCACCACGACAAGAGCGCCAAACCTTCGGGCGTAACCACGTTTTGATTGACGAAGATGCCAACCACCACGCCAAGAACTAGGCCACACAAAATCAGGGCCGCGCCGGACCACTTCCAGAATTTCCACGTCATGGGGTAAAACCCTGCGCCGAATGCTCTCCAGGGAGCAATGACTTTACGACTCCAACCGCCTGCTGCTACGGATCAAGCACCGCTGACCAATGTCCGTTGCGAGTTGAATCAATGCGGTGTGAGCGGCTCTTTTTAGGGTTCTTAGACCGTTTTATTGAAAAAAATCAAACACTGAACAGGGCGCCGGATAGTGCTGATCTATTCCGGAGTTTAGGCTTAATCGCGCAGCAGCGATTTAAGGTCGGTGAGGGTCAGCTTGGCGTTATTCAGATCGCTGGCCTCAAACACGTCGGCGAGCAGGGCGCGTTTGGTTGCCTGCATGTGCAGGACCTTCTCCTCGACCGTGCCCGTGCAAATGAGTTTGTAACTGGTTACTACGCGTTTTTGGCCGATGCGATGGGCGCGGTCGGTGGCTTGCGCCTCGACAGCCGGATTCCACCACGGGTCGAAATGCACTACGGTGTCAGCGCCGGTGAGGTTGAGGCCAGTGCCGCCCGCCTTAAGCGAAATAAGGAAAACGGGGATGTCGGCTGAGTTATTGTAGCGATCCACCTCGGCCTGCCGCTGCTTTTGCGGGGTGCTGCCATCCAGGTAACAGTAGGACAAGCCCTGTTCATCGAGTTCTGCGCGTAAGAGTCCGAGCAACGAAGTAAATTGAGAAAACACGAGCAGGCGGTGCCCGTCATCGACCGCCTCGGCAAGGAGTTCACGGAAGGTTTCCAATTTACTGGAGTGATCGGCAGAGGTGGCCGGTGCCACGAGGCGAGGGTCGCAGCAGATCTGGCGCAGGCGCAGAAGCTGCGTGAGGGTGGCTAGGCGTAGGGAGTTTTCGGATGCGCCGTCGGCGGCAAGGGCATCGAGCTCCTGCTCGGATTTTTGCTGCCACTCGGTGTAAAGGCGGGACTGGACCGGCGATGGCTCGCAGTAAAGGACCTGCTCGATCTTGTCGGGCAACTCGGGGGCGACGGCCTTTTTGGTGCGGCGCAGGAGGTAGGGCGAGGTTTTCGCCCGTAGGCGTTCATCGAACCACTGGCGCTCGTCGCTACGGGTGCCGACGGGAATTTTTTCGAGGTAACCAGGCATCAGCAGATCAAAGAGGGCGCGCAGGTCGTCGAGGGCGTTTTCCACAGGCGTACCGGTGAGCAGGAAGCGACTGCGAGCGTTGAGGCTGCGCAGCGCTTGGGCGTTCTGAGTGCGGCGGTTTTTGATGTGCTGGGCCTCGTCTGCGATCAGGCAAGCCAGCGGAAGGTCGGCAAACAACTCGCGGTCGCGGGCGAGCGTGCCGTAGGAGGTGATCAGCAAATCGTGGGGGCTGGCGTCAGCGAGGGAGGTCAAACGCGTGGCACCGTGGTGGACAAAGACGCTTAACTCCGGGGCAAAGCGTGCGGTCTCACGGCGCCAGATTTCCACTAATGAGGCTGGGCAAACCACCAGCGACGGAAGTCCGGTGGGCGAGGCGTGGCCGGGGCGACCTGATGATAGTTGAAGTGAGGTGGTCGTTGGCGAAGCGCTGGCACCGCGCAGGGCCGCCAAAAGGGAGATAGCCTGCAGGGTTTTGCCCAGGCCCATCTCGT
>CANIXX010000065.1 GCA_947471115.1 Opitutaceae bacterium | reverse complement strand
GGCCAACGTGGCTGTGGACCTGGCGTTGAAGATTTTCGGCGACCTGTCCAACACCCGCATTCTGCTGCTGGGTGCGGGCGTCATCGGCGAGAAAACCGCCAAAGCTTTCCAAAGCCGCGGCGCTGAATCGCTCACCATCGCCAGCCGCACGCACGGCCGTGCAATGGAGTTGGCCTCCACCCTCAACGCCACCGCGCTACCTTGGGAGCACGTGGCAACCCACCTCGGCGACTATTCCATCGTGGTTGGCTCCACCGCCGCCCCCGAGGTGGTGGTGACCGTCGCGCAAGCGGAAGCGGCGATGCGCAAACGCCGCGCCGATCCGCTATTCTTCATCGACCTGGCGCTCCCCCGCGACATCGACCCGGCGGTGACCGAGCTGGACAACGTGTTCCTCTACAACCTCGACGACTTGGCTAAAATCGCCGACGAAAACCTTGCCGCCCGCACCGCGAAAGTCAGCCACGCCCGCCTGCTGGTGGCCGAAAAAGCAGCCGCGCTGTGGACGCAGCTCGCACCGTCCTAATATTACCCGACCTTGCGTAGCACCCAATCGGCCACCGTGCCGCCGGCCGGGCCTCGCAGCAAGGCCCGCAGTTGCTCGGCCTGCGTCTGCGTCGCGATCAACCGGTCAATTTTACGAAGACAAGCTGTCAGCTCCCCCGCCAGCGCGGCAGGCGTCGCCGCATTTTGGATAAACTCCGGGTACATCGGCGCTTTTAACAGCAGATTGGCGATGCCCAGATACGGCACTTTTACCAACCAGCGGCCGAGCAGGTAAGTGAGCGGATTGGCCCGATAAACCACCGCGCCAGGAATCGCTGCCAGCGCGCAGTGCATCGACATGGTGCCGCTCGAGGTGAGTACCGCTGAGGCGGCCACCGGCACGCCCGTCGGCAGCAATTTCACGTTGGCCGGCAGCTTTTCGGCCAGCAGCACGGTTTTGATAAACTCGCTCGGGTAAAGCACCACCGCGTCGCGTTGGCCGGTCTTGGCGTAAGCGGCATGGCCAGCCAGCAGCAGCGGGAAAATCCGTGCCACCGCCTGCTTTCGACTGCCTGGCAGCAGTAAAACAGGTCCCGCCGGATCGTAACGCACGGGCGCCTCGTGCGACTCGTCCAAAAATGGATGCCCGACAAATTCCACAGGCAGTGAAGTGTCGGCGTAGCAGTCGACTTCGAAGGGGAAAATCACCGCCAGCGCATCCAAATCGCGCGCCATGGTGAAACGCCGCTTGGCCTTCCACGCCCAGATCTGCGGCGAGATGTAATAGAGCAGTTGAATCGATCCGCCGCCCTTAACCGAAAGCCCCCGCTCACGAAGCGCTTTCGCCAGGCGCAGATTGAGGCCGGGGTAATCGACAAAACAAATCGCGCGCGGCCGATGTTCGGCGATCCAGCGCAGAGTGTCGTCGAAGAGCGCCTTGAAGAAGGGGTAGTTTTTTAGCACCTCGACTAAACCGACGACCGAGGAAGCAGTCATGTCGTGCAGGAGCTGGGCGCCCGCCTGGGCCAAGGCGGGCCCGCCAAGGGCGACGACCGAAAACCCGGGGCGCTGGACGCGCAGGTCGCGAACGAGGGTGGCGGCGTGTTGATCGCCCGAGTGCTCCCCGGCGATCACGAGCAAGTCCACGCGCCCACAGGTGGGCGGCGGCAGGCGGAAGGGCGTGGTCGGGTTCATAGGGCGAGTTGATACCATTTCGCACTTCGCGCCATAAAAACGATCCTTTTTAACCTGTCCGCCTGAGCTAGCGTTGCTGTTTGGCGCAACGTGCCGAACAGCTTACCGTCATTCTCTATTCAAGAGTAAGCCGCTTGCCAGTTCGGTCCTTCCGGCAAGCGCTCACACAGTCGTATGGAGCAAGTCGGTACACTTACCAGCCCATGACAGCCTTCTTCGACTGCTTGGCGATCTCGCGCTCGTCTTCCCAAACCGTCAGCCCGCTCTTCACACTGATCAGCGACATCTGGAAGCTGTAGGTGTTTTGGGTCACGCTGTTGATGCGATCCGACTGCTGAATCAGCTTGGCGTAGAGGGTGTAGTGCGGGGCAACCACTTTGGCTTTTTTACCGGTGGTCAGCTCGTCCAGCTCGGCGGCCTCACTGGCAACCACCGCGCGCTCGCCCAGCCCCATGGTGTTAGTGATGGCTACCTTGCCGGTCTGGCTGAGGGCCACGCGGATTTTCTTAATCAGCAGATCGGTGTCGACCTGCGCTTGGGTGTTGTTGATGACGCGGTCAACGGCGAGGACGGCGGGCTGGGCCGGGGCTTTGTCGAGAGCGCCCGAGGAGAGCAGCGAGCCGACGAGTTGATCGGCGGCATTGGCCCAATCTTGGGAGTTGATACCGCTGGTGTTGAGCGCTTGCGGGCCTTTGGAGTCAACGTTGCGGACCTGGTTAGTCGAGCAACCGGTGAACACAAGAGCGGCGGGCGCCAGCACGGCGACGAGCAATGCGGTTTTGAGCGAGGTGGTGGAGGTGGTCATAGGGAAAAGTGTGAGGCTTGAACTGGTAGCTTGAAGCTGGGAGTGAGGGCTGAAAGCGGCTGATTACGGTTTATATTCGCTAATCTTGAGGACGAAATCGACCGCGCGGGGATTAATCGCGACCGTGGAAATCATCGTCGTCTCGCGACCTTGTAACATCAGGGTCTTCCAGGTCTCGTTGGGCGAATTCACCGCCATGCCGCTCTGGTCGATCCACTCGAACTTATAACGGATGGTGCGGGGGTTGTTTTTGAGATTTTCCAGGGTGGCCTGGATTTTCAGCAAGTTGCCGGAAACCGTAGCTTGATTGACCGAGTTAACCCGTACGGTGCGCGCGAGAGTGTTATCCGTGACCACGCGTTTGTCGGACACGAAGTCGGGGGTGGCTTGGGATTGGGCGCGCTCAACGGTGTTCACGTTGGTCGCGCAGCCGGGCAGCGCGACGAGCGCTGCGGCGGCCAGAAGGCTAGAGACGAGAAGACGGGGATTGGTGTTCATTTGAGGAGAAATTGGGAGACGAACAAGGGCGAGGAAGCGGAAATGCTTTTGACGTAGACCACGTTCACCGAGCCCGGGTCCAAACTAATCGTGCGCGTCTGGCCACCGGCGGAAATCGTGAGTTGGCGGTCAGCCGGGGTGGCGAGGCGGGCGTACTGGAACTCCTTGGGAATGGTGATCCAAGTGCGGGTGTCGGCGATGTTGGTGGAGGCGTTGAGTACGCTCATGCCCACGGCGCCGACGAGGCCGAGCATGGGATTTTGGTCGTCGAGCTGCTTTTGCACGACCGCCTGGACAATCGCCTTGGTGGCGGTGGTGATGAGGGTTTTGGTCAGGATGGTGGGCCACTCGTTTTTGAAGTCGTTGGCCACAACGCTGTCCATGCTGGCCACCGTGGCGGTTGAGAGAGACTGGCCGCCAGCGCCTACGGTGAGCGTGGGCAGGTAGTTGGAGTTGTATTCGAGACGTGGAAACGCGGCGCCAACATAGGCGAGTTTGCTGGTGACGATAAACGTCGGGATGTCGATGCGGAGCTGGTCGCGAACGGGGCCGGTGCCGGTTTCGAAAATCACGTAGGTGAGCGAATCGGGGGCTTTGCCCTCGGCGGCAGCGGCGCCGAGAGCGGCGTCGAAGGCAACGTAGGGATTTTCGGGGACGAGGCCGGCGAGGCGTTCGAAAGACTTGCGACCGCGCTCCCAGTCGGCGCCGTTCTCACCGCGAATTGAGAAGAACAGGCCGTCGAGGAATACGGCGAAGGGGTTAACGTAATCGCCGTAAGCCTTCATGTTGGCCGTGGAGGCGGCGAGAGCGGCGGAGAGCGCAGGGCCGGTGGAGGGATCAGCCTGGGCCTTGTCGACGTCGTAGGCGGCCTTTTGCCCCTTTTCGTCCTGAACTTCACCGGCGCGGGCCTTGGCGGCCTGCTCCTGGGCCTCGGCGATGTGTTTTTGGTTGAGCTCGACGGCGTCGCGCTGGCGCTGGAGCGCGCGGTTCAACTCGACACGGGCGGCGTCGGGTTGGCCGAGCTGCAAATAATTAAGCGCGTTGTAGGTGCTAAGGAGAACCTTGTCGTAGGCGCGGCCCCGATACGGGATGTTGGCCTGATTGGTAACAAGCGCGAAGGCCTCGCTGCCCACTTTGATTTTGGCCTGTTCCTCCCAGTAGACGATGCGCTCATCGGCCTGCCCGAAGGCGGCGAGAGAACGCTTGGCGTAAGCGTTGCTGATTTCGACCAGGGTGGGCGCAGGCGGGATGGGGGCAGCTGGATCCTTGGGTGCAACGATGACAGGAGGCGGAAGTTGGGAGACGTCGGCGAGCGCGGCGGTGCGCAGGACTGCGC
This sequence comes from Opitutaceae bacterium, assembly GCA_947471115.1. Lineage (GTDB taxonomy): Bacteria > Verrucomicrobiota > Verrucomicrobiia > Opitutales > Opitutaceae > Rariglobus. Next base: position 9,505 of record CANIXX010000065.1, on the reverse strand, counting down.
CCTGTTCGAGCCGCCAGAGCAGCTCGTCTTTGCCGCCTGCCTTGGCGGCGGCCTCGCGGTCGGCCTCGGCCACGGCAGAAGCGATGTTGGCACCCCGAAAGGCACTGGCGAGATCCTCGGATTTCTTCTGGTAGGTTTGGCAACCGGAGAGCAGCAGCAGGGCTGAGGCGAGAGGAGCGAGGCGGCGAAGGGCGGGAGTCATGCGAATGGATGTAAACGAAGGGAATGGGTGATGCGGGCCCAGCCAGCAGTCGGGCCCGCATCCGGAGTGGTTGCTTATTCGGCGGCGGGCTCGGCGACGTCGTCCTTCAAGCGAACAAGCGCGAGCTTGTCGATGCCGGTGTCTTCGATGATCTCCGCCTGCGAGTTCTGCGGGGTCACACGGCTGACTTTGACCTTACCAACCAGAACCTCTTCGCGGGTTTTGTCGCCGGTGTCGGGATCGACCAGCTCGTCGCCGAGGATGAAGACTTCCCAGACTTGGCCGACCTTGATGCCGGAGGTGTCGTTGCGGTTAATGGTCACGACCTTGTCGCGCTTGGCGAGGACGCGGGCGGGGAAAATCGCGTCGGCCACACGGGAGGCGATTTTCTGCGCCATCTCACGGGTGATGTCGGTGAGCAGGATATCGCTGGACTCGCCGTTTTTACCCACGGTGTTTTCGGAGAGCTGGTCGGCTTGGCGGCGCGAGACCTGGAAGTTGGTGCTGGCGACGGCGCGCTGGGTGGCGACCTCGGTGATCTTGGCCACTGCGGACATCTCGATGACGCGGGCGGACACGGTCTTGCCCAGGGAGGCGAGGCGGCGGGTTTCGACGCGGTCATTAAAACCGTCGATGCGAATGGTCAGCAGGTAGTCGGCTTGGTTGAACTGGAAAACCGTGCCGGCGGCGGCGGATTCCTTGGCGAGAGCATCGGCGTCGGAGCGCTCCAACACCTCGAAGCGTTTGGTGCTGAGCACGCGGTCGTAGACTTGGGAATCGAGCGCCTCGATCACACTGGCGAGGGAGAGGCCAACGCCTTGGCCGACCATGCGGGCCTTAACCGAGTCGGTTGCGGCGATCTTGGTGATGGCGATTTTTTTCTTGGCGGGCGGCGAAGCGGGGGCGGCCGGAGCGGCGTCTTGGGCAAACAGGGCGCCGGTGAGCGCAACGCCGAGGAGAAGCAGGGAGGCGAGACGGGGGAATTTCATGACGGGAAAAGCGTGAGTTGAGAATTGTTAAAAACGGAGCGAATGAAGGCTGCGAGGCTTTGCTTGTCGGTTTAGAAGGGGAAAATCGAGCGCCCCGAGCGGTCGCCGGCGTCCTTGCGCAAGGCGTTACCACGGTCGCTGGACTCGTTGATGACAGTGATGGCGGGGGCGTCCGTGGTGTTCACCTTAAAGCCGCTTTGTTCGAGCATCTTGGCCTTGCCCTCCAAGACCTTGACCTCGGCATCGGTGAGTTTGGCGCCGTTCTTCAGGTCGTTGAGGAAGGTCGTGGAGTCCTTCCAGCGTGCGTAGCCCTCGGCGCTGAGTTCGAGAGCGACGGTGAGGGATTGGCCGGCAACGAAGTTAACGGTGCGCTCGTAGGGTTTGAAGCCAGCGCGGGTGATGCGGAGTTTGCTCAGACCGGGGCGCACGGTGAGTTTACCGGGGGCGGTGCCCACCGCGATGCCATCGACCTCCACGGTGGCAGCTAGAGTGGAGACCTTCAGCTTGCTCTCGGAAATGGCGACGGTGTTTTCCACGCCGATACGGATGTCGGGAATGGTGAGATCGGCAGCCTCGGTTTGAAGCGTGATGGTGACGAGATTGGCCGCTGCGGGGGCCGTGATGCGCCCGCTGTCGATGCGCGACTTGAGTGAGGCGGCGACTTTGACGGAGGCCTGGTCGAGTAACTCATCGAGGCTGTCGGTGCCGCCCTGGACGGCGTTGGGCGTCTGCTGGACGATGGTGGACACCTTGACGGTGTCGGAGGCGAGACTCGCGCCGGACAGGCCGTCGAGGATCTTGTAGGTGAGGCGCACGGTGCGAGTCTCGTTGACGGCCTTGACGCCATAGGCGTCGATGGCGCGCACTTGGACGTCGTAGCCGGCCAAAGTTACCTGAAGGAGGTAATCGGCACCCAGGGTTTGGGCGAGACGCAGGGCCGAGGTGTTCTGAGCGAGAGCGGTGTCGAGTGCGTTGGTGGAACCGGGCGCATCGATCTTGGCCACGGCATGGGAGGAGGTTTCGCGACTGATGACCCCAACGCCCAGATCGGTCACACGAGAGGTGACGTAGTCCTCGAGTGACTGGACCTTGGGGTCGCCCACGGGGCCAGCTCGGTTAGCGACGAAGATGGCGGCTTTATAGGTTTTGGAGACGGCCTCGCGCTCCTTGGCGGTGGTGGTCGTGACCTTTTCGGTCACCGTTTTGCCGTCCTTAACGTAGGTGCGGGTCTCAACCGAGGTCGTTGGTTCAGCGACCTCGCGCTCAACGGTGACCGTTGATTGGGCAAAGGACGGTGTAATCGACGCGGAAAGCGCGAGACCGAGCAGGGCCGCGAGAGAGAAAAGCAAGCGAGTTGATTTCATGTAAAAAGAAAAGGAATGCGATAAATGGCAGAGCTTGGACGCCTTGCGCAGCCAAAAGTGGCATTATTTTTTCGTCTCACCAAAACCCGCAATGGGGTTTGCGCCCGCTCATTGCAAATGCCGCTTTGCAAACGAGCCAGCGCCGGACATGTGTAACGACATAATCTTTTACGGCATGACTACCCCACTCTCACTCCGCCTGCGTCTCAGCCTCGCTCTTGGTCTTTATGGCTCCGCGCTGCTAGCCCCAGCCAGTTTCGCCCTCTCCCCAAGTGAGGTCGATTCACTCACAATCAAAGCCAGCCGTGGCAACGCCATCGCCCAGTACACCCTCGGGCTCGCCTTGGCCGACCCCCGTGAACCCGCCTACGAACCTGCCCAAGCCTATGTCTGGCTGAGCCTCGCCAGCCTCAACGGCACCACCAGTAAGGCGCTTTCAACCCTCACCCAACAGTTGAGCCCAGCCGATCTCGCTGAGGGTAAACGCCGTCTGGAGTCCGCCATTGCCGACCCCGTCAGTCCGGCTATCTCACCGATCACCCCCGGCGCGGACTCTCACGCCACCTCACCGGTAATTTCGCGCGCCCCAGTAACGGCCTCCGATCCCGACAAACTCGGCATCGAGTTGGCTGCCGCCCATAAAGAAAAAGAACTGGTCAAGGCAGAGTTGACCGCGCAACTGGCCGACACGCGCAAACGCATCGCCATTGCTGAAGCGGCACTTGAAAGCAAAGACCGCGAAATCGCGCTTCTCGGCGCCCGCCTCAGCGACCTCAACCGCACCCTTGCTGGTGGCGTAAACCCTACCTCCAGCCCCGTCACCGCCGTCCCGGTGCCCACCTCGGCCGAGGTCACGTCACTGCGCAACGAGCGCGATCAACTCCAGCTCTCCGCCAACGCCACGACCAATGAACTCGCGGAGCTGCGCGCCAAGTTCGCCAAGTCCACCGCCGAACTGAACGCTCAACGCGAAAAACTCGAGCGCCTCAGTGCCGACGTCACCGCCGCCCGCCGAGCCCAGGCTCTCGCCGAAGCAGAGGGAGGCAACCTCAAGGCCGCCGCTCAACTCGCCGCCGCCGAACGCCGCACCGCCGCAGCACAACTCAAGACCGCTACAGCCGAGCTCGCCGCCATTAAGGAAGGCGCCGCCACCCCAACCGCCCCCGCGCCCTTGGCCGCCAAGGTTATCGCACTCGAAGCCGAGCAGGCCGCCCTCACCACGCGTCTCACCGAAGCCAACCGTCTCGCGACCACCGCCCAGACCGAGCTCGCCGCCAAACACGCAGAAATCACCGCCCTGCAGGCCCGCGTCGACGCCGCATCCGTTGCCTCCGGCAACCTTACGACCCTTCAGTCCGAGCGCGATCGCCTCGCCGAGACGCTCAAGTCCCGCGATCAGGCCCAGACCCAACTTACCGCCCAACTTACCCAAGCCACAGCCGAAGCCGCCGGTCTGCGGGGTGAAATCGCCCAACTCCAATCCGCCGCAACTGCCTCAGCCACCGAATTAACCACTCTGCGCACACAGGTATCCGCCGCCACTCAGGCCGCCACAACCTCGGCCACCGCCTCACAGTCCGCAGCCGCGCAGACCGCCTCCGAACTGGAAGCCCTGCGCGCCCAACTCACCGCCGCACAGCGCACGCTCGCCGAACAACGCACCGCCCTTGATCAATCCGCCGAACTCGCCAGCAAGCGCACCTTCGAGGCAGTCACCCTGCGCGCCCAACTCGACATCGCGACCCAAGCCGCCGCTAACGCCGCCAAGGCCCCAGCCTCACCCGCAGTCCCGCCCGCAACCGCCGCCGAGCTAGAGACGCTGCGCACACAACTCGCCTCCGCCCAAACCACCATGGAGGAACAAAGAACCGGCTTGACCCAAGCGGTCGAAAACCTGGCTGGCGCGCGCAAAACCATCAGTCTCATCACCGCAGACCTCGTTGCGGTCCAAGACCTCCTGCGCGAAGCCCGCACTCCCTCCACGCCCACCCAGTCGCCCCTGCCGGCGCAAGTTTCCGCAGCCGAACTGGAGTCCGCCGCGCGCCTGGCCGAACTCGAAAAAGCCAAGACAACCTCCGACACCCAACTGGCCGCCGCCCTGCGCTCGTTCACCTTACAACAAGCCGAAATCACTCGCCTCCAGACCGCCCTCGCCAGCATCAACGACGAGTGCATCGCCACGGGTGCCAAACTCGCGGCCGCAACCACCGAGTTAAACGCCCTGCGCCCCCAAGCCGCCTCGGCCTCCGCCGCTACCACTGAAACCGAAATTTTACGCGCCCAGCTCACCTCTGCCCGCCACGCCGCAGCCGAACAAAGCACCGCCGCCGCCGCGGCTGCCGTCAGCTTGGCCGACGCTCGTAAAACCGTGGACGCCGCCACCGCCGAACTCGTTACCACGCGCGACCAACTGCGACAGACGCAGGCCACGGCGGAGGCCACCGCGATCGAGCTCCAGCAGGCCAAAACCCGCTTGGCCCTGGCCGGCAGTCTGCCCGCCGGCACCACGCCCTCACGCCCGGCCCCATTCCCAACGATCACCCTCAACCTGCCGCCAGCCCGACCCGCAGTCCCGGTCGCGCAGCCCCCGGCGGTTAAACCCGAGGCACCCGCTGTGGCTGCCGCCCGCTTCCACACGGTGGGCACGGGCGACACCCTCACGCGGATCGCCAAACAATATTACGGCAACGCCAGCCGCTGGAACGACATCTTGGAGGCCAACCGCGACGTCATCCGCAACCCCGACAATCTTGCCCCCGGCACCAAGTTGCGCCTCCCCTGATCGCCCCGCCCCGGCGACAATCGTTCAATGAGTCCGTAACACTGCAGTTTTCGGATCAAAAGGAGTACGGTGCTTTAGCCCGCATCGGCGTTTGCAGCGGAAATCTTATTTCAAACCTGCGGGCTGAAGCACCGCACTACCTCAGAACGCACTTCAACAAATCAAAAGTTACGGCCTACTCGTTCTCCTGCTCGTTCTCATTTCAGGGCGATCACCGGATGCCGAGCTGGAGCTCAGCGCTCCCAAGGATTTCTCCTGCCGTGCCGCCGCACGCTTCCCCTTAAATGCCCCACTCAACCGCGCCCAACCCGCACCCAGTCGGCGCCCCCGCTGCCCCTAAGGCATCGCCGGTCCAGCTGCTGCCAGAAGCCGTTTGGCGCGCCCAGCAGCGAGCCCACCAAGAGCGCGTGGCGCTTTGGGCCGACCCGCACCTCGCCCGCGCCTCACGCGGCGAAAAACACCCGGTCTACGACTTTCTTTTCACCTACTACTCCTTCCGCGCCTCCTGGCTGCGCCAATGGCACCCAGGCCCCGACGTTACCCTCGCCGGTGAAGCGGCCCGCGAATTCCTCCGCTGGCCCGAATACCGCGAAACCCCCGCAGGCGTCCGCCTCAATCTCTCCAGCCTGCCCGCCAAACGCCGCACATCCCTCATCTGGATCCGCGACCTGCTCGCCGCCACCGCAACGCGCGCGCCGGCCTTTGGCTGCTTCGGGCTGCACGAATGGGCCATGGTGTACCGCCAAACCCCCGATGAAGTGCGCCACAACGCCTACCCCCTACGCTTCCCTCCCGAGGAATTGGCCCGCATCGTCGAAAGCCAACCGCTGCGTTGCACCCATTTCGACGCCTTCCGGTTTTTCACCACACCTGCCCGACCGCTCAACAAGTACCAGCCCGAACGCGCCACCCTTAGCGAACACGAGCAACGCGGCTGCCTGCACGCCAACATGGACCTTTATAAATGGGCATCCAAACTGTCGCCCTTCACTCCCAGCGACTTGCTGGCAGACTGCTTTGCTCTGGCCCGCGATTTGCGCGAGCTTGATATGCGCGCCAGCCCCTACGATCTCGCGTCACTTGGCTTTGCACCGATTCCCATCGAAACCCCGGAGGGCCGCATGGAGTACGAACGCCAACAACGCGCCTTCACCGCCCGCGGTGAGCCCCTGCGAGCCCGCTTACTCAGCCTGTGCGAAACCCTTATATCGGCGTAGTTGCGTAAAAATAACGTAAATCCGCTTGCCAGTAGCATAAATAAAACGATTCATCCCGCTCCATGAAATCAATCAAGCATCTCGCTTGCTTGGTTACCCTCCTGCTTTGCAGTTACCCCTTTAACACTGCAAAGGCTGACTCCGTGCGCACATGGACCGACGTCCAAGGCCGAACCATCAACGCCCGCCTGCTGCACTCCAATCCGAGCATGGCCACCATCGAAATCGAACGCGCCGACGGCGTGCGCTTCACCCTTCCAATCACGCGCCTGTGTTTAGCCGACCAACAGTTTTTACAGAACAGCGAGCCGATGGTTGACGGCACAGCCTCGGCCGCGCCCGCCGCCTCCGAAGCGCCGACGGCATTGGCCGAACTCTCCCAAGCCAACTTCGCGTGGCTGACGCAGGCCGGCAGCATGCCGGCCCGCAACTACGTTAACACCCCTGCCGACCAACTGATCACGGTGCTCAACATGCGCATCAGCGGAGCGCATTCAACCTCAGCGAAAGACGCCATAAAGGGCGTGCGCATCGATCCGAACGCCGGTCTCACAGAGATCAACCTCGAGACAACCAACACGGTCAGTTTGGCCACATTTATCAGGGAGTTGGCCGAACAGAACAGCCTGCAGCTGCGAGTTGATGTCGGCGGCATCTTGGTCCTGCAGCGCGTGCCCTCCTCGGCACCAAAGCAAACGATCAAATTCCTCGGTTTGTAAGGGCAACGGAATCAGTGGGCTTCGTTCGGTGGCCACGAGGCCACCTGATGAGACTCGCCACCACCCCCCCTCCGAAAGCGGCCCGCTGGACGCGCCGGCTTAATCTACTGAAGTCGCTGCGGGAGTTTGCGCAGGCGCTGGCTGAGGTCTTCCAGTGGCTTGCTTGTCGGCCGGGAGGAGAGGTCTTCGCCGGTGCGAATCACCTGCGAGGGCAAAAAGTTGTCCACCAGCGCGCAATAATTACTGGTCACCATGATCCCGAGCAGCTCGCCGGTCTTGCTCAAAACGAGGTCGCCTCGCGAGGGCGAGAAATCGCCAAATAATTTCCTCACCAGTCGGTTGTCCATGTGCACATAACTCGGGTTGCCGGGATCGAGTTTGAAGGGGATCTCGCCATAACCGGTGCCGCCGTTGGCGATGATCAGCGCTTCGGTGAACTTAAACGGCTCCAGCGCGATCGGGTAACTCTTCACCCCAAGCGCCGTCATTTGCGCCGACGTGACCGGCAAAACCGCCACACGCGGGTCGATGGCCAGAAACACCAGGCGGTCCACCGCGATACGTTGCGCTCCTTTACGGAACTCCGCTTTGAGCGAGGCCCAATCCCAAGGCGGGTCGATCAGGGAAAAGGGCGTGTCGCTCACGTGGAGCAGCGCCACCGTGTCGCGGCCGTCGGTCACGAAAACGGTATTGGTATCGCGTTTGTCGGTGCGCGAGCTGAGCAAAAACGGGCGGGTGCCTTCCAGCGCGGTTTGCACGCGGTTGGCCAAAAACTCGTTGAAGAGAACGTTGATGTTAATCGGACGGTTTTCCCGGATTTCCTTGGTCAGAGCCACCGAGCTGTCGGCGAGTTGGCCCACGCCTTGGGCGAGCTGGGTGGTGGTTTCCTGGACCTTGATGCGCTCCTGGCGCTCGGCCTCGACTTGGGTTTTTAACGTTTCGGCGGTCGTTCGCAGGAGCTGTTTTTCCTGCTCCACCACGCGCACGGTCACGCTGAGATCCTCGATCTTGGCGCGAGCTTCCGTTTGGGCTTTTTCGAGAGTGGCGAGCGCTAGGGACTGACGCGCGGCCTCGGCCTGACGTTGCTCCAAATCGCGTTGGAGCTGGGCGAGGCGCGCCTTGGAAATCGTGGCCTCAGCGGCGGCCGAGTTAACCTGCGCGGTGAGCGTGTCGGCTTTTTGGCGGGTGGCGTCGAGGGAGCTGGCGGTGTCGGCGAGGGCTTTTTCGCGCTCGCTCAGGGTGCTTTGGGTGGACTGGAGCTGCTGGGCAACCTGGTCGCGTTGGCTGCGTTCGTCGGCCAGCGAGAGCTTCATGACCGCGACGAGGTCGTCGTCCTGGGTGGCTGCGCCGTTGGCGGCACGCACGGCGGCGGCCGGCGGCGGGGGCGGCACGGGCTTGGCGGGCGGGGCGGCTTTCTGCCAGTCGGTGAGCGCGAGGAGCGTCAGCAACAGGAAGTCGCAGAGAATGAGAAGGAGCGTGCGATTCATGGCGCGGGAGCGCGGCGGTTAAGCGGCGACGACGGCCGGCTTGGACTTGGTCTCGCCGGAGTGGCCGTCGAGGATGAGGCGGCGCTTGTAGGGGCGCACGTGGCGGATTTTGATGATCGCTACGCAACAGATGCCGAACAGGTTGGAGGAATAGGCGGCGAGCAGGTTGGGCTGAATCACACCTAGGACTTGCAGCACGAGAGCGGTGGCGGTGCCTGCGATGCCAATGTACAAGCCGCCGTCGAAGAGGTTTTCCTCGTTCTCCATGAGGCGGAGTTTCAGCAGTGCGGACAGGGACTGGCGCTCGATTTCGCGGATTTTCGCGAGGCAGTACAGGTACATACCGATCTGAAGTGCGGCGAAAAAGCCGATGCTGATAAGGGTGGAGATATCCATGGTGAGTGTGGGAGCCGTGGGCGTGAGGGAGGCGGGATCGGAAAGGTTGGAGAGAACGGGAATGGTTAACTTGAGCTGAAATTCGGAGGGCGCGGTCGGTTTTAACAAAAAGGGTTCGGTGCCCAGCACGAGCAGTGCGGCGGTGAGCAGCGCGAGGACTCCGCTCTTCGCCCGGAACAGCCCCTGCTCACCGTCGGTATCGTCGTCAAAAAGCACCCGCTCCAAGCCGTGGAATAGGCAAAACGCCCCAAGGAGAAAACCCATGTACTTGGCGGCGAGGGCGAGTTTCGGAAACAGCAGGGCGGCCAAGGTTAACGGGCCGAAGGACGGGGCCGGCTGGTGGTTGACG
>CANIXX010000064.1 GCA_947471115.1 Opitutaceae bacterium | reverse complement strand
TATGGCCGCGCCGGTAATGGCCAACTTCGTGCGCCAGTACCGCCTCCAGTTCCTCCGGGGTGAGTTGGGAGATAAGCGTATCGAATAAAACGATGCGGCGGAACCGCCCGAAGCCAGTGAAGAAGGCGTTGGAGTGTCCCGAGCGCTTGCTGCCGTCGATCACCTCAATGGTGGCGGCCTTGAAGCCGGTGCGGTGGGCCAGCGCCAGCAGCCGCGTGCGCAGATCGCCCTCGGGCAGGGGCGTGAGTTTGTTGAACAGCGGCAGGATCAGTTTCGGGTAAAGCACCATCATCAAAAGCTGGAAGCTAAACAGCAGACCAAAGCCCCATGCCCACCAGGCGTTGCCCACCCAATCGACCAGCGAGAGCAGCGCCCACAGGAGCGGAAAACCGATCGCAAACAGTAGCCCTAGCCCCTTGATTTTATCCATGATCCAGAGCCCGGCCGTGGATTTGTTGAAGCCAAAGCGCTGCTCCAGGCGGAACTGATTCCACCACTCAAACGGCAATTCGGGGATGCTCAGGAGGACACCCGCGAACAACACGAACAGGGCGTCGTCCCATTTTCCTGCCGGTGACCAGGTAGCGACGTGGCTAAAGAACACGGGCAATACGGCGCTAGAAAGGGCGAGTAGTAGCAGGCCGGTATCGAAGACCATAGACCAGGAGCCAAACTGATTTTTCGCCAGGGTGTAATCGACTGCCTTGCGGTAGGTCGCTGGATCCATGATGGCGGCGACGGCCGGCGGGGCCTGTTCGGCATTGCGCTTTACCTCGGCCCGGTTAAGCGCGGCCAAGATCAATTCCGCCAGTAATTTGGCGACCAACAGCCCTACGATGACATAAAAAACCATGGTCCGACTCCAACGGCTTCCCTGCCGACGCCAACCCCGAAGTTGGTAGCTTTCTTCTAAGTAGCTGGACTCAGAGCGAAAAAGATTTGGGGGCGCTGTGTTGGGCCATTAACTCTTTTGCGTGGGGGTTCAGCTTGTTTGCGCTATCGTGCGTTGAGCTACTGCTAGCCGCATTCCTACATTCCTGTTGAGGGAGCTGCAGTAGTTTAAAATGGGGCAGAACAGCAGGAGGGACGCCTGATTGGGGGACAATTAACAACGAATTCCTCGGCCGTTCTAACGGATGAGGAATACTATGCTTAGGCGTAGAAAAATAGCTGAGTGAGCCAACTTTTGCTACAAGGGCTGAATTGGAAGATGGGGGGCTTCCAGTATCAGGAACCAAGCAAGCTCACTGCTCCAATTACTGCGCTTTGATGGCCATGCGGATATCGAGACAGGTGCGCTTGGCGGTTTCTATTTCTTCGGCCATGGTGCGGGGGTGAAAATCGGGGTTCTGCGTGTAGGGGTGATCCGCCGGCAATACCCAGGGCTCCTCGTCGAGACGGTATTGATTAAGTTCAGAACTAACACGGGCGTAGTCGAGGAGTTGCAGCAATTGGTCCTTCGCCTGGGCTTGAGGAAGGTACTGATCGGCGACGCGCTGGTGGATGCTGGGGCTAAACTTCCAGTTTTTGAGCAGGGTGGCACCGGCTTGATCGCTGCGGAACCCGATGTTAAGCTCCTCCCACTTTTCGCACGGGATGGTTTTATCCCACACCAGTTCGGAGCGACCTTTGATCAGCAGTTCGTTGATCACAATGCGGCCGATCCCGTGTAGAAGACCGAGCAGGTAGGCCTCATCAGGGAAAATTCCCACGCGGCTTGCCTGAGCTTCCAAGAACACGCCGCAGAAGTAGCTGTAAGCCCAATACTCATCGGCGGTCATGCTGTAGGCGGGCAGGTCTTTCATGAACACCTGCTTTGACAGAGCCGTACCGATGAGAGAAATGACTTGGTTGTAACCCACCTTGATCAGCGCTGATTCCACGTTGGAGATCTTTGGGCCGATTCCGTAACGCACGCTGTTACTTGCACGGATGGCGTTGGCACTTAGCGCTCCATCGGATTGGAGCAGCTTGGCGACATCATCGATGCCGTTGTTGGGGTCGTGTAATATGCTACCGAGTCGGGACAGAACGGCCATGTTACCGTTGAGGCTCTCCATTTTGCCGAGAATGCGCAGATATTCTTCTTTTTCGGTGGACGAGCCGGGCGAGGGTAAAGACATGGGGTAAAACGTAAGGGGTTAGTGAGCTATTCTGATTAATTAGTGTTCAGCCGAGACCAAGACAATCCATCATTTTGGATTGTAGATCCTGCTGGTTGAACGGCTTGGTGAGGTAACCGGTGGCACCGTTTTTGAGCGCTTCAATGATGGAATCACGACTGCCCTCGGTCGTGATCATGAGCACGGGAATATCTATCCAGCGTGCGTCCGCACGGAGTGCTTTAAGGAACTCCAGTCCGCTCATCACAGGCATGTTCCAGTCCAAGCAGATTAAGTTAAAGCCAGACGGATCGTCTTGTAGTTTGGCGAAAGCCTGCTCGCCATTACCGGCGTCCACGCATTCGGCTCCAACAAGTGCGGCAGCTGAGCCGATTATGCGGCGCATCACCAGCGAATCATCAACAATGAGCAATTTCATGGCAGTGGGAAATTAGGGTTTACGTTGGTAAAAAACAGCTTCGCCGATCACTTCGGTGGCGAATAGGTCTTGGTGACTCAGTAGTGATTCCGATCCGCCCAGGAGCAGGCGACCGCCGGGGTGGAGCGCTGCGCCAAGGCGCTGAAAAAGCCGGCTCTTGAATTCGGCTTCAAAATAAATGGCGACGTTGCGGCAAAAAAGGAGGTCGAATTGACCAAAGGGTTTGAGGTCATCCTGGAGATTGTGGCGTTTAAAAGTGACGCGCTTGCGAATGGGTTCGGCGATCGTCCAGATCGGGCCGTTGGCCGTGAAATACCGCTGCCGCCAGACCTCGCCCAGTCCACGTACGATCTCGATCTGGTTGTAGCGGCCGTTGGTGGCGAGCATCAGGGTGCCGGCCGACACATCGGTACCGACGATTTCAAACTGCTCGGGGCGCACGCCAGGCAGCTTGCCTTCCAAGCAGAGCGTATCGATGAGCATGGCGAGCGAGTAGGGCTCTTGGCCCGTCGAGCACGCCGCACACAGGATGCGCACACGCGCCCGGGTTCCCTGGCGGAGCATCGCGGCGAGCGTAGGTAGCAGTTGGTTGCGCAATGAGGCCCAAGGCCGCTCGTCGCGAAACCAATACGTTTCGTGCGTGGTCATCGCATCGATGATGCGATCGCGCAGGCGGTTGGTCGGGTCGGTCTTCGCCAGACGAATGAAGTCGGGGATGTCGACCGCGCCTGATTGGGCGATGATCGAGCCCAACCGCGCCTCAAATAAATAGCCCTTTTCTTCGCCGAGGTGGATGCAGCAGGCTTCTGCCACAAAGCGGCTAAGTTGTGCGAGCTCTCCTGGTTTTTGTTCAAGTGCTGGCATAGGTTATTGGCGGCTGCGGGCCAGTTCAGTTAACCGAGGGGCGATGGTGGGTAAGGGTAGAATTTCATCCTCCAGTTGGCGGCGTACCACCGCTTGGGGCATGCCGTAGATGACCGAAGTTGCCTCGTCTTGGGCAATCGACCAGGTGGGAACGGCGGCCTTGAGCGTGGCTACGCCAGCGGCGCCGTCCTCGCCCATGCCGGTGAGGATCAGGCTGATCGCTCCGCGCAGGGCGCAGCGTGAGGCCGAGTCGAACAACACATCCACCGCCGGTCGGCAGGAATTAACGGGCGCGGCGTCGGTGAGGCGCGTGATCAGTGCTCCCTCGGCATCACGGATAATTTCCATGTGGCGCCCTCCCGGTGCGATGAGGATGCGTCCAGGGACGACGCGTTCGCCGTCGCCTGCTTCGGATACGCGCAGGTTGCACACCTTGTCGAGCTGTTCGGCCAACGTGCGGGTGAACAGCGGGGGCATGTGTTGCACGATGACCACGGGCAGCCGAAAATCCGCCGGCAAGCCTGGCAGCATTTCTTGGAGGGTGCGAGGTCCGCCGGTGGATACACCGATGAGCAAAATATCGAGCGTAGCCGGTGGTAGGACGCGGCGTCGGGTTGGCTGGGCTGGGGTGACAGGTACCGGCACAGCACGAGCGCTCATGGCCGCGCTGCCAGTCACTGCGGGCGTGGATGCAGGTGCAGTTCGAGGCGCGGCGGAGGCGGTGTTAATTCGCCGCAGGTTGACCATGTTCACCACGTGCTGAAGCTGACCGCGCAGGCGCGTCATGCCCTCCGCAAACGAGGTGGTTTGGGGCTTAGGAATGAAATCGAGGGCACCGTTAGCCAGCGCGTTGATGGTGATGGAGGCATCGGCACCGGTGGCACCGCTGATCATCACGACGGCGATTTTAGGGAAATCGCGGCGGATGATCGCAAGCACCTCGGGACCGTTCATCTCGGGCATGAAGACGTCGAGCAACACGAGGTCGATGGGTTCGGCGGAGAGGCGCGCGAGCGCAAGAGGTCCCGATGAAACGGCCCCGGCTACTTCCACTCCGGAGAGTGGGCTGGCGGCATCGGTGAGGAGTTTCCGGTAGAGAGCAGTATCGTCGACGATGAGCAGTCGCATGATGAAAAAGGGGGGACGTGAGTGGGGTTAAAGTGTGGGTGTAACTGGCAGGCAGAAGGTCATTTCCAACGTGCGGCCGTCGTCGGAGTGGCGTAGCGCGTGGGTGAGCGAGCGCATGACTTGAATGCCGAGTGAAATGTGTTCGGGATCAACCGGGGGGCGCGGGGCGTTGGGGTCGAAGCCTCTCCCGTCGTCGGTGATGCGGGCGTGCAGAAAAGCGGCAGTGCTGTTGACCAACAGCTCAACACGCGTGGTTTTCGCAGCATCGTTGTCACACCCGTGATCGAGGGCGTTGAGGGTGGCTTCGCGGATGCACAGCAGCACGTCGTGGCGGGTGTCTTCGCCGAGTTGCGGCAAAGTGATGGTTAAGGTGCGCGCCCATAAATCCTGAATCGCGTCGATGCGCGGGGCGGAGTCGCCCGGGCATGTCTCGTTGAAAATCGGCATCCATATTTCGCCCAGAGGGGTTGCTTCATTGGGCGGATTCCAGTCGAGACGGCACACCACAATGTCGTCGTCGGCGCCCTTTAGCAGGGTGCTGGCCAGAGTATTGGCAGGGGATTGTAGAATGCGGTAGGCCAGTGCCATCGGCGGCACTTGCAGGCGCTCAGCATGGGCTTCGAGGCCGTCGCTAAATAAAACAATTAACCCAGCCACATCTAGGTTGGCCGTGATTTTATGCGGCTCGATCTCCGGGAACCAGCCCAGCGGCGCTCCTCCCGGGGCGAGTTGCTCAATGTTACCTCGGCGGTCCGAAAGGATCACCGCAGGGCCTCCGCAATTGAGTATCGATACGCGGCGTGCACCAAAGTCGACCTCAAGGAAGGTGGCGCTCAGTGAAGTGGATACGGCGAAGGGATCGGTGTCGTTCCATTGGTTGAGCAGAAAGCGGTTAAATGATTCGGCGATTCCTCGGCACGTGGCCGCTTGATTGGCCATGCCCTCGATGATACCTTGAAAATAGGCGGATAAAAACCCCTCTTTTAGCCCGTGGCCGGAGACATCGCCGAGCACCAGCAGGATGCGGTCGTAATCCAGCGCCGTGGTTTTAACCAGGTCGCCGCCCGCCTCGTTGATCGGGTAAAACCGGGTCACCAGGTTGATTTTTGCCGAGGTGCAAACGGCTGCATTCAACGCGGTGCGAGTCAGGCGCTGGTTGATGTCGGCGATGTCAAGCAGCCGGTGAGTGGCGGCCAGTTGCTGTGTGCGATTGCGGTGGATTTCGCGCGCCTGGCGGAGCGCCCGCAGAATGGCACGCAGATCAAAGGGCTTGTCCAAAAACTCCACCGCGCCTCCCCGCAAAGAGGCTGAAACCAGCTCACGCTCCTGGTTGGCGGTCATGATAACGGTCGCCGTAGTCGGAGCGTTCACATTGATCCACTCCAGCAGCTCCAGACCGCCCATTCTCGGCATCTGCACATCGGTGAAAATGGCTTCAAAGGGTGTCGTTCCGCGTTCTTTAATCCGCTCGATCGCGTCAAGCCCATCGCAGGCGGAAACCACCCGGATGTCGGCTGACTGGAACATGAACACCAGCATGTCGCGCGACATGGGATCATCGTCGACCACAAGGATGTCAGGTGCGGAGATGGCGGGATTGTTGCTCATTTCTAAAAAATGGAGGGGCAGAAGGTGGGAGGGCGTTTGCCGGTGTTGCGGTTAGGGCGGCAGCACGGCGCGCAACTCTTGAGCGGCTTTTTCGATGGCGGCTGCGCTGTTCGCCACAGTGGCGAGGTCCTGTGCTTTGGCTGCTGATTCCATGGCGTGGCATGCTGCACGTAAGGGTTCTGCACTGAGGTTGGCTCCAGCTCCTTTGAGCGCATGCGCGGCTCGTGAGATCGCGGTCAAATCCCGGGCTGCAACAGCATTGCGGATCGCCTGAAGCTGGTTTTCCAGGTTCGACCCGAACGACTTTAGAATGTGGTTAACAATCGTCATGTCGCCCATCAGACGGTTGCTCAGATCTGCCATGTTGATCGGGGCGATGGCGGGCGCTGCCACGACGCCGGCAGGGGCGGTCGCCGGAGTGGCGGTGGCGACAGGACTGGGAGCGGGTGCTGGAGCGGCGGCGTTCATGGTGGGCGCAGTTGTCTGTGACACAGGTGTTATCGGCACAATTTTCAACCAGCGGCATAAAGTTTCATAAAGAATGCGCGGATCGATCGGTTTTGTTAAATAATCGCTCAGCCCTGCCGCCATTCCTAGCTCGCGGTCGCCCGCCAAGGCGTGCGCAGTCATGCCAATGATGGGCAGATTGGGCCGACTTAGGTTCGTGCCCATAGCGCGGATCGCCCGCGAGGCGGTGAGGCCGTCCATCACAGGCATTTGAATGTCCATGAGCACCAAATCGTAGTCTTTGGTCTTCAGCGCATCGAGGGCGAGTTGGCCATTGTCGGCGATGTCGGGATTGATGCCGAACTTGTTCAGGATGCCCGTGGCGACGAGTTGATTGGTGAGATTGTCCTCCACCAGCAGAATACGCGAATTGGCAGGCAACGTCATGTTCGCCGGGTTATAGTCCGTCCCAGTCGCAGTGTCGGTGGGGTCCTTGAAATCAGGGCTCGCCGCTTGCAGCGGTATAGCGAACCAGAAGGTCGATCCGTGGCCTGGGGTGCTTTCGACGCCAATTTTTCCTCCCATCAAGACCACCAGTTCCTTGCTGATCGCCAACCCCAGGCCGGTGCCGCCGAATACCCGGGTCGACGTGCCGTCAACCTGCGAGAATTTCTTAAACAAGCGCCCAATCTGGGCAGCTGGAATTCCGGGGCCGGTGTCGCTTACCGCAAAGTGCAGCAGCGTGCCCTTGTTGCCGTCCAGGGTGCCCGCCGGACGCAGTGAAACATCCAACTTTACCTCCCCCGCACTGGTGAACTTAAGGGCGTTGCCAGTCAGATTGAGCAGAATCTGTCGCAGCCGGTTGGCGTCGGCGCGCAGGTGGCGGGGTATGTCGGTGGCCGCCTGGCAGACAAAGCCCACTCCCTTGGTTTGGGCTTGGATACGCAGGGGCGCGCTGAACTCGCCGAGGAAACGCTCAAGGGTAAAATCGGTTGGTGTGAACTCGAAGCGGCCAGCCTCGATCTTGGACAAATCAAGGATGTCGTTAATCAGGCTCAGCAGAGTCTGGCCGCTCGATTGGATGTTTTTAACGTAGTGCCGCTGGTCGGCATCGAGGTTCGATTCGCTCAACAGGTGGGTCATGCCTATGACCCCGTTCATGGGGGTGCGGATTTCGTGGCTCATGTTGGCCAAGAAGTCGCTCTTGGCCCGGTTGGCGGCCTCGGCGTTCATCATCTGCATCTGCGCTTCGCTGACCGCGTCTGACAGGCGCAAATTGGTGCTCTGGAGCTGGGACTCGGATTCCTTGGCTGGAGTGATGTTGATGTGGCACCCGACCATGCGCGCCGGGCTGCCATTGGCCAACCACTCTACTACACCGCCCGAGACGATCACCCAGACTAAGCTGCCGTTTTTGTGCATGTAGCGCGCTTCGACGTAAAAGGGCGTGGCACCTCGGCTGGTTACGTGGCGTTCGATTGCGGCGTAGGTGCCGGGTAAATCCACCGGATAAATCAGCTCCTGCCAGGTGTCGTCGCGTGGCGCCAATTCACTGGGCAGGTAGCCGAGCATGCGCGCAAACGCAGGGCTGTAAAAGCCCGTGTGGTTAATCATGTCCCAGTCCCAATAGCCGGAGATATCCGACTCGATGATAAACTCCAGGCTTCGGCGCTGAGCCTCGCGCTGCTCCTCGGCCTTGATGCGCTCGGTGATGTCGGTCGCGGCCGCATAGATACGATTTCCCTGCGGCGAGGCGCGCCACTCGATCGTGCGGTACTCTCCCTGCCGGGTTCGGTAACGGTTAATAAACCCGTCCACCGTGTGTCCCTCGGCAAGCACTTCCATGGCCGCTTGCGTGGCTGCAACGTCGTCGGCATGGACAAAGTCGAGAAACTGGCGCCCGATCAGCTCCTGCGTGCTGTAGCCTAGGGAGATTGACCAAGCGGCGTTGGCTCTCAGGAAATGACCCTGGGCATCGGTGATGCAGAGCAGGTCAAGCGCGAGTTGGAAAAAGCCTTCGAACTCCTGCGTGCGTTCCTGCAGCGAACGCTCGGCGAGCATGCGATCATGGATGTCGGTGAAGGTGGTGTGTGTTCGCACCGGCACCGGATTGCCTTTGGCGAATTCGGGCATGCTATCCACGAGAACCCAATGCCAGTAGTTGTGCTTTGGATTAAAAATCGACACCACGACGTTTCGTACGGGCTTGCCGGTGCGCTGGGCCACACTGACGGGATGCTGATCTATCGACAACGGATTGCCTTCGGCATTAGTCATCTGCAAGCGCGGATCGGTGGAGGTGCGGCCTTGTAGCTGCGCCAAGGTCAGTCCCAAGATTTTTTCCGCCGCAGTATTGGCATTTTCTATGCCGCCACTGGCATGCTGGGTTATCACACCTTGCGCCATGGTTTCGAATAGCGTGCGGAAACGGCTTTCGGTTTCGGTCAGCGCCGCGGTACGGCTTTCTACTAAACCTTCCAGTCGCTGCGCTGCGACTTCCAGGACGAGCTGATTTTCCGCCGCGGTAGCTGCGCGCTCCTCAGTAAGTTGTCGCAGGTTGTCAGTGCAGGTGTCGATGGCAGCTGCTAATTCACCAATTTCGTCGCTGCGTTTAAGTCCGATGTGGTCGTTGAGCTGGCCACTGGCGAGTTGTTGAATGGCACGCACGCAGCGGCGGAGCGGCTTGGCGATCGAACGGGTAAGTAAAACCGTAAGTAAACCGCCAACCAGACTGGTCAGCAGCAGGCCGATCCAGAGTTGGCTAAGAGTGAGGCTGAGGTTGTCGCTGATCTCGGCTGAGGCGGCGGCCATGGACTGGGCGGCGACGGATGCGACGTCCTGGGCGGCTTTAAGAATAGTGGCGGACGTGACGATTCCTTGTTCAACCAAACGCGTGTGTTCGGTAAAGTTACGCTGAAAGGACTCGAGCGACTGAGCATAGACGTGGGTGGCGGAGGCTAGGATATCGAGGCGCTTGAGGTCGGCAGGCAGGCGTAGGGCGGGTCGGATCTTGCCGATATCGTCTTGAATGGCCTGCACCAACGGTGCGACGGCCTGAAACTGCGTCGGCGAGCGCAGGGCAATGGCTTTACGCGTGACGATACGAATTTCTTGGCCGTTGGAAAGAATGCGGGTGCTGGCGGCCGCTCGCCCGATGCTTTCGGTGATGCGGTCGTTGTCCAAATCGGCGGCAACTTCGGCCTCCAAGCGTTGTTGGAGGTTATCGGCGATGTCTTTACTGACGCTGATAAACTCATTGGCGCTAGCGTTGAGTACACCTTCATCGGCAGCGAGTGCTGCGGTGGCTTTGACGAGCGCAGAGGTGAGTTGGTGGTATTCAGTTACGGCCTGCTCGGCACGGTTGATGTTTTTTTTGAGCTCGGTAAGCTGGTGTTTATCGGCGAGGCGGTGGGCGATATCGAGTGCGATGTAAGTTTCTTGCAGGTTGCTAAAGGCGGTCTGGAGGAAGCCCTCGTCGTGGCTGAACGTGTACCCGCGCATGGCAAACAGGGTATCTTGCCAGCTGCGTTCGACCGCATTGGCCGCTGTGACTGCAGGAATCGAATGCTCTTTAATATCGAAGCTTTGTTGACTCGCTGAGTGCATCTGCAGGGCCGCGTAAGATCCCAGTCCAAGCGCGATCGACAAAATCGAACCGGCACTGATGGCGAGTTTTTTACCGAGCGTAAGATGCATGGGGCGGGGGCGGGGGCCAGGCAGTAACAGTTAACTTGTCGGATTGAGCTTTGAGGTAATGCGGTGCTTTAGCCCGCAGGTTTGAATCTCATTTTTCTTACAATCGCTGTTGCGGGCTGAAGCACCGCACTACTTTCGATCCGACTCTTTTGAATGTTACAGCCGACTAAGAGCTAGAATCTGGGAGAGGGGGCTAGGTTGGGGGTGATGAATTCGAGGGCTCATAGCTCTAAGCTCACCGTTTCCAGTCATCGAGGTCGTAAAGCGCCAGCAGCTTGGCGAGCTCTCCCGATTTACGGAGTTTAGCCACCGTGGCCGATAACTGCTCGGCGCGGGCCGTAGAGATCGGCTTTTTGGCAGTAAATGCAACGTAGAGCGGACCTCCTTCCTTGGCCAGGGCACCTGCGGAATGAATTTCACCGGTGGGAACGCGTAATTGTTTCAACGTCCACAGCATCACACTGGCGTTTTCGACTACGGCATCGACCTCCGCTTTGCGGAGTTTAGCTATGTTCGCCTCCAGTGGGGCGGCGCCGGTGCCAAATTGCACGGCAGGAACCGTGGCGTGCTTGAGGTAGGAATCGAAAGTTCCGTCCATGTCGTAGGCATACCCTGCGGCGGCGGCCAAACGGATTGATTTGAGTGATTCCACGCCCTTATAACGCCATTCAGTGCCTTTTTTAATGTAGAAAATAGTTCGGTCAGACCCAATGGCCTGTTCTGGCAAAACCGCACCTGGGGAATCATTAGGTGTGGCACCGAGGATGGCGTCGATTTTTCCCTCGGCAAGATCGGCGCAGGCCTGAGCCCAGGGACCGATCTTGTAGTTAATGGTGTCGTTGGGGAAAGCGGCGCGGAGTAGTTCAACGATATAGCCTGGACGTTCGGCGGCGGGGTCGCCCGTGTACGGCATCCAGTAGTCGGCTCTAACTTCGATGATGTCGGCGCGTAGTGGCTGGGCAAGCCCTAGGAGAATCGCCGGAATGACGAGGAGGCGCGAAGTGAGGTGCATGAAAGGCTTATCGGCTATTTCGGAGGAAACTTTAGCTGAAACACCCATGGGTTTATCAACGCGGTCTGCGTATATGAATGGAAGTAAGTGCGCCGGGCATTCCTTGCCGCTCTTGAATCGAATCATGGACGTCCAATCGTATTACGGCTGAGGGGCGGAGGGACCTGCGTTTGCAAGGCCTCCGCCACAGCTCTGGACCTCAGATTTTAAACTTCGCGACCAGTTGGCTAAGGGTCGCCGATAGCGCGGTGAGTTCCGCCGCACTCGAGCTCACCAGCGTCGCCCCGCGGGCACCATCGGCCGCCGCAGTGGACACCCCAGAGATGTTGCGCGCCACTTCTGCCGCACCATCTGCGGTCTGTTGCACGTTGAGTGATAGGGTCCCAGACGAAGTTGATACGCCGTGGATCGTGCCCACGATCTCGGAGGTGGTTGCCGATTGCTGCGCTACCGCAGAAGCCACCGAGGACGAGATGTGCGTCACTTGCTCGATGACCTTCGCGACTTCGTCGAGTGAACGCATCGACGCTCCGGTGTTGTCTTGAATGAGCCCAACTTGTTTGCGGATGTCTTCCGTGGCGGCGGCTGACTGGCGGGCCAGCTCTTTGACTTCGTTAGCCACCACTGCGAAACCACGGCCTGCTTCACCCGCGCTGGCGGCTTCGATCGTGGCGTTGAGTGCGAGCAGGTTCGTCTGTTCGGCGATGCGATTAATCAGCTCCACAACCTTGCCGATTTGGCGGGCGGAGTCGTCGAGTTTACTCATGAGTTCTCGGGTTGAGCGGGCCTGTGTATCAGCCTTGCGGGCGATTTCGTTTTCCTGAGCGCAATTGCGCGCTACTTCCTGAATCGAAGATGACATTTCCTCCATGGCGGCGGCCACCGTGCTGGTGGATTGTGTGATTTGGGCTGCCGAGGCGGACATGTTCTTGGCGTTGATGGACAACTCCTCGCCGGCTGCCGCCACCGTGCTGGCCTGGACCGTGGTTTCTTCAGCGGAGGCGGCTTGTGTGTGTGCAGCATCGGTAAGCGTATGCGCAGAGCGCTGCAAATCGGTGGCCGATTGGGTGAGGCTGCCCATGAGTTGGCGCAGATTGCCGATGCAGGTGTCGATGGCTTTCGCCAAGGTCCCGAGCTCGTCGCCACGTTGGAGGCCGACAGATCCGGTGAGGTCCCCTTGGGCCAGTTTTTCGACTTCGGCGACGCAGCGCAGAATGGGACGCGTAAGTGCGCGGGTGATGAACAGGGTGAGGACAACACCAACGATAAGACCTACGATGAGACCTATCCACAGAAGGCGACTGGTGGCGGTGAGGCGATCGACCGTGGAGGCCGAGTTGATCAGCATGGTTTGAACGGAGTCGTTTGCGACCAGATCGGCTTCGGCGAGGACGACATTGGCTACGGTGAGACTTTTCTGGAGCGTTTCTACCTGCTGGGCTGAATAGCGCCGGTAAGATTCGAGGTTGGTGGCGTAGGCGTTGGCGGCTTTCTCGATGGAAGCGAGCTGATCGAGGTTTTCCTTATCGGATGTTACGCGACGCATTTTGATGATATTGGTGCTGATGATGGAGAAATCATTCTTCGTGGCCAAAAAGCCCTCGGGGTTACGTTCGGCGATGGCCTTCCAGACCGTCAGACCGATGGACAGGCTGCGATCCATCATTGACCTCGATTCCTCCAGCTTGAGTTCGCTTTCAAGCAGTTTGGCGGTGGCCTCTTTATCGGTGATTTTCTCGACCAGATTTGATGCATTGTACTCGGTCAAACTCTTGACAGCAGCCATGAAGTCGCGGGAAGCGACGTTGATGGCTGCTTTGTAGGCACTGAGTTTGGCGTTAATGCTCACGCTTTCGTCGGTGAGTTGTATGAATTCGAGGACTTCGGCATCGAGATCATCGGCCTTGGATTTGAGCTCTTTCAACCCGAGTCTCTCGGCTACGGCATGGACAGCTTTAAGATGTTCCTGAACATCGGCTATGTATTTGCGCCCGGTGGCGAGCTCGTTGGGATCAACCGTATAGGCGTAGGTCCGCAGGGCGACCATGGTTTTGAGCAAGTCTCTCTGGATGTTGGTTGAGAGCGCGACCGTGGGGATGTTGTGGCCGTTAAAATCGGCGGCGTTACTGGCTGCTGCCTGCATGTTGCGGCTGGCGTAGCCACCGAGGCCAACGGTGATCGCGAGGATGCATCCGAAGCTGAGCGATATTTTTTTTGCGAGGGTGAGTTTCATTGGAAAATGGGTGTTAGGCCTAAAAGTGAAAAGTGTTACTTTAAGGATGGATTGGGCTGATTTGGTCGCCCTCGCTTTTCAAAGAGAGCGGCCGACTTTCCTGTTGGTCAGGGTCGGATGTGGAATCGGATTGAGATCGAGTAAAAGTATGAGAACGAGGCGGAGTTGACGGGTTTTCTCTGCTTTGTGCTCAGTGCGGATGGAGGACGTCGGTGATCGCCAAGCAGAGGCGCTCGCGGTCGAGTTTGGTTTCGTAACGGTTGATGCCGGCGATCCGGGCGCGTTCATGGAAATCGTCCGTATCGCGCGCCGATACCGAGATTACGGGGAGGTTCTT
>CANIXX010000063.1 GCA_947471115.1 Opitutaceae bacterium | reverse complement strand
GAGCGGAACTCGCCGTAGGCTTTCACGATTCCGGGTTTTACGATGCTTCCGCCTTTGGCGATGAGCTCGTCCATGTTCTTGATCGGAGCGTTAGGTCCGAGGCGGCGGAAATACAGGTTGTAGGAAAACTGTGCCTCATAGTAGTTCGTGCGGGCGAAGGCGTCAGCGCCCGCGCCATCAAGCAGCGCGAAGGCATCGAAGCCTACCGAGAGTCCGTCAACGATGACCGCCCCGTTTTTCTTCAGTTCGCGGATGGCGTTTTCGATAATGGCGATGCCCTCGGCGTGAGCGGGGCCCTTGCGAAAGAAGTCCCGCAGGACCCCGATGCGGGCGCCGCGCAGGCCATCTTTACTGAGTGTGGTGGTATAGGATTCCTTCTGGGTTTTACCGGGAGAGGCGATGGTCAAAAGGTCTTCGGCGTCGAAACCGGCGACGATATCGGTCAGGGCGGCAACGTCATAGACCGAGCGCCCCATGGGGCCGGCGCGTTCCTGGGTGAAGGATGTCATCACCATGCCCGCGCGCGGAATGAGCCCGCGGGTCGGTGCGAGGCCGACCACGCTATTGGCCGCGCTGGGGCCGCGGATGGAGGTGCCGGTTTCGGAGCCGAGACCAATTTGGGAGAACGCGGCGGCGAGGGATGCGCCGGTGCCGCCACTGGAGCCGCTGGGGCTGAGTTCGAGATTGTAAGGGTTGGAGGTGCGGCCGAGGAGCGTGCTTTGATCGCCTTGTTTGGGAACGCCGAACCAGTCGCTCATGTTGACCTTGGCAAACACGATCGCACCGGCCTCGCGCAAGCGGGCTACGACGGTGGCGTCGAGCACGGGCTGGGAATTTTTCATCGGGAGGAATCCCGATGTCGTCGGCATATCCGTGGTGTCGTAGAGATCTTTGAATACTACGGGGATGCCATGAAGCTTGCTGCGCGGCCCCTTCTCTTTGCGCTCCTTGTCCAGCGCGCGCGCGGTTTCGAGCGCTTTCGGGTTGAGCGCGATGATCGCGTTTATGTTCGGGCCTTTTTTGTCGTAGGCTTCGATGCGTGCGAGGTAGAGCTGCACGAGTTTTTCCGAATTGAGGGCGCCGGCGTCGAAGGCCTTGTTGATGTCCTCAATCGTGGCGGTTTGCAGATCGAAGGTGGCGGCGTTGACGGTTTGAAACGCCGGTCCGATGAGCAGCAAAGCTGCGATCAAGCGCGCGCGAAGTGAGCGGTTTAGGAGTGCGTGAGTCATGGGAGTGGTCGGTTGCGTGGAGTTGAGTCGGACAGGCGTTACGTGGCGAAGCGTGACGCCCGGGATCGAGCGGTGTGGTGGTAAGGATTCCGTCTTTTCCAGAGCATGATTCCTGCCTCTCAAGCGTTCGGCCGCTTCCGCTGAAAAACATTCAACTGACCGCGCTATGGGTTGAGTCTTTTGACTTATGCTTAAGGGTTACGACGATTCTCCTCACTCTCGGGGAGCTAAGTTCATTTGGTGTAACTCCTTTCTCCCGTGCTGTGCCGATATCCTCGGCATTTCCCGTCAGGCCTAGCCTTTTCTCCCACGCATAAATCGAAATTAAAACCTGCAACCCATCTCCAGCTCTTGCGCCAATGCGTCTTCCGAATCCCGCTAACTTTTCTATGAAAAAACACATCCTCCACTCCGTCCTGTTTGCATCGGCAGCATTCTTCACCGTGCTGCCCGCCTCCGCCCAAACTCCCCCGCCGAAGGTCGAGTTCCCCGCCGCCAGTCCCGCCGCCACCGTTAAACAGCGCGTCGGCCTGACCGATATCGAGATCAGCTATTCCCGCCCCAGCGCAAAGGGCCGCAAGATCTTCGGCGGCCTCGTTTCCTACGATAAAATCTGGCGCACCGGCGCCAACTCTTCGACCAAGATAAAATTCTCCACCGAAGTTAAACTGGGCGACGCCACCATCGCCGCCGGCAACTACGAGATCTTCACCATTCCCGGAAAAAAGGAGTGGACAGTCATCATCCACAAGGACTCCTCCCAGTGGGGCGCCTACAAATATGATGCCAAGAACGACGTCGCCCGCCTCACTGTCGCACCGGTCAAGCTCGCCGCCCCCGTCGAGTCGTTCACGATCGAGATCGGCGACCTCCGCGACTCTTCCGCCACCCTTTCTCTCAACTGGGAAAAAACCTCCGTACCGGTAAAAATCACCACTGACGTCGTCACCCCGCTCGTCCCGCAGATCGAGGCCCTGATGTCCTCCGACGCCGAGAAAAAGCCTTACGCCAACGCTGCCATGTTTTACTTAGAAAACGGCCTCGATCTCAAAAAAGCCGCCGCCTGGATGGATGCCGCCATTGCCGCCCAGCCGAGCGCTGCCCACCTCATCCACCGCAAGGCCCGTATCCTCGCCGCCTCCGGTGACAAAGCAGGTGCCATCGCCACCGCTGAGGCCTCCCTCGCCGCCGCCCAAAAAGCCGGCGGGGCCATCGGCGAGGAATACACCAAGCTCAACCAGGACCTGATCTCCTCCCTGAAGTAAGCCCGCCACTCCCTTCGTTCGCAAAACCCCGGCACTACGCGGCCGGGGTTTTTGTTAACGGGCCCAATCCTTAACCGGCTCGATTTTCGTGACCTTCACTTCCTGCTTCTCACGCTTGGTGCCCGGGTTCGTTTTTGCGCTTTCAACCGGCTTCGGGTCCACACCCTCCTCGCCCGCCGATCCGGTCTCCGCGCCGCCCGCCGCCAACGCCGCTCCAACCCGCACTGCCCTGGAGCAGGATCTCCGCGCCTTCGGCGAGCTCACTTCCGTGCTCCACATCGCCGCTCACCCAGACGACGAAAACACCCACCTCCTCACCTACCTCGCTCGCGGCCTCGGTTATCGCACCGCCTACCTGTCGCTTACCCGCGGCGATGGCGGACAAAACGAAATCGGCCCCGAATTCGGTGAAAAACTCGGCCTTGCCCGCACCCACGAACTTCTCGTCGCCCGCCAACTCGACGGCGCACACCAGTTTTTCACCCGCGCCCTCGACTTCGGTTTCTCCAAAGACGTCAACGAAACCCTCCGCATCTGGGACCGCCAACAAGTGCTCGCCGACGTGGTCCGCGTGATTCGCACCTTCAGGCCCGATGTCGTCATCGCCCGTTTTGCCCCCGAACCCAGCAGAACCCACGGCCACCACACCGCATCCACCGTTCTGGCGCTCGAAGCGTTCAAACTCTCCGGCGACCCCGCCGCTTTCCCCGAGCAACTCGGCGCTGGTGGTCTGACTCCGTGGCAGCCCAAGCGTATCCTTCACAACAACACGCCCTTCCGCCCCGTTCCCAACGCATCCGCCACGCTCGCCCCCGGACAGCTCGCCTTAGAAGTCGGCGGACTCGACCCCGTCACCAACGAGCCCTTCGGCGCCATTGCCGCCCGCAGCCGCGCGATGCACATCACGCAGGGGTTTGCTAACTTCGCTTCCAACGCCAGCGCCACCGCGCCGTCGCGCCGAGAGACTTTCGCCCTCCTGGCCGGCGAACCCGCCACCACCAGCATCTTCGACGGCATCGACGGCACCTGGAATCGTTACCCCGGGGGCGGCACCGAAATCGCCGCGCTGACCGACGCCGCCATCGCCGCCTTCGAACCCGCCCAACCCTCCGCAAGTGTCCCGGCCTTGCTCGCCCTTCGCCTCAAACTCGCCGCACTGCCCGCCGACCCGGTCGTTTCCGCCAAACGCACGCAACTCGATCACATCCTGCAAACGTGCCTCGGTCTCTCGGTCGAAACCTTGATCCCCCAAGCCGAGGTCGTCCCCGACGAGGTCCTCGCGCTCGACCATCGCGCCACCCTTCGCTCCGCCGTGCCGGTCCGCTGGGTCTCTGTGCGTTACCCGACGCTCGCTCCATCGCCTGCCAGCGTAGTCCCCGTCGCCGCCGCCGTCATCGCCGCCTTGCCTGTCGGCGAAACCGTCTCCCTCTCCGCCACGCCCGCGCTCCCCGCCGCCACCCCGCCGAGCCAGCCCTACTGGTTGCGCGCCCCCGGCACGCCCGGCTTGAGCCAGGTTGACGACCCCAACCTGATCGGCCTCCCGGAAAATCCCCCCGCATTCCCCGTCGAGTTCGTCTTCGAGGTGGGCGGGCAAACTCTCGTCCTCCGCGACGAGCCCGTGCAGCTCGTGCCCGCCGCGCCGGCCGCCCAAGCCCGCCGTCGCCTCGCCGTTATCGCACCGGTCACCCTCGCCTTCGCGAGCGAGGTGGAACTCTTCGCTCCCACCGCAAAAAAATCCGTCGTCGTCGAGCTCACCGCCTCCCGCGCCGATACCGCAGGCACCCTCCGCCTTGACGCCCCCGCCGACTGGAAAATCACGCCCGCCGCACACCCTTTCCGCCTCAAATCCGCCGGCGAAAAAACCCAACTCGCCTTCACTGTCACCGCCCCCGCCCGCTCCGCCACCGCCGACTTGCGCGCCGTCGCCGACCTAAAGGGCCAGTCCTTCGACCAGCAGCATTTCGCGATCCGCTACCCGCATCTTCCGGTCTTGCTCCTCCAGCCCTCCGCCCGCTTCCGTGCCGTCTCGCTCGATCTCGCCACCCGCGGCAAACACATCGGCTACCTGCCCGGCGCGGGCGACAACACGTCCGAGGCCTTGCGGCAAATGGGCTACACCATCACCGAGCTCGCCGGCTCCGATCTCACTTTGGAAAAACTCCGGCCGCTCGACGCCGTCGTCATCGGCGTGCGCGCCTTCAACGAACGCACCGACCTCGCTGCCCATCTCCCTGGTCTTTTCGCCTACGTTGAGGCTGGCGGCACCGTCATCGCGCAATACAACCGCCCCAATAACCTCAAGGCTGAGACCCTCGCGCCTTACAAACTTTCCATCGCCGGCCCCGCACCTGATTTTCGCGTCACCGACGAGGACGCGCCCGTCACCTTCCTCTCACCGGAGCACGCCGCCCTAACCACCCCCAACCGCCTCGGCCCCGCCGATTTTCAGGGCTGGGTTCAGGAACGCGGTGCCTATTTCCCCAGTTCCTGGGACGAGACTCAGTTCGTGTCGCTTCTCGCCATGAACGATCCCGGCGAAAAACCCCTGACCAGCGGCGTGCTCGTAGCCCGCCACGGCCAGGGCCACTTCGTCTACACCTCGCTGGCATTTTTCCGTCAGCTCCCGGCCGGCGTGCCCGGCGCTTACCGGCTCTTCGCCAACCTGGTTTCGCTAGCCCCATGAGCGTGTATCCGCGTCCTGACACACCGCCTGCGCCGAACCCCGATGATTCGCCGGGCGTACCGGGCTTTCGCACCTGGCGTGGCGTTTACGTTTTTGTCTTCGTCGCCTTCGTGGCGGTCGTATTCGCGCTCACCTGGTTTTCACACCTTTTTGCATGAACGCGCTAGATTGGATCGTCCTGCTCGTGACCATGCTCGGCATTGCCGGCTACGGCGCATGGCGCACGCGGCACACCAACCAACTCGACACCTACCTGAAGGGCGACCAAACCGCCCGGTGGGGCACGATCGGAATTTCCGTGATGGCCACCCAGGCGAGCGCGATCACCTTCCTCTCCATCCCCGGCCAGGGCTTCGAAAGCGGTATCGGTTTTGTCCAAAACTATTTCGGACTCCCGCTCGCGCTCATCATTATCTGTGTGGTATTTCTGCCGATCTACCGCCGCCTCGGCGTCTACACCGCCTACGAATTTCTCGGTAAACGCTTCGACCCCAAAACCCGCCTGCTCGGTGCCGGTTTGTTTCTAATGCAACGCGGTCTCGCCGCCGGCGTCACCATCTACGCTCCCGCCATCATCCTCGCCACTGTGCTCGGGTGGCGACTCGACCTGACCATCATCTGCACCGGTCTGCTCGTGATCATATATACCGTCACCGGCGGCAGCGCGGCCGTGAGCCTCACCCAGAAGTGGCAAATGGGTGTGATCTTCGGCGGCATGGTCACCGCATTTGTCATCCTCCTCTTTCGCCTGCCCGACGGCCTCGGCTTCACCGGGGCAGCCCACGTCGCCGGCGCGTTGGGTAAACTCGAAGCCGTTGATTTCTCCATCGACCCGAGCAAACGCTACACGCTCTGGTCGGGGCTCTTCGGCGGACTCTTCCTATCGCTTTCTTACTTCGGCACCGACCAGTCGCAGGTGCAGCGCTACATAGGCGGAGCCTCGCTGCGCGAAAGCCGACTCGGTCTGATGTTCAACGCGTTGGTCAAAATCCCGATGCAGTTTTTCATCCTGCTACTCGGCGCGCTGGTCTTCGTTTTCTACCAATTCCAACCCGCTCCTATTTTTTACAACCAGGTCGAATGGGCGCGCTACTCGGCGGGCCCAGACGGTGCCACGTTCCGCAGCCTCGAAGCCAAACACACCTCTCTCCACGCCGAAAAACAGGAAAAACTTACCGCGTGGCTTGATGCCCGCGAACACGCCGACCCCGCCGCTGAACAGCTCGCTCGCAGCGCATTGGTCGCCGCCCACGCCGCGACCGACGCGGTGCGCAGCGAAGCCAAGGCCGCGCTCACCGCCGCAGACCCTCGCGCCAAAACCAAGGACTCCGACTATGTCTTCATCGGCTTTATCCTCGCCCAGCTCCCGCACGGCGCCATCGGCCTGCTCATTGCGGTGATGATCGCCGCCGCACTAGGCTCCAAAGCCGGCGAGCTCAATGCACTTGGTACGACCACCACCATGGACCTGTGGCGCCAGTTCCGCCCGCTCTCCGCCCACGACGAGGCCCGAAACGTGCGCGTCGCCAAGTGGTTTACTGCAATCTGGGGACTTGTCGCCATCGCCTTCGCACTCTTCGCCGGCTTTTCCGAGAACCTCATCGAGGCGATCAACATAATCGGCTCCCTTTTTTACGGCGTCGTGCTCGGCCTTTTCCTCGTGGCATTCTTCATCAAACACGTGGGCGGCACGGCAGTTTTCTGGGCTGCATTGGCCGCGCAGACGTTGGTCATCGTGCTCTACAACACACTCTCAATTTCTTACCTCTGGTATAACCTCATCGGCTGCGCCGCCTGCATGGTCTTCAGTCTGCTGATCCAGCTCACCCGCCCCGCCCTCCCCAACTCCTCCGCCGCATGAACCCCGCACCGGTCATCTGCTTCGGACAACAACCCTGCGGCTTTTTCCCTCGGCGGTTTCTGTACGCAAAGTTCGCCACCGCCCGCCGACTTCAGGCCGAGCTTGGCGGCGAGATTGTCTTCTTCTACCACGACAGCGACCACGACCCGCGCGAAACCCAGACTACCCTGCGTCACCGGAAATCCGACACACCGCTCACGCTCAACTTCACATTCATCAATAAAACCCAACGCAAGTTCTCCCCGCTCTACGCCAAAAAAATCCCCGTCGGCTGGCGCGAGCAGACTGCCCGCCAGCTCCCCGCCTACGTCGATCAGCGCTGGGTGGCCGCCTTCAAGGCCATCCCCGAGACCACCTGCACCGTCGCCGATTTCTGCCTGGAGCTCTATCGAGCCATGGGGCTCCTGGACGGCATCCGCGTCGTCCGCTCCAGCGACCCGGCGTTTCGGACCACCGCCTGCTTGATCGACGATTACTTTGTCGACGTGCCCTACGACGGCGAACTCGTGCGCGCCCGCCGCTCGGCAACCGGCTCGCTCCAACTCCACGAAGGCGGCAACTCGTTTATCACACTCCCCGACACGCCCTACACCGCCGCTCAGATCAGTCCATCACGTGACAGCCGTCTTCGTTGGATGCAGTCAGTGATTCATTGCACCCACTACATAGCCGGAGCCGGTGAACAAGCCTACCTCAACCCCTCCGACGCGCCCGAAATCACGTTTGTTGCTCGCAACACAATTGATCGCTCCGATGAAGCTTATACCGATGCCTGACCTCAGCCCGATCCTCGCCTTCGGCGCCCACCCCGACGACCTCGAATTTGGAGTCGGCGGCGTCATCGCCCTCGAAACCGCCGCAGGTCGCCCCGTGCACTGCATCGTCTGTTCGCGCGGCGAGGCCGGCACCCACGGCACGCCCTCTGAACGCACCGCCGAATCCGAACGCGCCGCTGCCATCCTCGGCGCCACCATCGAGTTCGTCGAGCTGGACGGGGATGCCCGTTTGGAGATTCGTCACGCCCACGCGATCACCCTCGCCCGCCTCATTCGCCGCCATCGCCCTGGCATCATCCTCGCTCCCAGCCTCGTCGAAAACCAACATCCCGACCACCACCGCCTCGGCCGCCTCGTGCGCGACGCCACCCGGCTAGCCCGCTACGGCGGCCTCGCCGAGCTCAAAGCCCAAGCGCCTCACGCCTGCGACCAGCTCCTCTACTACGCCCTCTCCACCGACGCCGAGCCGCGCGACCTCTCACCGATCCTCATCGACGTCTCGTCGCAAGCCGCGCTCGCCGCCTGGCAGGCCGCGATGGAGGCCCACGCCTCCCAGCTCAAGACCCGCAACTACCCGGCGCTGCAGCTCGCCCGTGCGGCAGTGAACGGCGCACGCTGCGGGACCACCACCGCCATCGCACTCTACCCGAACGACCCGCTGGTCTTTGCCTCGCTAGCGCCTGTCTCGCGGTCGGCACGTCACTTTTAAAACCAGGATGGCCAGATCCGAACGCTCAACATGCCACCCGACCGCCCCTTTAAAATCGGCATCACCTGCTACCCCAGTGTAGGCGGCAGCGGCATCCTCGCCACCAGCCTCGGTCTGGAACTCGCCGCACGCGGACACGAGATTCATTTCGTCAGCTACGAACGGCCGTTTCGCCTGCCCACCGGCGCTCCCCGTCTCTTTTTCCACCCGGTCGAGATCAACAGTTACGGTTTATTCAAATACCCCGACTACACGTTGCCGCTTTCGGTCAAACTCGCCGAAACCTCCCGCGACTTCGGGCTCGATATCATCCACGCTCACTACGCGGTGCCCCACGCAACCGCCGCTTTGCTTGCACGTGACATGCTTCCGGCGCACCGGCGGCCAAAGGTGATCACGACGTTGCACGGCACCGACACCACCCTCCTCGGTCGCGATCCTGGCTACGGTCCCGCCATTCGCCACGCCCTCGATACGGCCGATGGCATCACCGCCGTCTCCGATTTTCTGCGCGCCGAAACCCAACGCCTACTGACGGTCAAACGCCCGATTGAGGTCATCCACAACTTCTTTAATCCCCAGACGCCGTCTCGGTCCCGCGCAGATGTCCGCAGGGAGCTCGGCGTAAGCGACGAGGAGGTCTTGCTGTTTCACTCCTCGAATCTGCGTCCTGTAAAACGCTTCGATACGCTCCTTGAAGGGTTCGCGCGCGTGCAGTCTCGCGCCCCGTGCAAACTGCTGGTTCTAGCCGGCGGCGATTTCAACGCGTTCTCCGAAGAGATCACCCGCCTCGGCATCCGTGATCGTATCATGGTGCGGGAAAACGTCACCGCGATCGAAGATTACCTCCAGGCGGCTGACCTCGGCTTCTTTACATCGGAGAGCGAAAGTTTCTGCCTAGGCATTCTCGAAGCGATGGCTTTCGCTTGTCCCAGCGTATCGACGCGTGTCGGCGGCATTCCCGAAGTCACGATCGACGGTGAAACCGGCCTGCTGGTGTCGCCCGGCGATGTCGAGGGTTTGGTCGATGCGTTGGTCGCACTCATCACCGATCCGGTCCGCCGCGCCCGCCTCGGCGCCGCCGCCCGTGCACGCGCCCAGACCACCTTCACCGCTCCGGTCATCGTCGAGCATTACCTCCGCTATTACCGGGCCGTCTACAGTGCCGACTCTTTCCACGACGGCGGCGGGATGTGAGGCGCGCCGGTTGAATATTTATCCGCCTGCCTGATCTGCCGCTATAATTCGGTTATACTGTGGGAGCGGCGGGGGTAAAGGGCACAGGCGGTGCTCGTCTCGGGGCTCTATGAGTCCTTGCCGCATCCTCGCCTTGGCCGCCTTCGTCGCCGCCACCAGTCTCGTCCCCACCGCCCGCGCCGCGACCTTCGACCTCGCGACCGCCTCGGTCGCCGACATCAACGCCGCCTTCGACGCCGGCGCGCTCACGTCGGAAAAGTTGATCCAACTCTGCCTCGCGCGCATCGCCGCCTACGACCAGGCCGGCCCCAAACTCAACACCATCATCACGCTCAATCCGAAGGCGCTCGAAACCGCCCGCGCCCTCGACGCCGAGCGCAAGGCCAAAGGCCCGCGCTCTCCCCTTCATGGCATTCCGGTTATCCTGAAGGACAACTACAACACCGCCGATCTCCTCACCACCGGCGGCTCCAAGGCACTCGCCGATTTTCAGCCCGACAACGATGCCTCCACCGTCGCCCGCCTGCGCGCCGCCGGCGCCATCATCCTCGCCAAGTGCAACCTCGGCGAACTCGCCCGCACAGCCGTCACGTTCAGCTCGCTAGGCGGACAAACCTTAAACCCCTACGACCTCACTCGCACGCCGGGCGGTTCCTCCGGTGCGAGCGGCGTCGTCGTGGCGGCATCGTTCAGCATCCTTGCGATGGGTACCGACACGGGACAATCGATTCGTTCCCCAGCGTCGGCCACGGCCAGCGTTGGCCTGCGCGGCACCTTTGGCCTCATCGGTCGCTCGGGCGTCATTCCCAACACTTACACGCAAGATGCCGTCGGCCCCCACACCCGCACCGTCGCCGACGCCGCCCTCATGGCCGACGTGCTCGCCGGCTTCGATGCTCATGATCCCTCGACGTGGAACGCCATCGGCAAGACACCCAAAACCTACACCACTTCGCTCGACGCCAATGGCCTGAAGGGCGCGCGCATCGGCTACGTCACCGACCTGCTCGGCGATGGGTCGCATCCCGAACACGCGCTGGTCACCACCGCCACCGACCAGGCGGTAAAGGCGCTCGAAAAGGCCGGCGCCACCGTCCTGCGCGTATCCATTCCCGAGGTGAAACACGTGCTCGACGAGAAGTCGGCCCCTCTCGGCATCGGCGTATATGAG
Source organism: Opitutaceae bacterium (assembly GCA_947471115.1). GTDB lineage: Bacteria > Verrucomicrobiota > Verrucomicrobiia > Opitutales > Opitutaceae > Rariglobus. The sequence continues at coordinate 3,010 of CANIXX010000063.1, read as the reverse complement.
GACGCCCGAGTGATGAACCAATACTTCGCCGCCCAAGGCGCGCGCTCCAAGTTCCCCGACCTCGCCGCCTACGTCGCCGCCGCTGGCAACACCGTGCCATCCGTGATCAAGCGCTTCGAGGAATCGCTCGCCGTCAAAGACGCCGCGACCCACCCCGATTACCTGCGCCGCCTCGAACGCCAGGCCGCCTTCCGCGATGCCTTGGTGAAGTTTATGGACGACCAGCGTCTCGACGCCCTCTTCTACACCCACCAACGCCGCTTCGTCGTGCCCGTGGGTGCGCCCCAGCTCGAGCGTAACGGCTTCATGTCATCGAGCAGTGGCCTGCCCGCGCTCACCGTGCCCGGTGGCTTTTCGCCTCCCAGCGCGACCGCTCCCTTGGGCGTGCCGGTAGGCGTGGAGTTTCTAGGCCGCGCTTTTGCCGAGCCCACGCTCCTCCGCCTGGCTTACGGCTTTGAACAAACGACGAAATTCCGCGTTCCACCCGCTTCCACGCCCGCCCTTCCGGGTGAGACCATCTCTTACTGACAGTCGTATCTATAATCCAGTTACTCACAATGCGCACTCCGTCCTTCCTCCTTGCCCTCGCTCTCGCTGCTGCATCCGGCTTTGCATACGCTGCGCCGCTGGACCTTAAGACCACCACCATCGCGGACTTGCAGGCCGCGTTTAAAACCGGCCTGACCGCCGAACAACTCACCCGGGCCTACCTCGCCCGCATCGCCGCCTACGACCAGCAAGGCCCAGCGATCAACAGCGTGATCACGCTGAACCCGAAGGCGCTCGACGAAGCCCGCACGCTCGATGCCGAACGCGCCGCCGGTCGCCTTCGGGGGCCTCTTCACGGAGTTCCCATCGTGCTCAAGGACAACTTCGATACCTATGACCTGCCGACCACTGCCGGTTCGCAATTGCTGATCGGCTCGATGGCGCCGGACGACGCCTTTATCGTCAAAAAACTCCGTGCCGGCGGCGCCATAATCATCGCCAAGGTCAACCTCCACGAATGGGCCGGCGGCGGCGGTAGCGTGGCTGGTGCCAAAGACCCAGCCGTCCTTAAAGCCGGCTTCGTTCCCAACGGGTCAAGCACGATGGGCCAAACCCTCAACCCCCACGATCTCACGCGTGGTCCGGCGGGCTCCTCCGGCGGCACGGGTGCGGCCATCGCGGCGGCCTTCGCACAGCTTGGCCTCGGCACCGACACCGGTGGCTCGATCCGCGGCCCCAGCTCCGTCAACGGCATCGTCGGCCTCAAGCCCACGCACGGTTTGCTCAGCCGCGACGGGATCGTGCCGCTCGCCCTCACGTTTGACACCGGCGGCCCGATGGCTCGCAGCGTCGCCGACATCGCGATCTCGCTCAACGTCATGACCGGTGTAGACCCCGCCGACGACGCGACGGCCAAAAGCGCCGGCCACATCGCCAAGGACTACACCTCTTTCCTTAAAATAGGCTCTCTCAAGGGAGCGCGTATCGGCGTGGCCCGCGACTTCACCGGCAACGACGCGGAGGTTGATCGCATTTTCAACGCCGCCGTCGCCACCCTGGAAAAACTCGGTGCCACCGCCGTCGAGGTGCGCTACCCCTCCTACTTCCTCGAAGGTCGTCTCGGCCTGTCCTCGTTGATCATGGCCTCCGAATTCAAGACCCAGATCGGCGACTATCTGAAAACCACCGGCCCTGCCTACCCCAAGACCTTCGACGAACTCGTCGCCCGCGCCAACGATCCGGCAACCGGCTACCGCCAGCCCACCAAGGCCTACGCCTTGAAATACACCGGCTCTATCGGCCTCTCACTGGACGATCCGATCTACTTGGCGGCTGTAAACCAGGGCCTCGCTCTCACCACCGAAACCGTGCTCGCGCTCTTCAAACGCCACCAACTCGACGCCATGGTTTATCCGACTAACACCCGTCCCGCCGCGCTGATAAATCCGCAGCGCGACCCATCTCCGGTAGGCGTGACCGATTCGGCCACCAGTATCGCCAACCAAACCGGCTTTCCCGACCTTATCGTGCCCGCCGGCATGACCAAGAACGGACTCCCCGTGACCATCAGCTTCTTCGGTCCCGCCTGGAGCGAGCCCAAGCTGCTCGGTTACGGCTACGATTTCGAACAAGCGACCAAGGCCATCGTGCTTCCCAAGCACACGCCCGCCCTCGCCTCAGACCGACTCTGATTCCAAAACCTCCGCTGGGCCGTGTCCATGGATTCAGAAGGATCGCGAGGCAATCTGGCGGCACCTTTCAGGTTGCGTCATCCGTTGCGCCTTATTCAGCCCGCAAGCGGGCACCTGCCTCTGACGTTCGGACCATCGCTTGCGGAGATGGCCTCTCCGCGCTTTCGCTCTTGGTCGAAATACCCACAGGTATTCCTCGAAATTACTCCTCTGGAATCCGCTCACCATCTTACACCTACTCCGCCCCCGAATGCATGGAGACCGCTGAGCGCAACTGGCCAGACGTTTCACGCAGCGCAAGCTTTAGTGGCATCTTTGGATTTTCAATGACCTGTGGCCTCCGCTATCTCACGGTATGAGTTTTAAATGTTGTCGTAAATCGGGGCTCATTATCCTCGGACTCCACTTACTTGCCGCGTTCCTCGTCAGCGTCCGCCCCGTTGAGGCTGCGCCGACATGGCATCAGGTCAACGGACCGGGGTTTACCCTACTCACGTCGGATTCGGCCGAAGAAGCCGAAGACATTGCCCGCGACTATCGGCAATTTATCCGAGCTTTGGCGCAATTAATCCCTATCGAGTTGGCACAGGTCACACCTCTTACCATCACCATCATGCGCAGCCCCCGGGCATTTCGGCCCTACCGGCCGCTCGATCCGCAGGGAAAGCCAAAGGACGTCGCTGGCTACTTCACGCGCGACCCGAGTTGGGCGCTCGCCGTGATCGCCGGTGAGTGGAAAGGCGACGCCATTCGCCATATCATTCAACATGAAGGTGTCCACTTGCTCCTCGAAAACACCAATGTGAGACGCGAGCTCTGGCTTGAGGAGG
>CANIXX010000062.1 GCA_947471115.1 Opitutaceae bacterium | reverse complement strand
TTGCGATCGCCTATGAACAAACCGGCCGCATCAGCGTACCCATCATCGCCCACGCTCTGTTTAACTTCCACACCATCCTTCTCGTGATGGCTGGAGTGACTTGACCGACTTCCGCCGCTGTCAGCTTCGGCTGGTTAATCAGCCCCAGATCAACCCGATTGATACGATGAGTGCGTAGCCGGCCAAATACAGGCCGGTCGCCCCAAGCAGACGAATTAACTCCGCTGGAGTCGTGGCCCGCGCGAGGCGGCGCGATTGACGCCAGCCGATCGCTACGCAGATCCCCACGGCACAGGCCAAAACGAACGGGTTCCAGTCATCGACGCCGATCGCGAAAATCACCGCGACCCCAAGCGCATGAGCGGCTACAAACTGTGCCCGAGCGAAGCGCCGCCCGAACCGCACCACCAACGTGCGCTTACCCGCACTCACGTCGGTCTCCGCATCGCGGTAGTTGTTAACCACCAAAATATTGGCGGCAAGCGCCCCGATACCGCTGCCGATTAGCCAGACGTCGGCTGTTATAACCTCGGTCTGCACAAAATAGGTCGCCCCAACTGCAACCAAACCAAAGAAAATAAACACAAAAATGTCCCCTAATCCGTTGTAGCCTAGTGGGTACGGGCCGCCGGTATAGGCGTAGCCGCAAGCGATGCTGGCGAGACCGATCACTAGCAGCGGCCAGCCGCCGTAGGCCAGCAGCGGCAGTCCGGTCAAAAAGGCGGCGATGAACACCCCGAGCATGGCCCGTTTCATCGTGGCTGGGGCAATTAATCCTGCGGCGACGGCCCGGCGCGGGCCGATTCGCGCGGCGGTGTCCGCGCCTTTGATGAAGTCGTAGTAATCGTTGGCGAAATTGGTGCCGATCTGAATAAGCAGGGCGAACGTTAGACAGAGGATTGCGGCCAGCGCGCAAAAACCTCCGTCACGCCAAGCCAAGGCCGAAGCGACGGCCACAGGAGATACGGCTGCGGGTAAGGTGCGTGGCCGGGTGGCCTCCAACCAAACCCAAAAACGCGTGTCGGGAGTAATCGTTAACACAACGGGTTTTTACCGGTGTTTGCGCCGCGACGGCTTATTGATCTGCACCAAGGGGTGCTTGAGCATGCCGCTTAAAATCAGCGGCAGGATCGCCAGCCCAGCGCTCAATAATTGGTATAAGAAAAGACCCCGAGCGAGGAGCATGCCGAAGACGACCTGAAAACTGGCGGCAGCAATAAGAAAGACTCCCGCACTGGGGAGTATCCGGTTGAAAATCCAGACCGTGACAAAAGCGAACAGGGCGGGTTTCCATCCGATGAGGCCAAAACTGAGGCCTAAAACAAAAAAGATGGGGGCAACCAGGCGTCCACGCGACCCAAGTCGGATTACCTGCACTAGCACCGCTACTCCAAGCAAGATGCCTTTTAGGGCAAAAATCGTGGGCGCTAGGCTTTTGGCAGCCCCGAGTTCAACGGAGAAGCAGGCGTAATTAAGTGCGACCGCACCTGCTGCAGCACGGGCCAAATCAAGCCAGTTACGCGCCTTGTTGATTTCTGACTTGAGGCTGATCGAGGCGTCTTGCGTATCGCGCGCCACCACTGGTTGAACCACGCTACGCGAGGACGGCCTGTGAACGACTTTTTTTCCTGGCCGAAGCCACTGCCTAGGTAACCAAAGCAGCAGCAGGGCGAACGGCAGTAGCCAATAATTAACAATCATGCAATACCATGGCGCACAGCACGATGTGCGCCACGGCGGTAGCCTGGGACAATTACAGGATCATTCCGGCCGCGACCGTCGCGTTGGTGAATTCATCGACTAGGATGAAGCTGCCGGTGGCGCGGTTGCGTTGGTAGGAATCGGCAATGAGCGGCGAGGCGGTGCGCAACAGGATTCGGCCGATGTCGTTCATGCCAATCTCCAGATCGCCTTCAGTCTTGTGTAGCGTGCTGATGTTCACCTTGTAACGCACAGCCTTGATGACCGACTTGGCCTCACTCGTGGTGTGGCGAATAATGTATTTGCCGTTGGGTACCAGCTTCTTGTCCGAGAACCAACAGATCATCGCCTCGATGTCTTGGGTGACTTCGGGGGGATTATTTGCCTTGGTGATGGTGTCGCCGCGGGAGACATCGATTTCGTCTTCCAGCGTCATCACCACCGACATTGGCGCAAAGGCCTCGGCGAGTGCGCCGGATGGGCCGTGGATGGTTTTGATGCGTGAAGTTAAGCCGGAGGGTTGAGAGACGATCTCGTCGCCTGGCTTGAAGACTCCGCCCGCCACGCGGCCGGCGAATCCACGAAAATCGTGGTGTTCGTCGTTGTTGGGGCGGATCACGGTTTGGACCGGGAAGCGCGCGTCGATGTGGTTAACATCACTGCCGATGTAGACGGTTTCCAGTGTGTAAAGCAACGCGCTGCCCTGATACCAGGGCATTTTGGGTGAGCGATCAACGACGTTGTCACCGTGCAGCGCCGAGATGGGAATGAACTGGATGTCAGGGATTTCCAGGCGGGAGGCGAACTCGGTGTAGGCGGTGACAATCTCGTTGAACCGGGCCTCGGAGTAGTCAACGAGGTCCATCTTATTCACGCAGACCACCACGTGAGGGATGCGCAGCAGCGACGCGATGAAGGAGTGGCGGCTGGTTTGCTCGATGACGCCCTTGCGCGCGTCGATCAGGATGATGGCGAGGTTGGCCGTGGAGGCGCCCGTCACCATATTACGCGTGTACTGGATGTGGCCGGGGGTGTCCGCGACGATGAACTTACGGCGCGGCGTTGCAAAATAGCGGTAGGCCACGTCAATGGTGATGCCCTGTTCACGCTCGGCGCGCAGGCCATCGGTGAGCAGCGAGAGGTTGAGGTGGTCCTCGCCGCGCTGTTCGGTGGCGCGCTCGATGGCTTCTAGTTGGTCCTCGAAAATCGCCTTGGAATCATAAAGGAGGCGGCCGATGAGGGTGGATTTACCGTCGTCCACGCTGCCTGCCGTGGTGAAGCGGAGCAGGTCCATGGACAGGTAGTGTTGGTCGGTGTGCGTGTGGACAGGAGCGTTCATGCGGTGAAATCCCAAACGCCAAAAGTTCAAACGCCAAAATCAGCGCTGTCTTAAGACGAAATGGGTGAGTTGTTTTTTAAGTTCGGATCAGTTTTGGAATTCGGCCGTTTGGGATTTGTTTTCTCAAAAGTACCCGGCCTTTTTACGGTCTTCCATCGCGGTTTCAGAGCGTTTGTCGTCGGCGCGGGTGCCGCGTTCAGTCTGGCGTGCGGTGGCGACTTCTTGAATGACTGCGGCCAAATCTGCCGCGTCCGACTCGATCGCCCCAGTGCAGGTGCTGTCGCCTACCGTGCGGTAACGCACCGTGCGGGTTTCATACTTTTCGTCGCCAATGAGCGTAATGAAGGGCGACTTCGCGAGCAGCACGCCGTTGCGATTCACGACTTCGCGCTGGTGGGTGAAATAGATCGAGGGGATGTCGAGTTTCTCGCGGGCGATGTACTGCCACACGTCCATCTCGGTCCAATTGGAGAGCGGGAACACGCGGAAGTGCTCGCCCTGGTTTTTGCGGCCGTTAAAAAGGTTCCACAGCTCGGGGCGCTGGTTTTTCGGGTCCCATTGACCGAACTCGTCGCGGTGGGAGAAGAAACGCTCTTTGGCGCGGGCTTTTTCCTCGTCGCGGCGGGCACCGCCGAGGCAGGCGTCGTAGCGGAACTCCTCGATCGTATCGAGCAGGGTTATGGTCTGCAGGCCGTTGCGCGAGGGGTTCGGGCCTTTTTCTTCCTGGCAGCGACCGGCCTTGATGGAGTCGGCAACGTAGCGCACCACCAAACGGCTGCCGGTGTCCTTGGCCAGCCAGTCGCGGAAGGCGATCGTTTCCTCGAAGTTGTGGCCTGTGTCCACATGCACGAGCGGGAAGGGGATCTTAGCGGGGGCGAACGCCTTTTGGGCGAGGCGCACCATGACGATGGAATCCTTGCCGCCGGAAAACAACAGGGCGGGGCGCTCAAACTGCGCGGCGACTTCGCGCATGATGAAGATGGCCTCGTGTTCGAGCTGGGCGAGATGCGTAAGGTTGTATGAACTCATGTCGGATTATTGGAAAGTGATGCGGGTCAAGATGGCGGAGTGTAATTGGTTGAGTGAGTCGTCGGCTGTACCCGCCTCGGTATCAATGGTCTGGGCGTCGAGGTTTTCGGCGAGCGGGGGCTCGAAGCTCGAGTCGCGACCGGTGAATTGCTGCACGTTGCCCGCCCGCGCTTTGGCGTAAAGCCCTTTGGGGTCGCGCGTAGCGCAGGTTTCGAACGAGGCAGCCACGTACACCTCCGAAAAATCGTCCGCCCCGATGATCGTGCGCGCCAGCTCGCGATGGGAGCGTTGGGGGGTAATAAAAGCCGCAATCACCACCACGCCGGCCTGCACAAAAAGTTTCGCCACTTCCGCGATGCGGCGGATGTTTTCCGCCCGATCCGCGTCAGTGAACCCGAGATCGCGGTTGAGCCCGCTGCGGACGTTGTCGCCATCGAGCAGGTGGGTAGTGAAACCCTCGGCGTGAAGACGGCGCTCCAAGGCGATCGCGAGGGTGCTCTTGCCCGAACCGGATAAACCGTACAACCAGATCACTCGGCCGCGTTGTTTTAGCTTGGCCTCTTTGTCCACCCGTCCGAGGACGCGGTCGAAAATGGGATAGAGGTTGTTGGGCGTTGAGGCGGCCATAAGTTTAGTAAACTGATGAACTTTTAAAGGTAGCCGATTTGGTGCAAGCGAAAATCCTTCGATTTTATTAAAATTAGGGGACAAACCGTTTTTCCTCAGCAAGATTTAATTCCTCTTCCAGTTCGCGGATGCGCTCCAAGACCACCGGAGCCATAGCGGAATCCACCGTGAATTCGCTGATGCCAAGGGAACGATTCACCGACTTGGGGAGCTTGGTGTAGGTCTGTTTCAGCCAGTCATAGGCCTCTTGTTTACGGCCGAGTTTACGTAATAACTCAGCATAAATACGGCCCGCATAAAAGGGGCCATTGGGGAGCAGCGCGGCGCGGCGGTAGGCTTCGGCTGCGTTGGTCTTATCCTTAAGCCGGTTGAGGTAAATATTGGCGACTTCCACGTGCAGCAACGCGGAGTCCGGATGGTAGTTAAACGCTTCTTTGAGGTAGTTGAGTGCGATCGTTGCCTGCTCCTCGTCGATCAGGCGCTGCTTGGCTTGTGGCACGGCATTGTAACCGCCGGAGTCGACGATACGCCAGTTGGGCATGTCATAGGCGATCATACGTGAGCCGTTGATCCAGAAAAAGAGAGGTCGCGGGTCGATCGCGGTAACCAATTTAATAAACGTCTGCGTGGCCGGCAGGTCGCGGTCTTCCCACACCGAGTGGGTTTGAATCCAAAAAAAGTCGGCCACGATTGCGCGGAAGCCGCCGAGCAGTCCCACGGTAAGGCCCTGGCCGAGGGCGCCTTGGATCGAGTCCAGTTTCAGTGCAGGTTGCCGTGCGCGCACCCAGTCCCAAGCCGGTGCCTCCAACGGGCGCACGACCAGGCCGGTCACTGCTAATATGGTGACGACGACGGACCCGGTTAACAGCGGGCGAAGGCGCGCGAGGTTAAATTTCACGTTGGCTGAAACTATAAACCGCCAAGGCGCCAAACACCGCGATGTAGGTGAGCGCATAGCCGCCCACCCGTACAAAAACCATGGGGTCGATTCCCTGACCGATCCCGATTTGGTCGGCCAAGTTAAAAACCTGGAAATTCGGAAACACGTAGCCGAGTCCCTGCACCAGCAGGCGCAGGGGTAGGGCAGTGACGTGACTGTAAGCGTCGCGCGCCAGGTACTGCAGATGACAGATAACCAGCATGAAAAAACCCATGACTACGGTGAAGAGATTGGTGTTGGAGAAACTCGCCACCAGCAGCGTGATCGCCGCGAGTACGCCGAATTTCAGCCATTGCAGCACGCCCATCATCAGTAGATCACCGTAATGAATCAGCCGTCCCGCCTCGAATGCCTCCGGGTGGGCCTCAATGAGCGCGGTCTCGCGATTATAGATTAGCGCCAGTAACAGGCCGGTCGTCAGCGCGCAAAACACGCCGACCACGGCGAACACGCCCAAGAGTTTCCCGAAAATGAATTCCGTGCGCCAGATAGGCTTGGCCAAAAGGGTCAACGCGGTGCGGTTTTCAATCTCGCTGAAAAACAGCTGCGCGGTGGCGGCGATCGTCAGGATGGAGCCGAAAAACACCATCGCGCCGAAGCCGAAATCGGCGATGAATTTTAGCTCTGAGGAGCCAAAGTTGAACTCGCGAAATAACTGGGCACTTGCCACCAGTGCGACCGCCAGCAGGAGCAGGAAATTAAATAACTTCTGGCGCACGGCCTCAAGGAAGGTGTTGCCAGCCACGATGCCGAGCCGACTCAGCGAAAACGGCACGCTGCGCTTCGCGGTGCTCATGCTTGGCCTCCGTTCTTGGGGCTGCGGGAGATTTTGTTCAGAAAAAGCTGATCGAGCCGAGTGCGGGGTTGCTCAACGGCGCTTAGCGTATGTCCGCGAGCCGTCAGCCAACCGCGTAATTCTTCCAGCTCCGATGCCGGCAGCGTGTCGACGATCAGAGCCTGTTGGTCCTGGCGGCCGACCAACTCGGCAACCGCCCCCTCTAGAATCAGTTTACCGCGGTCAAGGATGGCGACGCGGTCACAGATGTCCTCGATCTGCGCGAGTAAGTGCGAGGTGATCAGCACGGTTTTCCCTTGGGTTTTAAGCTTTAAAATGAGTTCAGAAATCTCCGCCGAGCCGACTGGGTCCACGCCTGCGGTGGGCTCATCTAGGATAATCAGACGAGGGTCATGCACCAACGCCTGGGCCAGGCCGATGCGTTGCAACATGCCCTTCGAGTAAGTCCCTACGCGGCGATGGGCGGCGGCGCTCAGCCCGACCCAGTCAATCACTTCACGCACTCGGTCCGCGAGTCGGGCCTTGGGCACACCGCAAATCCGCCCGTAAAATCGCACCAACTCGGTACCGCTCAAATAGCGGTAAAAATACGGAGCTTCGGGCAGGTAACCAACGTTGAGTCGCGAGTCGACGCGGCCGCTGGGCACGCCGAATACTTGGCACTCGCCCACCGTGGGTTCGAGCAGACCGAGGATGATTTTGATGGTCGTGCTTTTGCCGGAGCCGTTGGGGCCAAGCAGGCCGAAAACCTGGCCCTCGGGTACGGCGAGAGTGAGGTTATCCACCGCGCGCAATTTAACTCCGCGTAGGTTAATCGAAAAGTCCTTGGTCAGGCCGGTGATTGTGATCGCGGCGTGGGGCAGGGAAGGGGGCACGGGAGCGACGTTCATTGAATGCAGAAATCCTGATATTGAGCTGGGCCGTGCGAGGCGGTGCGCTCGACCTTGCGAATGTAGCCGTGCATGCGCTCCTCGAGAACACTTAGGAATGCGTTGATCTCCTTGGGCTCTCCCTCGACTTCGAGCTGCACTCGGCCATCGGCCAGATTGCTGACGCGCCCCGTCAGTTCGAATTCCTTGGCGACAGACAGGGTGGTGTAACGAAATCCCACGCCTTGAACATGTCCTGCGAAATAAACAGTCTCGTGATGTACGTCAGCCATGGGAAAAGATGGCGAAAAGTAACTGTCCGTTCAGACCTGATTCAATCAGCAAAGTGAACTGCACGAAATTCATAGGGTTTAATGCCAGTCGGGGTGGTTGTGTTAACGGGTGGGGCGGGCGCGGGATGAAAATGGAATTTGCGTTGCGTTTTGGGGGCTTTGGAACAGCTTCCAAATCCAAGGTCCTCGGACCCTTAAAACATGAGTAAATCTGAATCCAACGGCCCCTCCGATAACGAGTGGGATGATCGTGGAGAGCTTGCATGGAATGAATTTGACTGGGAAAAATATCTGCGCGCTCAAGACGATGTGATTCATCGCTACCTCGCCTATTACGAGCTGCTGAAAGGCAAGGAGGGCCGCATTGATGAAACCGCTCATTTGATGGGTTGGGATGAAGACGCTTGGAGTTCGGACGTCACCGACGACGATGGTGACGACGATTTGGACGAAGAGGATTTGGACGTTGTTGCCACGGGTGAGATCGATGATGGCGCGGACGATCCTTACACGCTTCACAAGAACCCGATATTTATTTCCACGAAGGCGATTTATCTGAGCCTTAAACGGAGTTGGGAGCAGATTGCCCACACCAGTGACAAAGTTCCCCAGTCGCTGGCGATCGACGTACACGCCTCGATTTACCGGGGCGAGGAGCAAGCCATGTTGGCGATTCAGGCCCTCGACTTTGGTGATTATGCGATGGCGATCAGCCTGTTTAAGCGCTCGATGGCTGAGCTCAATCGCACCTTTGCGCTACTAAATACGGCTGCGGCGGGTAAGCAGGATGCGGTGGTGAAATTCAGGGCCGATGCCCAACCGCGCTTGTTCGACCTGCGCGAGATCTGGCTGCGGGTGATGAGTGAGTGCCGGGATGCGATCGAGCGTCCGGACGACGAAGAAAGCTGATTTCGGCAGGTGGCGAAAGGATGCGGGACGCGGGACGGACGAGGATCCGCTGAGGCGAACCGGGGTAAGTTGCAAGTTGCGGATAAACGTGCGAGAAAGACCTTGCACTTTACGTTTGGCACCTTTGGTTTTCGCTTCTGCTTAACGGAGAGGTGGCTGAGTGGTCGAAAGCAGCGCTTTGCTAAAGCGCCGTAGGTGTAAAAGCCTACCGGGGGTTCGAATCCCCCCCTCTCCGCCAGTTAACTCGCTGTATTCCAGTGACTTAATGAAACGGGCTGCCTAGGTTGCCAGTTGACGTGGAAACCTAAACATGTCCCCGACACCCTTCGTCGTTTCCCGCTTCGTAAATCCTAACGGAATTACCTCTTGGCCAGTCGATGGCCGCATCAACGGCCTGCGCATCCGCAAGAACTTCAAAACACGTGCCGAGGCCGGTGCCGAAAAGGCAACCCTCGACGCTAAGATTGCTCACCTCGCGCGCCGTCGGCGGCCCCGCTAAACGCCTGGAGCTCACCGCCAGCTAACGCCCTCCCACAACGAGATCCCTCGGGCGGCCGGTCCAATCGCCCTCCGTGCCCTCATCCGAACTCCCCTCCGTCTCCGTGTAACCCCTTCCGAATGCCGTCCTCCGAGTCCGTCCTGCTCACTACCCGCTACTCGCTACTCACTACTTCAAATGAAAGCCTGCGGCCGCCGCTGACTTGCCAAATGGAATAAAAACGCTTCCCTTTTGTCACCATGCCGACGCTCGTTATTAAATCCGTTCCACCAAAGCTCCATGCGCGGCTCAAGCGTATCGCCGCCAGCCACCGGCGCTCGCTCACTCAGGAGACCATGTACCTCCTCGAAAAAGCCCTCACCGCCGAGGACGCCGCCCTGCTGCCCGCTCCGCGCACCGAACAGGCCACGACACCGCGTGTCGGCCCTTCGTATTGGGCTACCCGCCCGCTCCAGCCCGCCTTCGCTGCCGCCCTAGCCGCCGGGGCGTTTTCCGATGGTGAGGATTCCACCGCGACCGTGTCTGCAATGCGCGACGAACGATGATCGCGGCTTATTACGACACCGCCTATCTGCTTAAACTCTATCGTGCTGAGGTCGGCTCGGATGCCGTGCGCTGCCATGCCGCCACCGTTGATGTGATCACCTGCTCGCTCCACGGTCGTATCGAAATCGTGGCCGCCGCCCACCGCAAGATCCGCGAAGCCGTATCCACCGCCGCCCAGATGGACGCGCTCCTCGACCAACTCTCCGCCGACCGTTTGTCCGGCACTTTGCAATGGCTTGCCGTTACCAATGCCCATCTTGAGTGGGTTGATAGGGCCTTTCGCCTCGCGCCCGCCACCGTTTTTTTGCGCGCCGCCGACGCCCTTCACCTCGCCAGTGCGGCTGAAGCGGGCTTTGCCGAAATCTACTCCAACGACCGCCACCTCCTCGCCGCCGCTCCGCTCTTCGGCTTGCGCGGCATCGACGTGATCGCCCCCTGATTTCCTCAAGGGCCTTCCCTCTCCCTCCTCGCTTCCTCCTCTTATCTTCGATAGCGGCGAACTTTCGCCGGCGGCAACTATTTCCAAAATGGAAACAGTTCAAACCGAGGGTGTCCCCTGGGCGAGTCGTTGACTGCGCCCAGCCTTGCTCCGTGAGCCTCCGTGTAGGCGCTCCTGACGCCTCTGTGATACCACTCCGGTCTCCGCTGCAATCGTCCTCGTTCTCCTACTCGTTCTCAACCGCCAACTCTGGCCTACGAACCGACTTGCTCCGTGCCCTCCTCCGCCCTCCTGCCGCCTCTGTGTAACCCCTCCGAAATCCGGCCGCACCGCCAATTCAAGCAAGGTTACCCCAAGTTACGGATCTAAGCGTAACAGGTCGTAACCTTTTTTGATTACCCGTCCCGCCCGCCTCCGGTTCAGCGAGCGCCGCGCTTATTCATCCCCAATCGTTCTCGTTCTCCTACTCCTACCCGTTCTCAACCCCCAAGTCCGTCCTCCGCTCTGCCTTGCTCTGTGAGCCTCTGTGTCGGCGCTCCTTCCGTCTCTGTGATACCACTCCGAATTCCGTCCTCCACCTTCACCGTGCCGAAGACCTCGAACGATTCCTTCAAAACCTGAAAATCACCCCCTGAGGTCCCATTTACGCCCCACACAACCGACGGAATAACGCAGCCAGCTCAGACTTGCCCATTTGCCGGGCCGAAATCGCAATCATCGCCGTGTAAAGCTCGTCGGTGTGCCGGGTGAGGGTTTTTCCGTTAAGCCGCAGAAAGGTCAGCGCGGCCGCCATGCCTGTGCGTTTATTCCCGTCCAGGAAGGCTTGCGACTCGGCCAGATGGAAGGCGTAAGCCGCCGCCACTTCGAAAAGATCGCCACCCGCATAAAACCACACGTTGCGCGGTTGCTGGACTGCGCTTTCAAAGGCGGCGGCATCCCGCAGGCCGTCTTGGCCGCCGTGCTGCTCCAAGGCGAAGCGGTGCAGCGCGACAACCTGCTGCACCGATAAGAAAAACGGCTCCTCGTTCACTGGCTCAGCTTGCGCATCAAATCCGCGTGCTCGCCAAAAACCCATCCAGCCGCCTCGTTAAACGCACGGTCTTCGGCTTGGCGCACCGGGGCGCTGCGAGCATCCAACTCGTGCACGAAGTCGAGCACCTTGGCGCGCTCGGCCAGCGGCAGGGCTTTGATTTGGTCGATGACTTCGTAAGCGGTCATGGGCCCACTATGCTCATTTCTACCTGCCAGGCAAGTCGGCCGTTTCCATTCAAGTTTTTCCTCTCAACCCCTGCCGCTTCTTTTACCCGGTGAATCCGACCTGTTATACCCCAGGGTGGTATGCTCTCCTTACGGTCCACGCCTCGCCCTCCGGCAATCGTTCTCGTTTTCCTACTATTACTCGTTCTCAACCCCCGAATCCGACTTCCGCCCCGCATTGCTCCGCACCCTCCTCCGACCTCACCGCCAATTCAAGCAATGTCACCCCAAGTTATGGATCTAACCGCGATAGTTCGTAACTTTTTGAATTTCCCGTCGCTGCCGCCTTTTCTGCCCAGCTCCTTATAAAAAAATCCGCTGACTTACTCCGTGAGCCTCTGTGTCAGCGCTCCGGCTCGGCTCTGTGACACCCTCCGTCCTCCGGGTTCCGTCCACCGGTTGACACCGTCCCACGGAGGTATGCCCACCAAACTCCTTCACATCCTCTCCTTCCTTGGCAAAGCCGCTGGCCTCGTCCTCACCATCGCCGGCCCCCTCTGTTCGGTCACGCCGCCCGCTGAGAGGGCACCCGCGCTTCTCACCCCTGCACTTCGTGGGGCTGCGCCATCTCCGCGCTACCGCGCTCCGTCCGGCACGCCTATCGGTCTGACGGTCTTCGCCGCCGCCTCCCTCCTTAAAGACGCCGTGAACCACTTCGGCGACCTCGCCGATGACGGCAAACCCAACGACTCGTTCAAACCCTGACGCTTCAAGTCATGATGCTGCAAAGGCTTCGCTCCTTTTTAGGACGAAGCGATTTTTATGTAACGCACTTGTCGCCGCACACGGCATTTGCTTCTTTCTCGGCGCGTCAGCTTCAACCGAACCTCTTGGTCGATAGGAATTTTCCAATTTATGCAAAAGCCAGACTATACGTTTGAACGGCTCGTAACCAAAGCCGAAGCCACCAAAGCCCACATCACCATCATTGTCATTCACCATGATCGCTTCAAAAAAACCTTCGGCCCGATCTATCGGGAAGATCAGGTGGAGGAGAACGATGCTCTCGCGCTTAAACCCTTCTTTATCGAAAAGGAAAACGTGTGGGTTAATCTGAAACTTGTTTACCGCTCACCGGACAAAAACGGCAAACCGCGAAACGAACTTCGCCTCTACTTCAACAAGGGCAAGGGCCAGTTCAAACCGGCCGCCAACGAGATCATCATCGCCAATTTTTATGGCGACGAGGTCGTCCTCAGTGTCCGTCCCTCGGATATTAAAGATGCCACAATTTTGAATGCGAAAGTCCGCAAGGCGGAGCCACCCGTATATGACTCGAACGATCCCAGCAATACGGCTTACACCACCCTCCCGTCAACGATGACGGTCAGCGCAAGGGAAGCGTGGAGGCGGGATGCGAAGTCGGTGCGCAAATGCTTGAAAAACGCTGCTTACGCCTGTGAAGCGGGCTTCGTTGAACCCTCGTTTGTCGCACGGAAAACGAAGAAACCTTACTTGGAGGTCCATCACTTGGTGCCCCTGCGCTACCAGGGGGACTTCACATCCTTCAACCTCAACGATCCCGCCAATCTCTTCGCCCTGAGTCCGCACGCCCACCGGGCGATTCACCACGGGCAACACACGGTTATTCGCACCGTGGTAGAGACCCTGCTTGGCCGTCGGCCTCAATTGCTGGCCAAACTACCCAAAGACACCATTCTCGAAATGTATAAATGTGTTTAGGTTGCACCCCGCTTCAGCAAGTGGGCGATCCTCCTCTTTCCCTGCTTAAAACCAAAGCTTGCACCCTACGTCACGTGACGCGAGTAACGTGACCCATGGCTCATGGTACTTCCGGCCGGATCGTCATCGACGTGGATCCGGCCTATAAACAAGAACTCTACACCGCCCTCACCGGCGCCGGTCTTACCCTCAAGGATTGGTTCCTGCGCGAATCCCAGTCGTTTTGCGAGGAGCAGCGCCAGCCCATGCTCCTAAAACTCGAAAAATCCTCCTCACCGTCCCGTCCGTCCTCTTCCCCCCGTTCATGAGCACCGTCCCGCTTCGCATGGCCGCCCCCGCAACCCAAGTTTCGCGTTCCCGCAAAAACCCTCCGGTTTTCCCCCCGCTGCCAGGTGATCTGCCCTCGGGGGTGAGTCTCGTCGATGGCGTCGCCCGCATCCCTTACCAAGAAGCTTATCGGGTGTTGGCCGCCGCGCTGACTCCGGATGCCGGAAACCATGCGCCCGCGCTCCGCGAGGAGCTGCCCGCCATCGTCACCCATTGGCTGCAATCCACCACCGAGGCCCCCATCATGCTCGGGGCCGCCGAGGGCGCCCGCTGGAGGCAGATTTTGTCCGGTTATGCCGCTGCCGCACGGGACGCCGCGCAGCCGGTTCCCTTCACCATTGATTATAGCAACTTGCCCTTCGCCCCCGTCGCCAATCCGAGCTTCCGGTTTATCGACCTGTTCGCCGGCATCGGCGGCTTCCGCCTCGCCCTTCGGGCCCAGGGCGGCAAATGCGTGTTTACCAGTGAATGGGATAAACATGCGAAGCACACCTATGCTCTCAATTTCGGGGAAACGCCATTCGGTGATATTCGCCAATTTACAGGCTCAAATATAACAGAGGCAGAAATTAAATTGTTAATACCAGATCACGATATTCTAGCCGCAGGTTTTCCGTGTCAGCCGTTTAGTCATGCAGGTGTTTCAGCGCGCTCCTCAC
>CANIXX010000061.1 GCA_947471115.1 Opitutaceae bacterium | reverse complement strand
GAAGCGAGAGTGGGCGGATAAAAAAACGAATGGCGCACAATCGGGGGTCACTGATAAGAAACGGGATTACTGATAGGAAGCTGAATTTCCCTCGCGCCGCTTGCAGGGATTGACGTGCCGAAAAATGGGGTCGGGTCGTTACAGGGCTACATAAGCCAGAAACAAACAGCCGAAACGTGGAAATAGTCCCGAATCTATCCCTATATCACCCCGTCCCTTCCACCTCATTTTTACCGCCTCTATCGGTCTTGAAATAAATAAAACGTTAGCTAACGTTATATTTAATGCCTTACGAGCCATTGGATAAAGATCGTCTGACTGAAGCGTTACGACGCTTGGCCGAGCTTGCTGTGGCGGGGGGCGTTGAGTTGGAACTTTCCTTGTATGGCGGCGCCGTTTTCACCTTGGTCTATGGTTCGCGCGATAGCACCAAGGACGTGGATGCGTTGATTCGTCCCTCCGATGTCGGCCATCGTCTTGCCCTTCGGGTCGCGCACGAACTGGGGCTACCCGAGGACTGGATCAACTCCGATGTCGCACAATTTTTGTCCGAGCAGGAAGCCAAACGCGCACTGCCGGTGGAGATGTTTGGACCGGGGCTCCAGGTCACCGTGCCGACGGCCGCCTACCTGCTGGCGCTCAAGTTGCGCGCCTGCCGTCCGCCGTTGCCTGGTTATCCGGGCGACGCGCCCGACATCCGCTTCCTCCTCGGCAAACTCAAGCCCGCTTCCAGCGGAGAGGTGGACGCGATTTTTGCCCGCTTTTTCCCTCACGATGCACTCACCGAGCGCGCACGGGAAATTGTTGAAACCACACTTGCCGACATCGGCTGATTTTCATGCAACCGCGTCCGCAAACTTTGGCCGAGGTGGCCGCCCGCGCAGATACGCTCGAGTGTTTCGGACGCGAGCTGGCGGACTGGTTGCACACGGTGCGCACACTGGGTTCGAGGCCGGCGCTTGCCCGGACGTTTGCGGCAGCACCGCTGCGATTGGCGGGCCGTTTTGCCGAGGGCGCTTTGGCCGATGCCACGCTTGCTGCCTATGCTGACTGGTTGGCCGCCCGCATACGCACCGCGCCGCCGGCGTGGTGTTTTGAGCCGGAGCGGATCGCCCCCGTGCCCTGGTTTGCAGACGAAGGACCGCGCTCGCGTCTGCTCGCCCTGCGCGACACGCCGCCGGCGTTCAAGCGCCGCAACCTATTCACGTCCTCTCCCGATCTGCCGGTTCGCCTGCGCCGCGGCCGCCCGCCGGTGCTTGTGGAGGTCAAGCGTGCCGTCAACGCCGCCCGCCAGCGCCGCTTTCAGCAAAAACGCCGCGAACTCTTGCGCGATTTGCTGGGACGCGTGGATCGAGGAGAACTTGGCCCCTAGGAGGCCCTCCGATGCTGGAGCCCTGATACCTTCGTGTTCAACATGAGCGTCATTAACTTGGCCCATGAGGGAGCGAATACCATTGGGAAAACACCCTGAGCTCACGCTCAAGGCCACGAGGAGTGTGTTCGTTACGAGTGAGGCCTTGAGCGTGAGCTCAAGGATGCCGTAAGCCTCAACTGGAACGCTAAATGGTATGCGCACAAAAAAGCCCGCCGGTTGAGGGCGGGCTGGATGTGCGAGGTTATCGAGCCGTAAAGCCGGGTCCTTCAGCTCAGATCGCGTGGATCGCGCTCTTGCTCACGGCCATTGCCGCTTCCTTGACCGCTTCCGACATCGTCGGGTGGGCGTGGATCGTGCGAGCCAAGTCTTCGGCGCTGCCGCCGTATTCCATGTGCGTGACGATCTCGCTGATGAGCTCGCCGGCGTTCTTGCCGAGGATTTGTGCGCCGAGGATTTTGTCGGTCTTGGCGTCGGCGATGATCTTCACGTAACCGTCGCCGGCGTCGTTGGCCAACGCGCGGGCATTGGCGGCAAAGTTGAACTTGCCCACGTTGATCGCCAGGCCCTTGGCCTTGGCGGCGTCTTCACCCAGGCCCACCGAGGCGAGCTCGGGGTCGGTGTAAACAATTGCGGGCATCAGATCCCAGTTAACATGGCCGTGTTTGCCAGCGATCCACTCGGCGACGGCAATGCCGTCTTCCTCGGCCTTGTGCGCGAGCATCGGGCCGTCGATCACGTCGCCAATCGCCCACACGCCGGCGGCGGTGGTCTTGAGGTGGGCGTCGACTTGGATGCGCTTTTTGTCGGTCAACGCGACGCCGGCGGCGGCGAGGTTGAGGTTGTCGGCAAACGGGCGGCGGCCGACGGCTACGAGCACCTTGTCGGCGGGGAATTCTAGTACTTTACCCTCGCGCTCCGCAGTAAGCACGCCGTTGGCGAAGCCGGTAACTTTGGCCCCGCACTCAATCTTGAGGCCCTGCTTTTGGAGCAGGCGGGTGAAGTTGCGCACGATGTCGTCGTCGAAGGTGGCGGCGATTTTCGGCAAGAACTCGACGACGGTGACCTCGGCACCGAGACGGGCCCAGACCGAGCCGAGCTCCAGGCCGATGGCGCCGCCACCCACGACCACGAGTTTTTTAGGAACGGTGGTCAGAGTGAGGGCTTCTGTGCTGGAGATGACCGTCTCGCCGTCGAATTTCATGAACGGCAATTCGACCGGAGCCGAACCGGTAGCGATGACGATGTTTTTAGCGGTGAGCTGCTGGTCGCCGACCGCGACGGTGTTGGCGGAAACGAAGGCGGCCTCACCGGTGATGACGGTGACCTTGCGGGCCTTGGCAAGCGCGGCGACGCCACCGGTTAACTTGCTGACGATGCCGTCCTTCTTTTTGAGCATGGCGGCGACGTCGATGGAGACGCCGTCGATTTTGATGCCGTGTTCAGCGGCGTGTTTTTGCGCGAACAGGAAGTGTTCGGAGGAGGCGAGCAGGGCCTTGCTCGGGATGCAGCCGACGTTGAGGCAGGTGCCGCCGAGGCTTGCACGTTTGTCGATGAGGGCGACCTTGAGGCCGAGCTGGGCCGCGCGGAAAGCGCAGACGTAGCCGCCGGGGCCGGCGCCAATGACGATGAGATCGAAAGTTTGAAGGGACATGGAAAAAAGTAGCGAGTAGTGAGTAGCGGGTAGCGAGTAGGACGATCAGCAGCCAGTAGCGGGTAGTCGGCGGATAGGCAGCTGGGAATGCTCGCTACTCGCTACCCACTACTCGCTACTTTTTCGTCAAACGCTGAGGATCAGGCGGGTCGGGTCTTCGATCGCCTGTTTGATTTTAACGAGGAAGGTGACGGCTTCTTTGCCGTCGACCAGGCGGTGGTCGTAGCTGAGGGCGAGGTACATCATCGGGCGGATGACGACCTGGCCGTTGAGGGCGATCGGGCGGTCGTTGATCGCATGCAAGCCGAGGATGGCGCTTTGCGGGGCGTTGATGATCGGGGTCGAGAGCATCGAACCAAAGATGCCGCCGTTGGTGATGGTGAAGCAGCCGCCTTCGAAGTCGGGCATCGTGAGCTTGCCGTCACGGGCCTTCTTGGCGACGTCGCCAATCGCTTTTTCGATGCCAGCCATGCTGAGCTGGTCGCAACCGCGCACCACGGGGACAACCAGGCCCTTCTCAGTGGAGACGGCCATGCTGATGTCGAAGTAGTTGTTTTGAATGATCTCGTCGCCGTCGAGCTGCGCGTTGACGCCGGGGACTTCCTTGAGGGCGTGAACCACGGCTTTGGTGAAGAAGGACATGAAGCCGAGCTTCACACCGTTCTTTTTCACGAAGTCATCCTGGTACTTGGCGCGCAGGGCCATGACGGCGGACATGTCGACCTCGTTAAAGGTGGTGAGCATGGCGGCCTCGTGCTGGGCGGCGACCAGGCGCTTGGCGATGGTCTGGCGCAGCTTGGTCATTTTGACGCGCGTGCGTTTGCCGGCCGGAGCGGCGGCGCCACCTGTGGAAATAACCGGGGCGCTGCTCGGGAGCGCGGCCGCGGGCGCGGCGGCAATGGCTGCTACGATGGCCGCAGAATTGGGGTTTGAAATCTCGGCTTTCGAATCACCGGGAGCAGGGGCGGCCACGGTTGCCGCTGGTGCGGCTGCGGCGGCGAGGACGTCGCCCTTTGTAAGGCGGCCTGCTTTGCCGGTGCCGTCGATCTTGGTGGCGTCGACGCCGGTTTCGGCGAGCGCGCGGCGAACGGCGGGCGATTGGGTCGTCTCGGCTGCATGGGCTGCGGCTGGAGCCGTGGGAGCGGCAGCAGCGGCAGAGGCACCGGCGGCGACATCCGTGTCGATCACGGCGACGATCTCACCGATTTTGACCTCGGTGCCGGGCTGGACCTTGAAGGTTATCTTGCCGGCCATGTCGGCCAGGCCTTCGGAGGTGATTTTATCGGTTTCGAGCTCGAAGAGCGGTTGGTCTTTTTTGACCACGGTGCCGTCGGCGACGTGCCACTTGGCGAGGATGCCGGAGCTGATGGATTCGCCGAGGGGCGGGATTTTGACTTCGTGGAGAGACATGGGAGTTTGGGAAGTAGCGAGTAGTGAGTAGCGAGTAGTGCGATTCGTAGTGGGTAGCGGGTATCGAGTAGTCGGAGGATCAGAATGCTCGCTACTCACTACCCGCTACTCGCTACTGTTTTGCTACTTCAAGCCTGGAAGGCGTCTTTGAGGAAGGCGGCGAGTTCTTGTTTGTGGACGGCGAGCGAGCCGACGGCCGGAGATGCTGAGGCGTCGCGGCCTGCGTAGGTTGCCTTGCGACCGAAGATCTCTTCGAGCTGCGGAGCGAGGAAGGTCCACGCACCGTTGTTCTGCGACTCCTCTTGGCACCAGATTAGTTTGGCCTTGGGGTTCGCCTTGGCGATTTCGGCGAGCTTGGCGGTGTGGAGCGGATAGATCTGCTCGATGCGCACCAGCGTGGTGTCGGTGACGTTGTTGGCGGTGCGGTAGGCGTCGAGGTCGTAGTACACTTTGCCCGAGCAGAGAATCAGGCGCTTGGCCTGCTTGGGCGGCTGCGGATCGAGGATGATCTCCTCGAAGCTGCCAGAGGTGAACTCGGCCAGCTTGGAGGTGGCGGCAGGCAGGCGCAGCAGCGACTTCGGCGACATGACGATGAGCGGCTTGCGGAAGTCGCGTTTCATCTGGCGGCGCAGAGCGTGGAAGTAGTTGGCCGGAGTCGTGATGTTGGCCACCTGCATGTTGTCCTCGGCGCAGAGCTGGAGGAAGCGTTCAAGGCGGGCCGAGCTGTGCTCGGGGCCTTGGCCTTCATAGCCGTGGGGCAACAGTAGAACCATGCCGCTCATGCGCTGCCACTTGGATTCGGAGGAGGCGAGGAACTGGTCAATTACGACTTGGGCACCATTGGCGAAGTCGCCGAACTGCGCCTCCCAAATGCAGAGCATCTGGGGGTAATCGAGCGAGTAGCCGTAGTCGAAGCCGAGCACGGCGGCCTCGGAGAGCAGTGAGTTGTAAACACAGAAGCGCTCCTGCTTAGCGTCGATGTTGAGCAGCGGGGTGTATTTTTCGCGGGTCTCGGAATCGTAGATGACGGCGTGGCGGTGGCTGAAGGTGCCGCGTTCGCAGTCCTGACCGGAAAGGCGCACCGGGCTGCCTTCGAGAAGGAGCGTGCCGAAGGCGAGGGCCTCGCCGAAGCCCCAGTCGATCGGGCCGCCGTCTTTGTGAGCCTGAACGCGTGTATCCAAGAAGCGCTTGATCTTGGGGTTGGCTTTGAAGTTGGCGGGCAGGTGGGTGATGCCGGCCACGACCTTGGCGATGGCTTCGGCGGATACCTGGGTGTCCACGTGGATGTGGTTGTAACCGGGTTGGAAAATCGCGCTGGAGCCGGCGAACGGGCTGTTGGTTTTACCGGCGGCCTGGGTGGCGGCTTCGGCGGCTTTGGCCTTGGCAAAAGAGGCTTCCATCGCGGCGGTGTATTCGGCCTTGATGGCCTCGGCGCCGGCTTCGTTGAGCGTGTCTTCGCGAATCAGGCGCGCGGAGTAGGGCGCGGAGATCAGCGGGTGAGCGGCGATTTTCTTGTAAAGCGTGGGCTGGGTGAAGGCGGGCTCGTCGGCCTCGTTGTGGCCGTGCCGGCGGTAGCAATACATGTCGATCACCACGTCGCGCTGGAATTTAACGCGGAATTCGAGGGCTAGGCGGGTGACGTAGCAGACCGCCTCGGGATCGTCGCCGTTCACGTGGAATACGGGCGCTTCGATCATCTTGGCCACGTCGGTGCAGTAGCGCGTGGAGCGGGAATCGCTCGGCTGTGTGGTGAAACCGATCTGGTTGTTAATCACCAAGTGCACGGTGCCGCCAGTGCGGTAGCCGGGCAGTTGCGAGAAGTTGAGTGTCTCGGGAATGACGCCTTGGCCGGCAAAAGCGGCGTCGCCGTGAATGAGGAACGGGCAGACGCGGCGGCGGTCGACGTCGCCACGGATGCGTTGGCGGGCGCGGGCGCGGCCCTCGACGACAGGGTTAACGATTTCCAGGTGCGAGGGGTTGGGGGTGAGGCGGACTTCAACCTTGTGGCCGGAGGCGGTGGTCAGCTCGGCCTCGTAGCCAAGGTGGTACTTCACGTCGCCGTCACCACCGACGGTGTTGGGGATGTAGTTCTCCGAGAACTGCTCGAAGAGCACCTCGAAGGGCTTGCGTAGGATGTTGGTGAGTACGCTGAGGCGGCCGCGGTGGGCCATGCCCATGACGAACTCCTCCACGCCGAGCTCGGGGGCGTATTCGATCATGGCGTCGAAGGCCGCAATCATGGTTTCGCCGCCTTCCAGCGAGAAGCGCTTCTGGCCGACGAAACGGGTGTGGAGGAACTTTTCAAACAGCTCGGCCTTGTGCAGGCGGCGCAGGATGCGGATCTTTTGGTTGCGGGTGAACGAGGGGCGGTTGTGGGCTTCCTCCATACGCAGTTGCAGCCAGTCACGGGCGTCGAGGTCCTGCATGTGCAGGTATTCCACGCCGATGTGGCCGCAGAAAATCTCGTTCAGCGAACTGATCAATAGACGCAGCTTCATCTGGCCGCCGCCGCGGAAATTACCGACGGAAAAAGACTGTTCGAGGTCGGCTTCGGTGAGCCCGAAGTGTTGGTAGTTGAGGCGCGGGAAGGGCGCGGGCGGGGGGCTGAGCGGGTCGAGGTGCGCCTGCATGTGGCCATGGGCGCGGTAGGCGTTGATCAAGCGCAGCACCTGGGCCTGTTTGTTGCTGTCGAGGACGTTGACGCCGGCGCTGGCGACGTTGGCCATGGCAGAGCCTTTGCTGCCGAGTGCAAAGCCTTGGAAAAACGCGCGCCAAGTCGGGTCGACCGAGTCAGGGTTGGCGAGCCAAGCGTTATAGGCCGCCTCGATGACGTCGGAGTTGGCGGGTGAGGACAGGGGCTGGGTGATCATGAAATAGGCGGCCTAATGGCCGGAGGGGGCTTACAAGAGTCGGCGGCTATTAATAGCTATAATTAAGGAAAAGGGGGCTGACCGTGCCGTGAGTTAACTTTTAACTCAAGAGCCATCCCCGTCGCAGCGGCCTAGAACCCCAAGTTGTAATTTTTCTAACTGACTGAGCAGCGAACTTAATTTGGGGTGATGCTTCACATGGAAATACAGATCAAAGCCTCTCTAATTTCGCTCCTTGATGGAATAAACGCTGCTAATGGCTCGGTCATCGCCGCCGAGCTGGTCCGGCTCGACGAGCTGTTGGCGCAAGGCCGGTCGACGCTGCATCCGCAATTGGTGCATTTTTTAGAGGGGCGCAGCTACGCCAAGGCGGTGCAATTTCTCGGCGGCGCGAGTGACATTCCGGTCGGTCTGTGTGGCGGGCGGGCGGGGCGGCCGCCCGCGCAGGGCTGAGCACGGGGCGGGCCAACGCAGGGTTTAACTCCCTGCATGCAAAGCTTGTTAAGGTTAGGGCTGCGGGAAAAAAATTAAAGAAGGCCGCGATTGTACCGATAAGTGAATCGCAGCTAACCCGCCATGCTCGGTTCCTTATCCGCGCCTTGCACGGTTCGACGCACCCGAGACTCGTTCAGCCCTTCATCCATCAACACTAGATTCGCCCCATGATCACTGTCTTACTGAACCGGTTAAGCACCGGCATCATCCCTGTCGCCCTTGTTTCGCTCACGCTTGGCACTGGTTTTCCGCTCTCGGCAGCTGAGCTGACCGTTCAAGAGAAGGAACTCGTGATCAACGGCTCCTATTACAAAAAACTGGTCCAGCAAAAGGACCTGATCGCCGACATCCTGCCGCCGCCCGCCTACATCATCGAATCCTACCTGACGGTTCTGCGCTTGGTCGATACGGCAGAAACGGCAATGGCCGACGGCAAAATTGATGCCGCCGAAATGAAGGTGATCGACGCCATGATCGACTATGGCGTCAAGTTGAAGGACGGCTCGCCCGGCGTCTTCCCGGGCTACTTCGAGCGCATCGAGGCATGGAAAAAGGATCTGACGGGAACCTCGCCAGACGAGAAATTAGTCAAAAAACTGCTGGTGGTTAAGTCGGTGGAACCGGCTACGCAGTTTTTTGATCTGCGCGACAGCAAGTTCACGCCGCTGATCAAGGCGGGCGATGTGAAGGCCGCCAAGGACTTGGTACGGACGGGCCTGAAACCGCTTTATGTCGAACACCGAGCCAGCATCGATGCCGTGGTGAGCCGCTCCCGTCGGGTTAACGAGAAGATCGAAAAGGACGTCTCCGACCTGCTTGCCGATTCAGCCAAAAACGCCTCCTTTGCCAGCATTCAAATCAAGGGTGATTTGTATAATAAGGTTATACAAATGAAGGATTTGGTTGCGGATATCTTGCCGCCACCTGCCTACATTATCGAATCCTACCTCACGGTATTACAGCAGATCGATGAAGCCGAAATCGCTATGGCTGACGGCAGCATTGATACCAACGAAAAAGCCGTGCTCGACAGCCTAGTCGAGTACGGTCGCCAACTCGAGGCCGGCGATAGCACCAAGGGCGAGATGGCCGGCTACAAAGAACGCATCGCCTTCTGGACAACTGATCTAGCTGCCGACTCACCCGCTGCGCAGGCGATCAAGGATTTGACCCTCAAGGGGGCCTACGAGCCAGCGCTGAAGTTTTTCGCAATTCGTAACGACAAGTTCCTGGCTGCCATCGCCAAGGGTGCGGTGGAGGACGCTAAAAAAGTGGCCCGCCAAGAGTTGTTACCCGCCTACGATGAGCACCGTAAAAACATCGACTCTCTGGTGGCTGCTTCGACCGCCATGTACAACCAAGTCCAGGCTCAGGTCGATGCGCTCTTAGCTGCTAAAAAGTAATGTTCAGGCGGCTTGCGGGTGAATGAGCACCGCTTCCCGTCGGCCGCCTTTTTTTCGCGTACTATCTTCGCGGGAAAACTAACCATGCTTAAACGCCAGTCCCTCAAGGTCAGTACCTGCTCATGTTCGCGCTGGTCATTGCCGCCGTGGCCGAGGTCGGGTGCGCCGTGCTGTGGACCATGTACCGCAATGGCACCCTGGTCCGCTCATTGGTCATCAGCCAGCACGACAATGTTAAGCAACAAGCGCATTCCATCCAGGTCCAGGGCAAGCTCGTGTAGCAGCAGAGCGTGTTACTCGAGCAACGCGAAAAACTTTCAGCCGAGATCGCCCTAGCCCTAGCCAAACGCCAATTAGCGATGGAGGTGGATAGGGAGTTTGTGCAACTGAACTTTTGGCTGACCGAGATCGCTCTGAGCCAATCGGCCGAGTCCTAGCGTAAAGCCGGTGCGACCCGCAAGCGGTTGGATAAACTGATGTCCGCCCTGCTCAAGGTGGCGGAGCCTAAGTGGGCGCTCGCCAATATGCCCGCTGCAATCAGCAGCTCGTAACGGGTTTCAACGCGCTAACACACGGGACAAAACGGGCTCGGTGACGATTCTGGCGCTAGGCGGAGAGAGAAAACGAGCCCGTTAATTTACCTCGTTATGGCTTTCGGTTCAGAGCCCGATTTTGTGGTTAAAAAATGCTGAACCCCGTCGCCAGGGGCCTAACTGATGCGGCCTGCCTCACCCACGATTTTAAATGAACCGTTGTGCGGCTATCGCTTGAAATTATTCCGCTAACTCCATTGGGATATCATTCAAGTGAGGGCTTACGAGGATTAGGTTTAACCATTATGAGCAAAGAAAAGATAGCGACGGATGGCGGGCAGAACTTGGGGCAAAATCCCTTCGGGGCCTTGGGCGGCTTGGCGCTGCCGAGTCGGCCGGTGAGCGCGGCGGCTCCTGTGTCGGCGCAGGCTGCGGGGAGTGACACGCCTAAAGCAGGCGAGGCGAAGCCGGCGAAAAACCGTGGGCGCGTCGAGGTGTTGCGCATGACCGCGGGACGGGGCGGCAAGACTGTCACGGTGGCGCGGGCTTTTGTGGGCATCGGTTTGCCGGAGAAGGAGCAGCTCGCCAAAAAAATGCAAAAGGCGTGCGGCTGCGGCGGCACGGTCAAGGACGGCCAGATCGAAGTGCAGGGTGACAAACGCGATGAGGTGGCGCGGATTCTCACCGAGGCGGGTTTCCGGCCGGTGATGGCTGGCGGCTAAAACACAGAAAGGCGAAAGGGCGGAGGCCGTGTCGTCCGTGTTCGCAACGTAGCGCAGTCTGAACCAGTCCACACGGAGGTAGTCGGCCCCCTCACTTCATCGCCGAGAGATCACGCTCAATGGTAGTAGATCGCTTCGTCGGTCTGAAAGAGGGCGTGGGCGAGGCGGGCCCAGGCGTCGAGGGGGCCTTCGTTGCGGGCTCCGCCTACCGGACCTAAATCATTAAAGCGCTGACCGGGCACCTTGTTTTGCGGGTTGCGGCTGGGCTGCGCGGGGGAGGCCTTGTGGAGGGCGTTGGCGGGAAGCTCGTAGGTGGTGTTTACATAGGTGATGGCGAGCTTGACTTCATTTTGCGAAGGGAGGCGTTGCAGAATGGCGTTATAAAGAAAGATGACGCGTTCGTTTGTACGTGTGAGTTGGGTGAAGGCGGGGCGCTGGGTGAGCTTGCGGGCGGTCTCGATGACGAGCGGGTTGTTCATAAAGAACAGGGCCTGCTGGGGCACGGTGGTTTCGTAGCGCCTACCGCTGGGGACATCGGGGTTGGGGAAGTCGAACTGGGTGAAAAATTCGGGCGGGTTGCGCCGGTCTATAAACGTGTAAAGTGCGCGGCGAGTCGCGAAACCCTCGCTGCTCAAGCGGACAGACTTGCCGCCGATTGCCGGGTCGAGGCGACCGGCGATGGCGAGAATGGAGTCGTGCATCTGTTCGAGGTCGAGGCGCCGCAGGTTGCTGCGCCAGAGCAGGCGGTTGTAGGGGTCTTTGACCGCGTACGAGAGGTTGCCGGAGTCGCCCTGTTGATAGGTTGCACTGAGAACAATGAGGCGGTGGAGGCTTTTAATGGACCAGCCGTCTTGAACGAAACGGTTGGCGAGGTAATCGAGCAGGGCGGGGTGGCTCGGTGGCTCGGATTGGTTGCCGAGGTCGTCGGGAGTCGGCACGAACCCTTGGCCGAAGTGTTGCTGCCAGAGACGATTCACCAAAACGCGGGCCGTGAGCGGGTTGGTGGGGCTGGCGATGTCGCGGGCGAGGTCGAGGCGGCCACTGCCGAGTTTGTAGGGGGGGCGATTGGCGGGATCGGGCGAGAGGATTTCGAGGAAGCGACGCGGGACAACTTCACCTTTGTTTTGGGCCTCGCCGCGGATGAGCACGGGATAGTCTTTTGGGTTTTTAACGTCGGTGAGAACGTCGGCGCGGGGCGGGGCGCCTGTGTGGTTCGCCTCGAGGTCGCCGTAGTCGGCGGCTAGGCGGGCTTCGCGGCGGATGAGTTCACGGCGTTTATCGGCGTTCATCTCAGCACCGGCGGCACGGAGCGCTTTAAACTCCTCGCGCAGGGCGGTTCCAAGGGTGTCCAGTTCGGCGAGTTTTGCTTTGTAGTCGAGGTAATCGGGGGTGTCGGCGACCGGCTGAAGGGAGGGCTGTTCGTCGTAGCGTTTGGGCCGTGTGCTGCTGGCGAAGATACCGTAGAGCGAGTAGTAGTCCTTGGTCGGAACGGGGTCGAACTTGTGGTCGTGGCAGCGGGCGCACGAGACAGTTAGGCCGAGAAATGCCTTGGTGGTGACGTCGATGCGGTCGTTGATGATGTCGTTGGTACTGCCGTCGAACTGGTTGCCAAGGGTGAGGAAGCCCATGGCGGCGAGGATGCGGCGGTCGCCTGGGGATTGGTCGGCGGGGAGGGTTTTGCGCTCAAGGGATTTTAGGACGAGGGCATCGGCGGCGAGTTGTTCGGTGATGAAGGCGGGGTAGGGCTTATCGGAGTTAAAGGCGTCGATGACGTAGTCGCGATAGGTCCACGCGCCGGCATAACGGGGGTCTTGATCACGTTTCACGCTACCTTTGGTTTCGGCAAAGCGGGCGATGTCGAGCCAGGCGCGCGCTGAGTGTTCGCCGTAATGGGGTGAGGCGAGCAGGCGATCGACGACTTTGGCGTAGGCATCGGGGGCGCGGTCGTTAAGAAAGGCGTAGATCTCGGGATCGGTGGGCGGCAGACCGGTGAGGTCGTAGGTGATGCGGCGGATGAGGGTGCGCCGATCGGTGGCGGGGCTGGGTTTGAGACCGGCAGCTTCGAGGGCGGTAAGGATAAAGTTGTCGACCGGTGTAAGGCACCACTTGGGGTACTTGGTGTTAGGCACAGCAGGCGCAACAACAGGCTTAAAGGCCCAGTGGTCTTTGCTCGGAGTATAAAGATGCGCTGGAACGGGGCCGCCCTTCGAAGTCGAGGCGGCGGGGGCTTCGCCGATACGCGGATCGGGGGCGCCGCGGCGTATCCATTCAACGAAGTCGGCGACAATGGTGTCGGGGAGCTGTTTGCCCTTCGGGGGCATACGCAGGTCGGGATTGGTGTAGCGTATGGCCTCTATGAGCAGGCTTTGGTCGGGTTTTCCGGGGACAAGAGCCGGGCCGCTGTCGCCGCCTTCGAGCAGGGCCGCGCGGGTGTCGAGCCGCAGGCCGCCTTTGATTTTTCCGCCTTGGAGGCTGTGGCAGCGGTAACACTGGTCGTCGAGAACCGGGCGGATTTTGGTTTCGAAGAACTGCAGGTCGGCAGGCGAGAGGGGCGCGGGGGCAGATGGTGCAGCGGCCGCGACGACGGATGGATAGACGGCGAGCGAGGTGAGAAACAGAGGGGCTAACGAGAGGAGTGGGTGCAGGCGGCGCATACGCGGGGTGACGTGGCGGCTGACGCGGGGCGGGGAGGAACGGGGCAGGGTGAGAACGAGTGGGAGTAAGAGAACAAGAACGATGTCGGCTGGGGATCAGCTGGTGGACGTTGAATGTTCAGCGTTGGACGTTGCAGGGGGCGGATCAGGTGAGAATCGGGTGGACGACTTCACCGGCTGTGTCGGTGAGACGGAAGTCACGGCCGTTAAAGCGGTAGGTGAGCTTGGTGTGGTCGAAGCCAAGGCAATGCAGCATCGTCGCGTGGAGGTCGTGGACGTGGACTTTGTCGGTGATCGACTCGGAGCCGAGTTCGTCGGTGGCGCCATGGACAACGCCGCCTTTTACGCCACCGCCTGCCATGACAACGGAGAATGCTTTCGCATTGTGGTCACGCCCGGGGGTGTCGTTGCCGTTGCGGTCCTTGGTGGGTTTGCGGCCGAATTCGCCGCCCCAGACGATCAAGGTGCTGTCAAGAAGGCCGCGCTGTTTGAGGTCGGCGAGAAGGGCGGCGAGGGGCTGGTCGATTTCCCCGGCTTTGGCGGATAGTTTAACCTGCAGGTCGGAGTGGTGATCCCAGCCGTCGTGCCAGACTTGGACTACGCGCACACCGCGTTCAACGAGGCGACGCGCGATGAGCAACTGGCGGCCGGTGTTGGTGTTGCCGTAGGCGGCGCGTGTTGCCTCGTTTTCCTTTAAAATGTCGAAGGCGTCGGTGGCCTCGGTCTGCATGCGGAAGGCGGTCTCGTAGGACTGCAGGCGGGTCTCGAGCGTGGCTTCTTTTTGAATGTTACTGGCGTGGATCGTGTTGAGCTGTTTGACGAACTCGAGCTGGCGGCG
>CANIXX010000060.1 GCA_947471115.1 Opitutaceae bacterium | reverse complement strand
TGGTGGGATAGGCCTAGTGAGCACAGGGAACGGCGCTTCGCAATCTGCAACGAAAGATGATCCACCGGCAGCGAAGAAATTCACGGAAGTGGAACAGTAATCGAACGCAAGGAAGCTGAGTTATATCGGTTTTAAATAAATTATTTGGAATTGTTTATGCATCTAATAAGCCAAGCTGTAAATCGGCTGAATCTAATCAGTGGGTAAAAACCCGCCAGCTTCGACAGTCGGGTATTCACCCTTGGGTTACTCGACGCACGATGCTCAAACGGCTCGCCTACGAAGGGCGGTCGCGGTGCAACCGGTACGGACTCCACCTCACCAACTACGAGCGGCGAATGTTCTCACACGGGAAACTTGCGCTGCCGTGCGACCGATTTCAGCTTTTCTAATTTTCACGCATCCACCCCCGATGACTCCACATTTACCTACCTCTGAACGCCGCGCCCACGTGGTGGAGTTGATTCGTGCCTGTGGCAGCGTGCTGGTCGCCTGTTCCGGCGGGGTCGATAGCGTTCTGCTAGCAGCCGTCGCCGCGCAAACCCTTGGCGACAAGGCCGTAGCCGCCACCGCTGTTTCCCCTAGTCTGGCCAGCGGTGAACTCGAAGACGCTCGAGCCGCCGCCCGCGCTGCGGGTATCCGCCACATTGAGGTTGCGACCAACGAAATCGACAATCCCGCCTACGCAGCCAACGCTCCCGACCGCTGTTTTCATTGTAAGGACACCGCCTACAGCACTTTTGCCGACCTCGCCCAACGCGAGGGTATCGCGGTGGTGATCGACGGCACCAACGCCGATGATACCGGTGACTTCCGCCCAGGTCGCCGCGCCGCCCGCGAGCGCGGTGTACGCAGTCCCCTAGCCGAAGCCGGCATGACCAAGCAGGAAATCCGCGACTGGGCCCGCGAACTTGGACTGGCGGTGTGGGACAAACCCGCCGCCGCCTGCCTGTCTTCGCGTGTCCCCTACGGATCACCGGTCACCTTGGAAAAACTTACCCGCATCGACCGCGCCGAGTCCGCGCTTAAACTCCTTGGATTTCGCCAATGCCGGGTCCGCGACCATGGGACGGTGGCCCGACTGGAAATCGAGCAGGCGCAACTGGACGCCGTACTCGCGCAACGCACTGTGGTAGTCGCTGCGATTAAAAATGCCGGATTCGGTTACGTTTCGCTCGATCTTGAAGGCTTCCGTTCTGGCAGCATGAACGAGGTCATCACCGTAAAACCCCAAACTTAAATCGCCTCTCAGCGTATGTCCGCCGAACCCCACAGCACCCTCGATCCCGACCGCCTTGCCCGCCAGGGCTTTCCAGAGATTGTCTATTGCCAGGGCAAGACCGCCCGCCAGATCAGCGATAACCTACGTGCGTTGGCGCTGGCTCACGGCAACGCGTTTGGCACTCGCTTGCCTGCAGAGCGAGCTCCCGAAGTGCTGGCCGCTTTACCCGAGGCGAACTACGACCCGCTTAGCCAGACGATTTCCCTAGGACTGCTCCCGGCGGCGGTTGGCCGTGGTGTCGCCGTGGTGTGCGCCGGCACCTCAGATCTGCCGGTTGCTGGTGAGGCGGCGGAGACCCTCGCGTTTCTCGGCCACCGCGTTACCCGCTTTCACGACATCGGCGTGGCCGGAATCCACCGCCTGCATGCCCGTATCGATGAAATCCGTGCGGCCGGTGTGGTGATCGTCGTTGCCGGCATGGAGGGTGCGTTGCCTAGTGTCGTCGGCGGCTTGGTCGCCGCCCCGGTGATCGCGGTGCCGACAAGCGTTGGTTATGGCGCGGCCTTCGGCGGCCTAGCTGCCCTGCTCGGTATGCTCAATTCCTGCGCCTCCGGACTGACGGTGGTGAACATCGACAACGGTTTCGGCGCCGCCGTGGCCGCTCACCGCATTTTAAAACAGGCGACTCTCGCCCCATGAAAATCGCCTATTTCGACTGCATCGGTGGCGCAAGTGGAGACATGTTGCTTGGCGCACTCGTCGACGCCGGCCTGCCTGTCGCAACGCTTGAAGCCGAGCTGGCCAAACTCCACTTGGCCGACTTCCACCTGCACGTTTCCAAGGTTTCAAAAAACGGCTTCGGCGCCACCAAGGTCGACGTTCATGCTCACGACAACGCCCCCGAACGCCACCTGTGTGACATCCGCGCCATCGTGGAAAAATCCGGCGTATCCGAAAAGGTGAAGGAACGCGCACTGCGGGTGTTCACCCGGATTTGCGAAGTCGAAGCGGGTATCCACGGCCAGTCGGTCGACACGGTTCATTTGCACGAAGTCGGAGGGGTGGATGCGATTATTGACGTGGTCGGCGTGCTCGCGGGCGTTGAGTGCCTAGGCCTCGAACGCATCGTGGTGTCCGCGCTACCAATGGGACGCGGGTTTATCAAAGGAGCGCACGGACAGATCCCGTTGCCCGCGCCGGCCACGCTCGGGCTGCTCAAGGGCGTTCCGGTCTACGGTTCGCCCATTGAAAAGGAGTTGGTCACGCCGACCGGTGCGGCGCTGTTGGTGGAGTTGGCTGATGCCTGGGGAACGCTGCCATCGATGACGTTAACAAGCGTCGGCTACGGTGCAGGCACCCGCGATTTGGTTATCCCCAACGTCGTCCGGCTAATGGTCGGCGAAACCAGCTCCACGGGGCCGTGGCTGAGCGAAACGATCACGGTGTTGGAAACCCACCTCGATAACGACCGGGGCGAAGCCCTCGGCCACACCGTCGAACGCCTGATGGCGGCGGGCGCGCTCGACGTTGTCACCCAACCCGCGCAGATGAAGAAAAACCGGCCGGCCCACGTCTTCACCGTGCTGACCCGAGTTGAGGACGCCGACCGGCTGGCGGGGATTATTTTCAAGGAAACGTCCACCTTAGGCATCCGCCGCACGGATACCCGTCGCGATGCCTTGCACCGACACATGGAGACGGTGAACACCGCCTACGGGCCAATCAACGTGAAGGTAGCCCAGTTGCCCGACGGTTGCGTGCGTGCGACCCCAGAGTTCGAAGACTGTCGCAAAGCCGCCGAAGCCCACGGGGTGAGCCTGCGAGTGGTTACCCAAGAAGCCGAACACGTCGCCGCTCATCGGTTTGGCATCCCTCATTGAGGCGGATGCATGCAAAGCCGCGAAGGAACATTTAAAGTTTAGGATCGAACGTTGTGCGGTGCTTTAGCCCGCATGGGCGATTGAGAATGGAATGCCATCAAACCTGCGGGCTAAAGCACCGCACTACCTCAGAACTCAACCCGACAAGATCAATGTTACTGCCTGGGGTTATGGTAGTTAACCTTAGGCGCTTGGAACGGCGGAGGACTGCTTCAAGGCGAATAGGTACTTGTCGATCTTGTTCGAGGTGATCACCCCGTAGTTAATCGTTCCCAGCCAGCCCGACATAATGATGCCCACGCTGCCGGCATGGAAAAGGCCGGGGAGTTTATCGGATAAGTTCATCGAAACGGGCAGCCCTTCGAATTTGGTGCCGAAAGATGTTCCCAAGGTGTGCGTGGTGTAGCGCTCGATGGTTCGCGGGGTTGCGGCCTCCTTCCAGTCGATCTTGGCGCGCACATCGGGGATATATTTCTCCAAAGCCACGATGCTCTCCTCGATCATACGCGCCTTGTTCTTTTCGTAATCCTGCTCCGATAGGTTGTTCCAGTCAGGGTAGCGGCCGTTGAGCGATGCAACCACCGTGTAGCGGTCGGTGCCGGGACGGGTTTCGGGGTAATACACCGAAAACGTGCGGCTGGTGGTGTTCAAATCCGTGAGCTCCTCATTGCTGTACGTGGGCGCTTCGGAGGTGAAAACCAGGTCGCCAATGTTGGGGATCGTCTCGCCCTTGCGAATACCCAGATACACTTGGCACGAGCTGGTGTTGATTCGCACGGCCTTTGCTTGTTCGACAAAGTCAGCAGGGAAGTTTTCTGCCCCGGCCAGACGGAAAATCGTGTTGTGGATATTGGCGTTGGACAACACCGCCTTGGCGCGGATCACCCGGCCGTTTTTGGCCACGATCCCACAGGCGACTTTTCGGCCGTCGCGGTCTTCAACCAAGATCTTTTCGACCAGAACTTTTTTGCGTAACTCGACACCATTTTTACGCAGCTCGACCGCCATTTTCTCGATGAGCACGTCAGAGCCGCCTTGAAAGGTGAATACCCCCGACCCCATGAAGTTGGAAAACACGATGCCGAAGGTGATTGCGGGATCGTCAAAATTGGAGCCGTTGGCGTAGGAAATCGGCTCCATTAACAGGCGATGCACGTCGGGCCGACCTGGGAAAAAACGATTGAACATCTCACCGGTGGTCTCGGGATTGTTGTCGTAATAGTTCATCGCCCGCAGGTGATCGTAAAACGCCTCGACGGCGGCCGGGGCCAGCTTGAATTGCTCGACCAAAACCCGGGTGTAATCTTCGCGCGTAAACGTGGTCCACACGTCCATCTGCGGATTAACGAAACGAACGTCCTTTAACTGGTGAATCGAGTCGGCGATCTCCTTTGTCCAATAACGTTTGCAGCTCTTGATCATGCCACTTGGAAAGCCGTGCAGAGAGATGTCAAAAATGTGTCCGCCCTTGCGGGTGAACCAGGTGGCGAGACCGCCGAATTGGTAGTGGTGCTCGAGCAGGAGAACCTTGTGGCCAGCCTTGGCCAGCACGTTGGCGCCGGTCATGCCGCCAAGGCCGGAGCCAATGACGATCACGTCGTATTCATCTGCAACACCTTTGAGCCAGTCGTAAGCCATGAGAAAGGTGCGAGTGAAGGCGCGACGGGCGCGGGTGCAAGGGGCTTTTACATGGATTCGGACGCGGACGTAGGTATCAGCAATTTCGGCCCGTAAAACGACTAGGGCGAGAAGGGCAGGGGACTTACTTGATCAGATCAGGCGGCACGTTGCTCAGAGCTTCCTCGATCGTGGTAAGGCCCATCTTGACCTTGAGCATCGAGTCCTGGTGAAGCGTCTTCATACCAGTGCGCATCGCGATGCGTTTGAGCTCGGCGACCTCGACCTCCTTGTTGATCGCATTGGTTAGTTCCTCGTTGTTAACCATTAACTCATGGATACCGACGCGGCCCTTGTAGCCAGCACCGTTACATACAGGGCACCCTTGGGCGTTGGCCTTGAAAATGGGTCCGCTCCAACCGATGGCTTCTTCGATGATTTTCTTTTCACGGCCCACGGGCTCGTAGGGCATTTTGCAGTTTTTGCAGACGCGGCGCAGAAGCCGCTGAGCGCAGACGCAAACGAGGGAGGCTGAGATGTTGAACGGTTCAACTCCCATCTCGCCGATGCGGGAGACCGTTGAGGGCGCGTCGTTGGTGTGCAGGGTCGAGACGAGCAAGTGACCGGTGAGCGCGGCTTCGACGGCGATTTGGGCAGTTTCTTCGTCACGGATTTCGCCGACGAGGATGATGTCGGGGTCCATGCGCAGGTAGCATCGCAAGGCACGGGCGAAGGTCAGCCCGATTTGGCGGTTCATCTGCATCTGGTTAAGCCCTGGCAGGGTGTACTCGATGGGGTCTTCGGCGGTTTGGATGTTCACGTCGGGCGTGTTCACTTCTCCAAGGGCGGAATACAGCGTCATCGATTTGCCAGAACCGGTGGGGCCGCAGTGCAGAATCATGCCGTAGGGCTGGCGGATGCACTCGCGGTACCGGGCGAGGTTCTCGTCTGAGAAACCGAGTGCGGGCAAGGGTAGGGTGCTCTTGGTCTTGTCGAGGATTCGCATGACGACCTTCTCGCCATGATTCATCGGACCAGTGGCGACGCGCAGGTCGATATCGATGTTCTTTTTGGTGTATTTTTTGAAAACGATGCGGCCGTCCTGCGGCAGGCGACGCTCGGCGATGTCGAGGTTGCACATGATTTTCAGGCGGGTAACAAGGCCGTTGGCCACCTGTTTGGGCAGGCGCAACTTTTCCTGGCAGAGTCCGTCGATACGGTAACGGATAACGAGATCCTTTTCCATTGGCTCGATGTGGATGTCAGAGGCGCCGCAAATGTAGGCATCTTCAATGATCCGATTGGTGAGCTGGATGACGGGGGCAGAATCCTCGTTTTCCAGGTCCTCGACCTTGATTTCCCCGGAGCCGTCACCGCTGTAAGCGGAGCTGATGACCTCGGCCACACTGGAGATGTCGATGTCGGTAGTGGTCGCGGCTGGATCGTTTTTAAAGTGCTTTTTGACCAAGGCTTCGATGAACGGCGCGGAAGCGACGGAAATCTCGTCAATGACCAGTTCGGTGGCCTGCTGGAATGCCTCTCTTCGGGCGTAATCCAGCGGGTTGGTCATCAGCACGCTGAGCGAGTTGGGCGAGGTGCGGCTGCAAGGAAAAATATGTTCGCGGCGGATGATCGCATCGCCGACGGCGGTGACGAGATTTTCGTCGATGGTGAGATCCTCGATCTTGGTAACGAGCGGATGGTTGGTGAGGCGGGCAATGAACTTGGCGGTATCTTCCGGGCAGGGTTGGAACTTCGGGTCCAACATGCGTTGAATCAGGGCGGCCGAGTACTCGGCTACCTCTTGCAGAAGCCCCACGTCGCCATCGGAAAAAACGCATTGGGTGCCGTTGCGGGGCTCCTTGTTGAGCACTTGGATCGCGCCTATGGTGAGTGCGCCGACTTGAAGCGGAACAGTGAGCATGGAGCAGACATCGAAGCCGGTGGTTTGCGCCATGGATAGCATCATGGGTGCCTGAGTTTGCGTGTTGCGGAAAAACATCGGTTTCCCCTCCGCGATGACCTTGCCAACGATGCCTTGCCCCAAGGGAAGCTTGAGTTCGAGCAGCTTTGCAGCGTTTGCCTTGAAGCCCTCCGCCTTGGATGGATCTGCGCTCCAAAGCGAGGGGGCGTAATACACGTGCCGGAAGGCGATTTGGTTACCCTCAACCAAATAAAGAGTCATCGACTGTGCCTGAAGGGCTTCAACGACTTTTGCTGAAGTTAACTCAATAACCGCAGTGATGTCATCGCGCGACGGGGTCGGTTTGGAGATGACCTTGACTAAAAGTGCGCGACGAAGGGTGGAGGCAATGGATGAAGTCGAAGCCATGGTTCAGGTGTACAGGCAGATGCGTGAGGCAAGGAACTGCCAGCCAGCAAGTGGTGTCGCAATGACAATTCAAACTCCTTCGGGTGGTGAAGCGGTACACAATGTGGCAACGCCTTAAATCTTTGGTAGGTCAAAAGTTGTTTTCCCTGAATGTTAAAACCGGCGAGTGGGGCGAACAACTTGCAGCGGTCTTTCTGCAAAAGCAGGGCTATGCCGTGGTGGCGCGCAACTGGCGCGATCCCAATGATCGGCGCGATGAACTCGACTTGGTCTGCCTCGATGGCGAGGTACTGGTTTTCGTCGAGGTCAAGACTCGCTCCGCCGGTGCCCTAGTTGCGGGCTATTATGCAGTGGATAAACGCAAAAAGAAAGTGGTGCGCCGCGCCGCGACCGCTTACCTGCGCACGTTGCAACCACGCCCCCGCACCTTTCGCTTCGACGTGATCGAGGTCGCAGTGTCCACGGCGGGTTCGACCGAGGTTCGCCACTTCGAAAATATCGAACTGTTCCCAAAGCACTTTCGACCATGAGGGAAACTAGCCTAAAGCATGCGCATTATTCACCTCATTAGCCTTGCTTGATCGCCTTTGGCTGGGCGGTATTTGCGCTTCCATGGCTGAAGCTCAACGTCACCCCTTCCTACAAGGTCTTAGCAAACACCGCGGCAGTCCGCCTACTGTGGTCGTCATTTTTGGCGCCTCGGGCGATCTCACCGCGCGCAAGCTCATTCCTGCCATCTACAATCTCAGTTACGACAATCTGCTCCCAGCTGACTTCTTCTTGATCGGCTACGGGCGCAAGGCGATCGCCGACGAGCAATTCCGTCAGGACGCCACCGATGCGATTAATGAGTTCTCCAGGCGCGAGTTGAACGAGGAAGTCTGGGGTCGCGTGTCCTCGCGCACCACCTATGTAGCCGGTGGCTACGACGAGCCAGCTGCCTTCGTCCGTCTGGCGGAGCACATTGCAGGCATCGAGAAAACGCTTGGTCGCGAGGTTCAATCATTGTTCTACATTTCGACTCCACCTTCTGTTTTCGCGTCGATTTTGCTTAACTTGGGCACCAGTGGACTGGCGGCAAAATACCTAGGTCAGCCGCACCACTCCAAGGTCATCATCGAAAAACCCTTCGGCAAAGACCTGACCACCGCCCTTGAGCTCAACCAAACGATCCGCCAGGTGTTCGAGGAGCACCAAGTTTATCGCATCGACCACTATCTTGGTAAGGAGACCGTGCAGGACCTTTTGGTGCAGCGTTTTGCCAACTCTATTTTCGAGCCGTTGTGGAACCGCAACTACATCGACTCGGTTCAAATCACCGTGTCCGAGGAGGTCGGCGTGGGGACACGTGGCGGCTATTACGAGCAAAGCGGCGCGCTTCGCGACATGATCCAGAATCACACGATGCAGCTCGTCGCACTCACTGCGATGGAGCCGCCTGTGTCGCTCGACGCCGAGGCAATCCGTGATGAGAAGGTGAAGCTGCTCAGGGCGATCCAACCGTTGGACCTCAGCCCTGGAGGCGACGTGGTGCGGGCCCAATATGCTGCCGGTATGATGGGCGGCAAACCAGCCAAGGGATACCTCGAAGAGGGTGGAATTCATCCCGAGTCGGGCACAGAAACCTATGCGGGCATCCGCCTCTCGATTAATAATTGGCGCTGGCAGGGTGTGCCCTTCTATCTTCGCTCGGGCAAACGCATGTCCCGTCGCGTTACCGAGATCGCCGTGCAGTTTAAGCGCCCGCCCGGCACCCTGTTCGCCGAGAGTGAGCGCTTCAATCTGGCGCCCAACACCCTGGCCTTCCAAATCCAACCCGACGAGGGCCTTAGTTTAGTACTCAACGGCAAGGTTCCCGGACTGGAAACCCGCACCCAGCCCGTGAAGATGAACTTCCATTATTCGACTACCTTCGGTTCCAACACTCCGGAGGCCTACGAGCGTCTGGTGCTCGATGCGATGACCGGCGACGGAACCCTGTTCATCCGTGGCGACGAGGCGGAGACTTCGTGGAAACTTTACACTCCGGTTCTTGAGGCATGGGCCGCCGCAGGTCGGGTTGGCATGGACAACTACCCCGCGGGCTCTTGGGGGCCCGCTGATGCCGACGCCCTTTTGGCCAAGAACAATCACCTCTGGCGCCAGCCTTAAGGGCCCTTCCGAGGCGAGAAACCCCATCGCCCCAAACTTCAAACGAACAAAATTAGTCCGCGTCTTGCGTGTGCTTTGCCGAGTGATACGGCGAAGCGCACACACGGATGCCGCAGCTTACATTCACGATGTCTGAAATTTTCAACGCCTTGCCCGGTATCGAAGTTCCGGTCGGAACGATCAAGAAGAGCATGACGCGCATGTGGAGCGATGTGGCTGCCGAGGGTGGGGCGGCCCCAGCGCACGACAACGCCAAGGCCACTCAGGTTAACTTTGTCGTCCAACTGGGGCTGCACACCACAGTTGAAGACGCCTTGGAACAGTTCCAAATCGCCGTGCGTTTTTCACGCCGGTACCCCTGTCGCGTGGTCGTTCTGTGTCCGATGCCCGACGAAGACACCACGACTGAAATGCGTGCGAAGATTTACGGTGAGTGTCATCTAGGGAAGTCCAAGGGGGACACCCGTTGCTGCGAATTCGTGATGCTCAACTACCCGTTTTCGGCCCGGCCCTTTGTCGAAAACCAAGTTTCCATCTGCCTGTCCTCCGACCTGCCGCTCTACTACTGGCCGCACCGCTTTATCTCCAGCGCACGTATCAGCCAATTCAAGTACCTGCTCAACCGCTCGAAGCGGGTTATCTTGGATAGCGCGATTACGCCTGACGACGCTCTGACGTTCGCCTGGCCCAAGCCCGAACTGGTTCGCGACCTCGCGTACGCTCGCTTGCTACCTGTGCGCCAATCGATCGCTCAGTTCCTCAGCGCCTATTCACCGGCCGCTATTATCAACGGGCTGCGCGGGGTGAGCTTAAGCCACCAGCCTGCGGTTGCGGCCGAAGCACGCGTTTTGGCCAAGTGGTTGCAAACCCGCCTTGCCGATTGTGGCACTAAGGACATCAGGGTTGAACTCAAGGAATGCACCGAGGGCGTTTCCTTCGAGTTAGTTTTCAACTACAGCAATGCACATCAGTTTAACTGGCGCGGTGATTTGGCGCATGGCAGCGGTTCTTTCACGGCGGATTTTGGCAGCGGTACGACCCATTTACCGACTACTGTTAGTCTGCTCAGCCCCGAGGCAGCCCTTGGGGAGGCCATGTTCTTCTAATCCACCGTTCGCCGCCCGTTACCGTTCGATTTTCAAAAACACAATATGCGCGAAATTAAGTCTGATTACGGACAAATCCTCGTAGGCAACAAGCAGGAGCTTTTTCAGCAGGCACTGGATTTGGGTCTCAAGGCTCGCGCCCAAACCGAGCGTTCTCGCTTTCTTTGGGCGCTCACAGGAGGCGGTACACCCAAAGAATGGTATCAGTGGCTGGTTTCCGGCCAAAAGATTACCCCGACTGAGGCGGCGGCTATTGAGTGGACGGTGAGCGACGAGCGACACGTCCTGTTGAGCAGCTTGGACAGCAATTTCGGTAACGCCGAGAGGCAGTTTCTCGCGCCGCTGGAGGTGCCCACTGATCGTCGCCATCCTTGGATGGTCGCCTGGCCCGTTGCTGAAGCGGCTGAGGCTTACCGCCGCACCCTAATGATTCTTGCCGGTCCTGGGCGCGCTTATGACATGTGTTTTCTCGGCATGGGTGACGATTGCCACACCGCGTCGCTTTTCCCTGGCACGCCGCTGTTAATTAACGACGGTGGCCTGCCCTTCGGTGGTCAGGAAGTCCCTGGGAAGGGCTGGCGATTGACCATTACTCCGACCGGACTGCGCCAGTGCGGATTGATTGTCGTGATGACTCTCGGTGCAGGTAAAGCCGATGCGTTGCACCGTGTCATGCGCGGTCCGTACGAACCCACTAACGTACCGTCGCAAATCCTTAAAACCTGTGCCGATCGCGTGGTTTGGCTGGTGGACGAGGCGGCGGCGGCGAAGTTGTAGCCCCAACCCGCCGGTTACGAGGTTGTAGCCCCGAGTATCGCCGGGGGCTACCGTTTCGAATCACTGACGCAGCGTGCCTGCGGCGCGTTCGGCCAGGAATGCCGAGTAGGTTTGCTTCAGGCCGTCGCGTAAGGCGATACGTGCTGACCATCCCAGTCCGGAGAGCTTGGATACGTCCATGAGCTTGCGCGGCGTGCCGTCGGGCTTGGAGGCATCCCACGTAATCTTGCCACTAAAACCCGTGGCGGCAGCGACCGACTCGGTGAGTTCCTTGATGGTCACGTCGGTGCCGGTTCCTA
Source organism: Opitutaceae bacterium (assembly GCA_947471115.1). Classification (GTDB taxonomy): domain Bacteria; phylum Verrucomicrobiota; class Verrucomicrobiia; order Opitutales; family Opitutaceae; genus Rariglobus. Next base: position 2,632 of record CANIXX010000060.1, on the reverse strand, counting down.
CGTTGATCCAGTCGGGCGGGTTGTCTTGTTTGAGCAGGAATGCGCAAGCGTCGGCCAAGTCGTCGACGTGGAGAAATTCACGCATCGGCGTGCCGGTTCCCCAGGCGACCACCTCGGACTGGCCCGTGGCACGGGCCTCGTCGAAGCGACGAATCAGTGCGGGCAATACGTGGGAGTTCTGCGGGTGGTAGTTGTCACCCGGCCCGTAGAGGTTGGTGGGCATCGCCGAGTGAAATAGAACACCGTGCTGCTTACGGTAGTACTGGCACAGTTTCAGGCCGGCTATTTTGGCGATGGCGTAGGCCTCGTTGGTCGGCTCCAGCGCACTGGTGAGCAGACAATCCTCGCGCATCGGTTGCGGCGCGAGCTTCGGGTAGATGCACGAGCTGCCAAGGAACAGCAGTCTTTTAACACCGTGCCGGTAGGCGGCGTGCACGGTGTTGGCGGCCACCATGAGGTTCTCGAAAATAAAGTCGGCGGGGTAGGTGTTGTTGGCGTGAATCCCTCCGACTTTGGCTGCCGCGATGATGGCCACGTCGGGTTTCTCTTGGGCGAAAAACGCCTCTACGGCCGCCTGTGAGGTAAGATCGAGTTCGCGCCGCGTGCGCCCCACGATCTCAGCACCGGGTTCACTTTGCAGGCGGCGAACCAGAGCCGAACCCACCATGCCTTGATGTCCTGCGATGTAGTATTTCATGACGCGGCGCGGATGCGGAAATCAGAGTGGAGGCAGCTTGGCGATCTGCGCCTCGCGCTTGGCGAGTTCGATGTCGTGATCGACCATCAACTCTACGAGTTCCTTGAAGCGAACCTTCGGCTCCCAGCCGAGTTGTTTCTTGGCCTTGGCGGGGTCGCCAATGAGCAACTCGACCTCAGCAGGGCGCTCATACCGGGCGTCGTATTTAACGTACTTCTCCCAATCCAGCCCAGCGCGGGCGAAGGCGACTTGGCAGAATTCTTTGACGCTGTGGGTTTCGTTGGTGCCAACCACGTAGTCGTCCGGCTGGTCCTGTTGGAGCATCATCCACATCATCTCGACGTATTCCTTGGCGTAACCCCAGTCGCGCTGAGCATCGAGATTGCCGAGGTAGATGGAGTCTTGCAGGCCGAGCTTAATGCGGCCAACGGCGCGGGTGATTTTACGGGTGACGAACGTTTCACCGCGGCGAGGGGATTCGTGATTAAAGAGGATGCCGTTCGACGCATGAAGATTATAGGACTCGCGGTAGTTAACCGTAAGCCAGTAGGCATACATCTTGGCGCAGCCATAGGGCGAACGCGGCCAAAACGGGGTTTTTTCGGTCTGGGGAACCTCTTGAACTTTGCCAAACATCTCCGAGGACGATGCTTGGTAATAGCGCACCTTTTTAACCAGTCCGGCCTCGCGGATTGCCTCAAGAATGCGTTGAGCGCCAAGGCCGACAACGTCTCCGGTGTATTCAGGAACATCGAACGAGACGCGAACGTGCGACTGGGCACCGAGATTGTAGACCTCATCGGGCTGGAGCTGGTAAAGCAGTTTCACCATCTGAACGGAATCAGCGAGGTCACCGTAGTGCAGGAACAGACGCACGCCGTTCAGGTGCGGATCACTGTAAAGGTGGTCGATACGGCTAGTGTTAAACGTCGAGGAGCGACGTATAACGCCGTGAACCTCGTAGCCCTTGGCGAGCAACAGCTCGGCGAGGTACGAGCCATCTTGTCCTGTGATACCGGTGATAAGCGCTTTTTTCATGAAGGCGGTGAAGTTGGTGCGGTGTGTTAGCTCAATCAAGCCCACAGGCAGGGAAATCGGAAAAGTTGCTTCGTTGTATCATTGTAATTGGGCGCCGGCAGGGGATTACGGTGTGTTTTTAGAATCGCCCTTGGCTTCTTCAGTTTCCAACGTCTTCGATTCCATGGCCCAGTTCCAATCATTGCCCGGTTTCCGTGAGTTCTATCCCGATGCGTTGGCGCGTCGGAATCACATTTTCCGCCTGTGGCGGCAGGCTGCGTCGACCTACGGATTTCAAGAATATGACGCGCCGGTGCTTGAGCCGCTCGAGTTGTACAAAACCAAGTCGGGCGACGAGATCGAGGGCCAGTTGTTTAGCTTCACGGACAAGGGCGGACGCGAAGTTGCGTTGCGCCCTGAAATGACTCCCACTGTGTGCCGCCTTGTTGGGGAAAAAGCCAACTCTCTCAAGCGTCCCATTAAGTGGTTTAGCATCGCCGAATTCTATCGTTATGAGCGCATGCAAAAGGGCCGGGGACGCTGCTTTTTTCAGCTTAACGCCGACATTTTTGGCGAGCCTGGCGTCGAAGCGGAAACCGAGTTGATCGCCTTGCTCATCCAGTGTTTCGGTTCCTTCGGGTTAACCGCTGAGGATTTCTATGTGCGTCTGAGTGATCGTAATCTCTGGTTTTATTACCTGGAGGCGCTCGGCCTAGATGAGCCGCGTACCCGTGCTATTCTAGGTGCGGTGGATCGCTTCGAAAAACTCGGGGACGACGCGTTTAAGGATTACGCCGCCGCGTTTGGCGAAATCGCGCCTGAGCTTAAAGCGCAAGTACTGGCGTTTCTGCAGATCAAAACACTGGCCGCGCTTGAGGCTGCCGTGGCCTCAATTCCAGGCGATAAACTCAGCGCGCG
>CANIXX010000059.1 GCA_947471115.1 Opitutaceae bacterium | reverse complement strand
GGTCAGACTCCTCGGCTTGGTTTATCAGTGCTCATCAGTGCCCATCAGTGGTTAAAAACTCCGTATCCGGATCAACAAACCCGATCCAAGTTAACCACTGATGAGCACTCATACTCACTGATGTAGGAGTGTTAACCTTCGGCAATCCATAGCAGTTTAATCCGACAATTTTCATGTTACTGCCTACTAGCCGGTGATTTGGCTTGGGATTTAGCTCACGCCCACCTCAGCCCACCGTGATGGTGATGGCCGCAGCCATGGCGCGGGCGCGCTCACGGGCATCTTCGGCAGTATTTCCCGTAGCTACGGCGACGCCCAAGCGGCGGTGGCCACGGCACTCGGGTTTACCGAATAAGCGGAGTTGGCTTTCTGGCACGGCCAGCGCTTCGGCAACTCCGGCGATAACCGGAACTCCCTCACCATAGCCAAGTAAGGCCACGCTGTGCGCAGGACGTAGCAGCACCACCGGCGGCACCGGCAGTCCCAAAATCGCCCGTGCGTGCAGCGCAAATTCACTCAGCTGCTGACTGCCAATTGTCACCAATCCGGTGTCATGCGGACGCGGGCTCACTTCGCTGAAAATCACCTCGTCGCCACAAACAAAACACTCGACGCCAAACAGCCCCCAGCCACCGAGATTCGCCACCACCGACTTGGCGATGACCTGCGCCTGCTCCCAGGCCTTTTGCGACATCGGGCACGGCTGCCAGCTCTCGCGGTAATCACCGTCGATTTGCACATGGCCGACGGCCGGGCAGCACTGGATACCGTTACTCGCCGCCACGGTCAGCACGGTGATCTCGTAATCGAAGCGGATAAATCCCTCGACGATGCAACGGCCCGCCCCAGCACGGGCGCCCTCCTGCGCGTAGGTCCACGCAGCAGCCATGTCGGCGGCCGTTTTAACCACACTCTGGCCATGCCCGCTCGACGACATGAGCGGCTTGAGCACACACGGGTAACCCAACTGTGTGCCCGCAGCGCTCGCCTCATCGGCGGTGCCCACGAAACGGTACGGAGAAGTTGGCATTTTTAGGTCTTCGGCTACGAGGCGGCGAATGCCCTCCCGGTTCATGGTCAGACGAGCGGCGCGAGCGGTCGGCACCACGCGTTGGCCGGCCGCCTCCAACTCGACCAACACCTCAGTGGCGATTGCCTCGATTTCAGGCACCACCAGATCGGGTTTCTCAAGGGTAATGACACGGCGCAACTCGGCCCCGTCGAGCATCGAAAACACATGGCTGCGATGGGCAACCTGCATGGCTGGCGCCCCGGCGTAGCGGTCGCAGGCGATGACCTCGCAGCCTAGGCGCTGGAGCTCGATAGCGACCTCTTTCCCCAGCTCCCCAGACCCTAAGAGCAAGACGCGCGTGGCGCGGGCTGAGGCGGGCGGGGCGAAGGTGCCAATAGTGAACATAATTCCTCCCTTGTGGGTCGATTTTTCCCCCACGGCAATCTTGTCGGCAGGCTTTTTAGAACTGGAAACGTCCCTTCATTTTGCACGCTCGCCTCCCTCAGCCTCCTGCATTGGGCTAGCGGCTTGCCCCTCTCACACGCCAAACTTGCCTCATTTTACCTCCAATTAAGCCAGCAGCTCGGCGCCGGTCTCACCTTGGCGCAGGCCCTCGCTGATCGCTCCGCCGCTCCGGCCGACGACTGCGCCCAACTGGTGCGCCGAATCGAAGCCGGTGAGCCCATCGCCGCCATCTTCAACGCCGTCGGCGACTGGCTGCCCGCCGACGACCGCCCCTTCCTCATCGCTGCTGCTGATACCGGCCGCCTTCCGCGCATCCTGCAAAATCTCGCCTCGCGCCACGAAGAACTCGGGATTCAGCAGAGTCGCATGGTGCAAGCCTGCCTTTATCCCGTAGGTGTGCTGCATTTTGGTGCGCTTATCTTCGCGTATTTCCGCCTCCTCAATTGGGAAACCGGTCTGAACTGGAGCACACCCGGATTTATTGCCGGAGTGCTGATGATCATTCTGCCCTTTTGGAGTGCGGTTGTGCTCCTCAGTGTACTCGTGCGCCGCCGCAACCCGCTAGCGCTCGGATTGCTCAACGTGTTGCCCGCCATCGGGGCGTACCGCCGACAACAGGCGCTCGCCGATTTCGCCTTCGCCCTCGGCCACCTGCTTGAAGCGGGCGCACCCATTGGAAGCGCATGGAGCAAAGCGGGGACGATTGCCAACAGCCCGCGTATTGCCGTGGCCGCCGCGACCGTTCGCGCCGCCATCGACCGCGGGCTTGCCCCGAGCACCTTGCTCAACGCCCACCCCGTGTTCCCTGCGGCCTTTGTATCCCTTTACCGCACCGGCGAAATCACCGGTAACCTCGACCAAAACCTCCTGCACTTGGCCGCCACCCACCAAGAACTCGCCCAAAAACAGCTCAAACTCGCCGCATCGATTTACCCCAGCGTACTCTTTTTCGCCGTCGCTGGCCTCGTCCTCTACATCGTTTTTTCCGCCTACGCCGGCTACATCGGAAATCTGAACCACTTGATGGATTGAATGTAAGCAGGCGCGTCGCCCCTACCCCACCCGCTACGCTTTCGCTTTCTTTTTGCCCATCGTCTCACGCAACTGCTTTTCCATTTTTCGCACGCCGGTCATGTCGGTGAAGGTGATAACGATGCCGTCGATGCGATTATCCATGGTGCGATAAGGCATCACGTGTAGCGCGAACCAGCGGCCGTCCTGGGTGATCAGGGCCTTTTGAATCGGCACCAATGTCCGTAAGACCTCGCGTGCGTCAGCCACCATCTCGGGATAAATCAGGTGGCTGGCCAAGTCGGAGACCGGTCGGCCGACATCGCTCGGGATGAGGCTGATCAGCGCCGTCGCATGCGGCGTGAAGCTGCGCACCCGCAGCTTGCCATCGAGGAACAGCGTGGCGATTTGCGTACTGTTGAGCAGGTTGGCCATGTCATCGCTGGCAGAGGCCAACGCGGTTAACTTTGCTTCCAACTCGGCGTTCACCGTTTGCAATTCCTCGTTGAGCGACTGCATCTCCTCTTGTGCGGTGGTGAGCTCCTCATTGGTGGACTGTAATTCTTCGTTCGCGGACTGCAGCTCCTCGTTGGCGGATTTGAGTTCCTCCTGCGATGTCTGCATGTCCTCACGCGTGGTTTGCACCTGCTCCTGCATGTGCGCGAGTTCTTGGGTCAGCTCTCGCACACGATTACTCCCCCTGGTGTTTTTTACCCGGCGCGGCACCAACGGTTGCGCCGGATCGACCCCATCGTTGAAGACGATCATCACCAGCCCGTTTAAGGCACCCTTGGCGGTAATCTGCTGCAGCGTCGCTTTAACCCAACATGCGGAGTCCCCGGTATCCACTTTGCAAGAACGCGTGGTGATCGGGTTGGTTTTGCCGACGATTTTCTCGAAGGCCTGATGAAGCGGGTAACTCAAGCCATCGCGCACCATGGCAAAGAGGTTCCAATTGGCCTTACCCGCCACGGGCTCCAGATAACGGCTGGTGCGCCCACTGATATAAAGGATGTCGCCCTTCGCCGTCACAAGCACTGCGGCGGGCGCTTGATATTTGAGCAGCCATTGCTCCGCCTGATGTTGTAGGTTGTCTGGCCCTACGACCGCTGAACTATCCAGGTACGCAGCCGCTGAAGAGGTCGCTACGTACGAGGAAGGAAACTCCATCCTGCGCCCCGTTAGCCGCACCTCTTGCCTTTGAAAGACCCGTGCCGAGCCATCCAAGGGGTTAAAAAAATCGGTAAAGCTTCCGATCGTCTCCGCGCTACCCAGCACGAGTACACCGCCGGGATTCAGACAGTAATGAAACAAGGGGATGAGTTTCTTTTGCAGCTCCGAGGTAAAGTAAATGAGCAGGTTGCGGCAGCTCAACAGGTCCAACTTGGTGAACGGCGGCGACATGATCAGATTGTGCGGAGCAAAGATGATCATCTCACGAATTTCCTTGGTGATTCGATAACCGCGGGGCTCTTTTGTGAAAAACCGGCTCAAGCGCTCCGCCGACACCGACTCAGCGATCGAGGCGGGGAACAGCCCTTTGCGGGCTTTACTGACCGCATCCGGGTCGATGTCGGTGGCGAAGATTTTAAGGGTGAACGCTCTTTTTCCAGGCAAGCTGTCGAGGGTTTCCCTAAACACCATGGCGAGCGAGTAAGCCTCTTCACCCGTCGAGCAGCCAGGTATCCACGCCCTCAATGTGGGGGAACAAGCTTCGCTGGCAAGCAGGTCAGGCAAGGTCTGGTTCTTGAGCGTTTCCCAAAGCAGGGGGTCTCGAAAAAACTGAGTCACACCGATGAGTAATTCACGAAACAGGAGATCCACCTCCTGCGGGTTTTCGCTTAGGAACCGCACGTAGCGTTCGATCTTTTTAAGCTGGTGCAACGCCATGCGCCGTTCGATTCGCCGATACAACGTGCTGCGTTTATAAAGCGAGAAATCGTGGCCGGTGTGGCCGCGCAGAATATTCACCACCTTCTCCATCAAGTTTTCCTCAGTGGGATCATAGTCCGTCACAGGCCGAAGCAGCAGGGGAACATGCTGCAAGTATTGCTCTAGACTCGCGAACAACCCCTCCACGGGTGCCACAACATCGGCTAACCCCGCGTTGATCACACTGCTCGGCATGCTGGCGGATTTAGCCTGCTTGGGGTCCTGCACAAGGACGACGCCACCTTGCTCTTTGATCGCTTTGGCCCCCGCCGTTCCGTCACTGCCCATGCCAGACAGGACAACCCCAATGCTCTTTTCGTGCTGAGCTTGTGCCAACGAGCTGAAAAAGAAATCGATCGGCAAGCGCACAACTTGCGCCTCGCCCGCAGCCTGCAATTTCAAAACCCCGGCCTTAATCGAGACATCGCGGTTTGGCGGGATTACATAGACGTTATCAGGCCGGACGCGGGTACCGTCTTGAATACGTTGCACCTTCAACAGCGTCACTTTCTGGAGCAATTCAGGGAGGAAATCTTTGTACGTCGGATCAAGGTGCTGAACCACCACAATTGCCCAGTTGCCGCCAAGGGGAACCGACCTTAAAAACACCTCGATCGCTTCCAGTCCGCCTGCCGATGCACCGACACCGATGATGTTCAGGGCACGCTTCGGGGCCTTGGTGGCTGCGACTAGCGCGGTGCCCGGAGTGCCGGAGCCGATTGGATTAAGGGGGACGCTCCGAGCGGCGGAGCGAATGCGGGATGCCGCCGGCTTACGTTTAACTGTGGGCTTAGCTGAAACCGGAGTGACGTTTTTGGGGGCGGGACGGGAGGGCTTACGCTTGGCCATTGGTGGTCACAGGTAATGGACGTTATCTGCACGAGTATATCACCAAATTAAACCGACCTACCGACGCACCGATTCACGCCTTGCTAACGCTGCGCCCCCGCCTTGTTGTCATCCCCTTTATTTTTGCTCCATGACCTCCGCCGAAATCCGCCAGTCCTTCCTCGATTTCTTCCACGCCCAGCAGCACACGATCGTGCCTTCGTCGTCGCTGCTGCCGGACTCGCCCGGACTTCTCTTCACCAACGCCGGCATGAACCAGTTCGTGCCAATCTTCCTCGGTGATAAACAAGCCGACGTCTCCAAGTGGGCCGGTGCCCGCGCCGCATCGAACACCCGCGCCGCCGACACCCAAAAGTGCATTCGTGCCGGTGGTAAACACAACGACCTCGAAGACGTTGGCTACGACACCTATCACCACACGCTCTTCGAAATGTTGGGCAACTGGTCCTTCGGCGATTACTTCAAAAAGGAGTCGCTCACTTGGGGCTGGCACCTGTTGACCAAGGTTTGGGGCATCCCCGCCAAGCGCCTCTTCGCCACCGTTTACGCCCCCAAGCCCGGAGACCCGTCCGAGTTCGACCACGAGGCCGCCGCGATCTGGACCGAGCTATTTAAAGCCGAGGGCCTCGACCCCGCCCTCCACATCGTCCACGGCAATCGTAAGGACAATTTCTGGCAAATGGGCGACACCGGCCCCTGCGGCCCGTGCTCGGAGATCCATTTTAACCTCCTAGAAAACGACGAAGAAGCCGAGGGCCGCAAGGGCGTAAACAGCTCCTCGCCGCGCTGCATCGAGATCTGGAACCACGTTTTTATTCAGTTTAACGCCAATGCCGACGGCACCTTCTCGCCGCTCGCCGCCAAACACGTCGACACCGGAATGGGTTTCGAGCGCGTGGCCGGCATCATGGCCACGACGAAGAATTTCACCGATTTTTCCCCCGAGCCGTCCAACTACAACGCCGACGTGTTCGCCCCGCTGTTCGCCACGGTCACCGCGCTTTCCGGAAAAACCTACACCGGCACGGTACCCACCAAACGCGAAGGCCTCACCGAGCAGGAGAACACCGACATCGCTTTCCGCGTGTTGGCCGACCACGCCCGCACCATCAGTTGCGCCATCGCCGACGGCATCATGCCGGGCAACGACGGCCGCAATTACGTTATCCGCCGCATCCTGCGCCGAGGCATTCTTTACGGCACCAAGCTCGGCCTCAAAACCGGCTTCTTTGAGCAACTCGTCACGCCCGTCGTCGAGAGCCTCGGCAACGTGTTCCCCGAGCTAAAAGAGCGCCAGGAAATCGTGCGCCGCGTGATCAAGAGCGAGGAAGAATCCTTCGGCCGCACGCTCGACCGCGGCCTGGGGCTTTTTACCAAAGCAGCCCAAGGCGCCCAGCAAATCAGTGGCGTACTCGCCTTCGAGCTCTACGACACCTACGGATTCCCGCTCGACATGACCCAGCTGCTCGCCACCGAGCGAGGCCTAACTGTCGACAACGTCGAGTTCGAGCGCCTGATGGAAGAACAGCGCAACCGCGGCCGCGCCTCCACCAAGAAGGAAATCGTTGTCGCCGCCACCGAGGGCGCCGAAGCCGCAGAAGCCAAACCCACGCCGTTCATCGGCTACGTTATTGGTAAATCCCAATCCTTCGGCGTGGTCGTCACCGAGGTGGTGCGCACCGAAACCGACACCTACTTAGTCTTCGATCAGACCCCGTTTTACGCCGAGATGGGCGGCCAACTGGGCGACTGCGGCGTGCTGCTGGCTCAAGGTGAAGCCGTGCAGATCAGTGACACGATCAAGGACAAATCCGGGCGTTACCTGCACAAGGTTTCCAACGTAGAAGGCAACCTGTTGCCCGATGCTCCGCGCGGAGCCCGCACGGTCACCAACGAGTTCATTTATTCGCTGGTAAACCAGACGGTCGAGGCGGGCGTGAACATGATTCACCGCCGCGCCATCCAACGCCACCACACCGCCACGCACCTGCTCAACTTTGCTTTGCGCCGCGTACTCGGAACTCACGTACGCCAGGCAGGCTCGCTCAACGCACCCGACCGCATGCGCTTCGACTTCGCGCATTTCGAGGCGATCACCCCGGCCCAGCTCCACGAAATCGAGAGCATCGTTAACTGGCGCATTTTGGATAACGCCGAAGTCAAGGGCTACGAAACCGACTTCGACGCCAAGCCCAAGGGCACCCTCGCCTTCTTCGGCGAAAAGTACGGCAAACGCGTGCGCGTGGTCGATATCGGCGGCTACAGCTTGGAGCTGTGTGGTGGCACCCATGTGAATACCACGGGCGAAATCGGGTTCTTTAAAATCATCTCCGAAGGTGGCGTTGCCGCCGGCACGCGCCGTATCGAAGCCGTCGCCGGACAGGCCGCCTACGACTACGTGCGCTCGCACGAAGAAAAGCTCAACGCCCTCGCCGCCAAAGTGGGCGTGCCGTTGGCCCAGGTGGAGCAAAAGCTCGACTCGATCCTCAGCCAAAAAACCGAGTCCGAGAAGAAGCTCAAAGCCCACGAACAACGCGCCGCCGCCGCGCTCGCCACCGAACTCGCCGCGAAGGCGGGTCAGAAAGACGGGCTGCCCTACGTTTCCGCCGTGGTCGCGGTCGATGCGCCCGAGACGCTGCGCGAACTTGGCTCGCAGGTTCTCGCCAAACTCGGTGAAGGCGTGGTGGTACTCGGCGCTGCGTTCGGTACCGACAAAGTATCACTGGTGGCCTTCGCCTCGCCGGCGGCAATCAAAGCTGGCCACCAAGCCGGAAAGATCATCTCCGGGCTGACTGCGCAACTCGGTGGCAAAGGCGGCGGCAAACCCGACTTCGCGATGGGTGGCGGCAAAGACGCCGCCAAGCTGGCCGAGGTACTTGGGTAAACCACGATCCGGTTTTACCACTTATCTTCACTGATTATCACTGATTCCGGAGCAGCGACTCCGTTTACGTCTCTGGCATCAGTGAATTTCAGTGCAAATAAGTGGTTAAAACCTCCGTCCCTCCGATGTCCGCGCCGCTCAAGGATCTGTTCGACGTCACGCGGTACCGTCAAACCGCCACGCAACTCGCCGCGCTGCACCCGCGCTTCGACTCAGTTCGGTTTTTGAACCACACGCTCGAAGGTCTAGCCGACCGCGAACTGCTCGCCCGCCTGCACCGCACTGCCGAGGCGTTTCACCTCGCCTTGCCCGTGCCGTTTACCGAACAACTCGCGGTCCTGCGCGCCCACGCACCGCAGATCGGCCATGGCTTTGTCGCAATATGGCCCTGCGCCCACGTCACCACCCACGGTATTAACGACCCGGCTACGGCACTCGACGCCCTCAAATTTTTCACCCGGTTCGGTTCGGCTGAGTTCGCCATTCGCCCCTTCATCACCCGCGATCCGGTGGCAACGCTTGCACTAATGCGCCACTGGGCCGATGACGCCGATGAACACGTGCGTCGCCTCGCCAGCGAGGGCTCGCGTCCGCGCCTGCCGTGGGGCGGAAATTTGCCCGCGCTTATCGCCGATCCCTCGCCCACCCTGCCGATCCTTACCGCCCTACGCGCCGATCCCAGCCTTTACGTGCGTAAGTCCGTCGCCAACCACCTCAACGATATCACCAAGGACCACCCCGAGCTTGTGCTGGATTTCGTGGCCAACTGGGATCGCACCGACGCACGCACGGCCTGGATCGTTCGCCACGCCCTGCGCACCCTAATCAAACGCGGCCACCCCAAGGCGCTGGCGTTAATGGGCGCCGGTGCAGTACCCAAACTCGACGCCCTGTTTAAAGTCGGCCCAGCCCGCCTCAAGCTTGGTGGCACACTGACATTAACCGCGACTCTCGTTTCCACCCACACGCGCACGCAGTCGTTGATTGTCGACTACGTGGTTCATTATGCCCGGCCCGGCGGTGCCACGGCTGAGAAAGTGTTTAAATGGAAACAACTCACCTTGGCGCCCGGTGAAAGTGTGAACTTGAGCAAACGGCAGGTGATCCGCGATTTCTCCACCCGTCGCCACCACCCGGGGCGCCACCGCGTGGAACTGCAGATCAATGGACGCCGTCTTGCCGCCGGGGAGTTTTCTCTTTCTTAATAGCCCCCCGCCAAAAAACCTATCGACTTTCCCCCATGAATCTCAGGCCCATCATCGACGAAATCTCCAGCCAAGCGGAGGACTTTTTAAAGGGAATCACCGACCGAACACGCGCGCGGGCCGAGCTCACCGAGTTTATCGCGCTTGAGTACTCTGGGATCATTCCGGCTGACCGCAAAATCGTCACGGATGCCGTCATGGCTTTTTTGGAGGAGGAAAACGTATTTGAGGGCGGCTTTGCCGGACATTCCTTCGCCGACGAAGTTGACGCGGAAGTCGAAGCCGACACCGAAGACCACGAGGACTGACCGTGAGCGTTTCCCTCACGCTCATTTTTGACTCCAACAACCGCCTCGCGGTCCAGGCGCGCGCGGCTGGGTGGGAACCGGCGCCCGCCTCTGCCTTCATCGGCCACACCGAGCCAAGGGAGTTTTTCTCCCTGGAGCACGACAGGGTGACGCATCGCGTGTTTTTCGCTCAAGCTGCTGACTCATCGTTGAGCGGGCGCGACCTGCCGAGCGCAAATCCAGCCTCCGGCGATGCGGTCTTTCGTTCCCTGGAATGGTTGGCCACGGCACCGTCCACCCTGTCGCCGCTGCTCGCGGCTCTACTGCCTGAACTAGAGCCGCACCTAATCCACATCCCCTACCTACAACTCGGCGAGCACGACTTCATCTATAAATTCCGCCCTGAGAAGGATCGGAATCTCGCGCTCTATGCGCAGGACACCCACACCAGCGGCTTGTACCAGTCGGCGTTGTGCACAGCGATCAAGGCGATCGCGCGGCGCCGCGAGGGCATTGCGGCTGCGCCGATCCCGCTCGATTTCGGCTCCGTGCATTACCTCATCCCGAGCCATTTCGGTTTCTGCCTTGGGGTTAAAAATGCGATCGACCGCGCCTACGAAACACTCGCTGCCAATCCCGGCCGGCGCGTGTTCATGCTCTCCGAACTGATCCACAATCCCTTCGTTAACGAGGACCTCTTGCGCCGTGGCCTGCGTTATCTGCAAACCGAGAAAGGCGTGCCCTTCGCGATCAACGGCCAAAAGGCCAGTGCGGCACCCGGTTTACCGCTTCTTTGGGATACCCTGACACCCGAAGACGTGGTGATTATCCCCGCCTTCGGAGCGACCGATGAGGATAAAAAACGCTTGGTGCGCAAGGGCCTCGCGGTTTGCCAGTACGACGCCACGTGCATGCTGGTGGAAAAAGTCTGGAAGGCGGCCCGCGCCTACGGGCGGGCGGGTTACACGGTCGTTATCCACGGCAAACACGAACACGAGGAAACCAAGGCGACCTTTTCCAACACCCGCCGCTACGCCCCGGCCGTAATCGTGCGCGACCTCGCCGAGACCCGCCGACTGGGAGAAATCATCGCTCTCGGCCGCCACGACGCCGAGAAGGCGCAAAGCGAGTTCGCGACTGTTTTTGCCGAGCGCTACACACCTGGCTTTGACGTGGTGCGCGACCTGGTCCGTGTTGCGGTGGTTAACCAAACGACCCTGCTCATGAACGAGACGCAGGCGATTATCGCCCACTTGCGCGCTATCTACGCCAACGTCTTCGGCCCTGACTTGGCCGATGCGCCGCCCCGCATCGGCGGCAGTGGGCGCAACGATACCCTGTGTTACGCCACCCAGGTCAACCAAGACGCCTTGGCTCGCGCCCTCGAAGAGCCACTCGACGCGGCCTTTATTATTGGGGGCAAAAACTCGTCTAACACCTATCAGCTCTATCGCCTGTGCGCGCAAAAACTCGGCGACAAAGCGTTCTTCATCCAAAGCGAAACCGACATCCTCTCACTGGCTGAAGTGGATCATTTTGTTTTCCCTGCTTCCGGCTCGGCGCAAGGCGGACACAGCGTAGTTAAAGCACTTTGGCCGGAAGGCGTGAGTGCGGTGCCGAGGCGCATCCTGATTACCGGCGGCGCGTCGTGCCCTGACGGCGTGATCCAACAGGTGATTACCCGTATAAACAGCCTGTTTCCCGCAGACCAACTCCGCTCAATCACCGAGGTACAAGCAGCCATCGAAACCGCCGCCGCAGTGCGAGTGGATTGAGCGAGTTCCCCGACTCTCTTCCATGTTTCCCCTACTGAGTGTTTCGCTGCTGTGGGCGTTTTCCTTTGGACTGATCAAGGGCCGGTTGGCAGGGCTTGATCCGGTGGCGGTGAGCACCATCAGGATCGCCTTCGCGGCCCTGGTTTTTCTCCCCTTTCTACGGCCGAGTGCGCTACCCCGGCGCGACGTAATCACCCTGGCGCTGATCGGCGTTTTTCAGTTTGGCCTCATGTACGTGCTCTACACCACGGCCTTCGGGTACTTGAAGGGGCACGAGGTCGCGTTGGCCACGATCCTCACGCCCGTTTATGTGGCTCTACTCGATGCTGCCGTGGAAAACCGTACCTGCTGGCGGCACCTTATCGCGGCTGCGCTTGCGGTACTAGGCGCAGCGGTGCTGCTTTGGAAAAACCGCACCAGTGACACCATCATCACCGGCTTCCTGATCGTGCAGGGCGCCAACCTCTGCTTCGCAGCGGGCCAGATCGCCTATAAACGCATCCGCCCCACCCTGCCTGCCGGCGTGAGCGACGCTGGCATCTTTTTCTGGCCCTGCGCCGGTGCGTTGGTGGCAACCGCGCTAACCTCCGGCTTCATGACGGATTGGAGCGCATTCCAGCCGACCGCGAGCCAATGGGGCGTGCTCGCCTACCTCGGGATGCTGGCGTCAGGCGTGGGGTTCTTCCTGTGGAATTACGGCGCGACGCGGGTCAACACCGGAACCCTGGCGGTATTTAACAACGCCAAGGTGCCGCTCGGAGTTGCCTGTTCGCTGATCTTTTTTGGCGAGCAACCGGCGAGCATTCCGAGGCTGTTGATCAGTCTGGCACTGTTGATTGTTGCCGTGGTCGTGTCGGAATGGAAACTGGGGAACCGACTTAAAACGTAGCGCAGGCTTCTGGTCTGCTTGGGCGTATTGAATCAGTCCGATGCAGGCTGGAATTCTCTACTTAAAATCCGTTCCCCATTTCGTTCTCGTTCTCTTTCACGTTCTCTTTCTCCTTTGGTGGTTTTCCAACCATGTCCGCCGCTCCCGATCTCACCGCCGTCAAAGCCTACCTCCTCGATTTGCAGGATCGCATCTGCCGCACACTCGAAGCCGAGGAGGATGGCACCCGCTTTGCCGAGGACCACTGGAAGCGCGCCGAGGGCGGTGGAGGGCGGTCCCGTGTGCTGGCCGAGGGAACGGTTTTCGAAAAGGCAGGCGTGGGGTTTTCGCACGTCCACGGCACCCAGTTGCCACCTTCGGCCACCGCGCATCGGCCGGAGTTGGTCGGCAAACCTTGGCAGGCGCTCGGTGTCTCGCTGGTGATTCACCCGCGCAATCCCTACGTGCCCACCAGCCACGCCAATGTGCGCTTCTTCATCGCTGATCCCGAGGGTGCCAATCCGGTTTGGTGGTTTGGCGGCGGTTTCGACCTCACCCCGTACTATGGTTTTGAGGACGATTGCCGTCACTGGCACCGCGTGGCCCGTGACGCCGTTTCCCCCTTCGGAACCGAGCTGTACCCGCAGTGGAAAAAATGGTGTGACGATTACTTTTTCCTCAAACACCGGGGCGAACCACGCGGCATCGGCGGCCTGTTTTTCGACGACTACAACGCCCCCGGGTTTGAGCAAAGTTTTGCCGCTTTCCGCGCGGTCGGCGACGCCTACCTGCCCGCCTACGTGCCGCTCGTCAAAAACCGCAAAGCCACACCCTACGGCGAGCGCGAGCGCGACTGGCAGCTGTACCGGCGCGGGCGTTATGTGGAGTTTAACTTGGTGTGGGATCGCGGCACCCACTTCGGCCTCCAAAGCGGCGGCCGCACCGAATCGATCCTCATGAGCCTGCCCCCGTTGGTGACGTTTAAATACAACTACGCCCCCGAGCCTGGGAGCGCCGAGGCCCGACTCCACGACGTGTTCCTACGCCCCCGCGACTGGACCCATGCATGATGCTCGCTACTCGCTACTCACTACTCGCTACTTCAATCCAATGACTTCTCGCCAACGCTTTCTCGCCGCCCTCGCGTGCCAACCGCTCGATCGCCCGCCGCTCTGGGTTATGCGCCAAGCCGGTCGTTACTTGCCCGAATACCGCGCGCTCAAGGCCCAGTCCTCCTTCGTGCACATGGTGCAGACGCCCGCGCTGGCAGCCGAAGTCACGCTGCAACCCCTGCGCCGCTTCCCAGGGCTCGACGCCGCGATTCTGTTCTCGGACATCCTCGTGATTCCCGAGGCCCTCGGCCAACCCTACTCGTTCCGCGATGGCGGTGGCATTGAAATGGCGCGTCGAATCTCCACCCGCGCCGACATCGAAGCACTCGCGCCAGTCACCGCGGTTCCCGAACGCCTGGCCTACGTCGCCGACACCCTTTCGCTGCTGAAAAAGGAGCTCGCCGGTGAGAAAATGCTGCTCGGTTTCGGGGGTTCGCCGTGGACACTCGCCACCTACATGGTGGAAGGCGGCAGTTCGGATGATTTCGAGCGCATCAAGCTGCTGTTCTACACCGACCGCGGAACCTTCGACGCGTTGTTGGAAAAACTCACCGAGTCGCTGATCGCCTATTTCCGCATGCAGATCGCGGCGGGGGCCGACGCGATCCAGATTTTCGATTCGTGGGGAGGGCTGGTTGCCGGCCAAGACTACGAGGCCGCCTCGTTAAAGTGGATACGCCGCATTGTCGCCGCTTTGCCGGCCGATTTCCCGGTGATTTTGTACGCCAAGGGCACGGCGCCCCACCTCGTTGATCAAGCGTTCACCG
>CANIXX010000058.1 GCA_947471115.1 Opitutaceae bacterium | reverse complement strand
GTGTTGCTCAATAAACGCCCCGACAGCGGCGAACCGTTCCGCGGTCCACGGCCCCTCATAGAGCAGGCGGGCGGCGTCAAGAAACGGTGAAAAATCCACCTCTACAATCTCGATCCCGAGCACGCGCAAGCGATCGAGTGCGGCGGCAAAAAGCCCGGGTGACTCGACGTTACCAAACCACTCCAACTGGTCGGCGCGAGGTACCCCCAGCCGGAGTGCGGCAGGAAAAGTATAACCTATTGGGTTATGCATTTCAGGGGTGGATTGAGGCAAAAGTGGATCGACCTTTCCGGGAGAGAATCGAGAGAAGGAGTCGGCGGGGTCGTAGCCTTCGGCGGCGGTGAGCACGCGGGCGGCGGTGACGAGGTCGCGGGTAAAAATCGAGACGCAGTCGAGGCTGCGGCAGGCGGGGACCACGCCGCGCGTCGAGAGGCGGCCACGCGTGGGCTTGAGGCCGATGATGCCGTTAAAGGCCGCCGGAACCCGGCCCGAGCCGGCCGTGTCGGTGCCAAGCGCGAAATCCACCAGCCCCGCCGCCACCGCCACCGCCGACCCACTCGACGAACCTCCCGAAATATACTCGGGGTTAAACACGTTGCGCGGGACGCCGTAGGGCGATCGCACGCCAACCAGCCCGGTGGCGAATTGATCAAGGTTGGTCTTGCCCAACGGCACCGCTCCGGCGGCGAGCAACCGCTCGACAACGTGGGCCGACTTGGCGGGCGTGTAAGCAAATCCTGGACACGCCGCAGTCGTGGGCACACCGCCCAAGTCGATGTTGTCCTTGATCGCAAAGGTCAGCCCGGCGAGCGCACCTTTGGAGTTGGCCATCTGGTGTTGGACGCGTAGCTCGGCGAGCGACAGGCGGTGAATCCAGACGGCGGGATCACGCTCAGCGTGATCATTGAGACGGGTCGTGATCGATTCAGCCGAGTGGGAAGATGAGCTTACGGACATGACTTGGTTTTAAAGGGTCAACGGGGTCGAAATTCAACGGATTACGCCGACCTTGGCCGGAGTATCCAACGAGGGCGCTTTTTCCTGCCAGCGATAAAGACTGGCCCGGTTTACCCCGAGAAGGCGCGCCGCTTGCGAGAGGTTTCCGCCTGAAACGGCAATGGCTCGGGCCACCAGAATAGCCTCCGCTTCAGCGAGGTTAAACGGGAGATCCGAAAGGAATTTGCTGTGCGCTCCGCTGTCGGTGTGGGGCGCATCGGCAGGGGCGGTGCCGGCTTGGGGCGCGAAGGCGATGTGCTCAACGCCGAGCTCGTCGCCGCCCGCATAAATGATGGAGCGCTCCAGCGTGTTTTTGAGTTCACGAATGTTGCCAGGGTAATTGTGCGCCAACAGGCGTTGCAGGGCGTCGGGGCGCAGCCGGGGCGCAGGGCGATTGAGTTCGGCGGAGAGCGTGCGCACGAAGTGCTGGGCGAGCAGGGGCACGTCTTCGAGCCGGTTGCGCAGCGCGGGCACGGCGATGTGATAATGCAGAAGCCGGTAATACAGGTCCTGGCGAAAGCAGCCGCTGGCGATTTTACCTGGCAGGTCGGCGTGGGTGGCGGCAATGACCCGGGCGCTCATCGTGCGCGATTTCTCGGAGCCGACCTGCCGATAAGCGCCGTCCTCCATCACGCGCAGTAACCGCGCCTGGAGCCGGGGCGCAAGGTCACCAATCTCGTCGAAGAAAAGCGTGCCGCCCTCGGCAAGTTCACAATAACCGCGGTGCTCGGGAATGCCCGGGGCGCGTTCGTGGC
Source organism: Opitutaceae bacterium (assembly GCA_947471115.1). Taxonomy (GTDB): domain Bacteria; phylum Verrucomicrobiota; class Verrucomicrobiia; order Opitutales; family Opitutaceae; genus Rariglobus. The sequence goes on along the minus strand of CANIXX010000058.1, from coordinate 12,486 downwards.
CAAAGAGCAGGACTTCGGCTTTTTCATCGAGCAGGGTGGCACATTCAACCCGCACAAACGGCGCGGTCGCCCGTGCGCTGCCGTAGTGAATGGCGCGGGCGAGCAGTTCTTTGCCAGTCCCGCTTTCGCCGGTGAGCAGCACGGTAGTCCGTGCGGCGGCTTGCACCGCTCGCACCTCGCGCAGCATACGGCCAAAACACTCGCTGCGACCCACCAGCCCGGCGAGCCCCCACTGGCGCGATTCGGCTTCTGAAAGGTGGGAAAGCTGCGCGTCGGCCCGCGCCAGGGCGAGTTCGGCGGCTTCACGCCGTGCGGCTTCCTCGCGCAATTCGCGGTTAGCGGCCTCGAGGTCGGCGGTGCGGGCCGCGACGCGTTGCTCAAGGATCGCATTGGAGCGCTGCAGGTCGGCGGCAGCGCGGGCAAGCCAGGCCGGATCATTGGCACAAAAGCGGGGCCCGGGTTCGAAAACAAAGCGCCAGACGCGGCCGGCAATGGGCATGTCTTGCACCTGCCTCCAAGCGGGGGCTTCGACCGCGTCGCCCGCAGTGAATGGCGGTATCGTATCATCGGCTACGTCGCTGATTTCCAGATGCATGCCGCGCGCGAGCAAGGGGGCAAAAATCCGCTCCACCAGCCCTTGCAAGCGAAAGGCTGCCGAGACCCAGCCCGTGGTCGCCATTTCCTCGTTTCCCACACTCATCACCACGAGAAACCCGAGGCGGCGCTGGCCGAGTTGCGCGAGCCGCAGCGGCGACGTGGCCACGGGCAGACCGGTGAGCGCGGCATGTTCAAGCGCACTGCGGCGACACGGATTGGCCCTCAAATCCAGGCCGAGCACCTGACCGTTGGCCTGCGTCGGCTCGACGTAGGTAATCGGCCAATATTCGGAGCGCTCCTCGGTAATTCGCAGTCGCCCGGAGGGATCGATTTCACGCAGCGCAAAGTCCGTCACTCCCTCCTCGCGGGCGGTCTGCTCCAACAGGGCGCGCTGGGCGCCGACCACGCGGGGCACCCAGGCCAGCGCGAGAAGTTCGGGCAGCCGCTCCAACGCATCCCGCACAAAACTCCCGAACTCGGCGCGGGTAAGAGTGGGTTTTAACGCAAACAACGCCCGCACCGCATGCAAAATCTCCAGAGCGCGCAGCATCGCAGCGCGCAACTCGTCCATGTGCTCAATCGCTTCGTGACGCGCCCCCGTTTCGGCTTCGCAGGCAAAGTCCGCCCTGCCCTTGCCCAGCGGGGCTGGCCGGGTTCGCTGAGTCGTAGAAAATGATGTCGAGTGCTTGGTCACGTGGCGGAGTGGTCATTGGCCAGCAGAAAGGCTGCCAAACCAGTCGCCGGTGCGAAACGAGGTAGGTTAAGCGTCCTCCGCCGGAGGATCGCCGGGTTCGGCGAGGAATTCGACCGGACTGGCGTAGATCGCCAGCACAATGCAGCCGGCGTCGCTGGCTACCCGGTGCACGGTACCAGGCGGGTTAACCACCAACGTGCCACAGACGGCCGTGAGATTTTGGTCCCGTTGTGAACCCGCCAACACCAGAATATGCTCGTAGCCGGTGTGCCGATGCAGCGCGACCGAGGCTGCCTCCCGGTAACGCAGCAGCGCGGCGGCCGGCCCAGTGATGCCGTCGCCGTAGAGCCGGTGGATTTCCACCCCTGGCTTAAACGGCTGCCAGTCGATGCGCTCCTGCCAGTCGGCGATGGTTAACAAATCCTGCAGGACAATCGGTTGGTAGCACGCGGGAGTTGCGCTGGGCGGAGGCGTAAGGGGGACGGACATCGGAGGGATCTAAAAGTGGAGTTAAAGGGCGGCGAGAACCGTGCTGCTGGCGGCGGTCCAGCCGACGATTCCGCCCTGGGCCCGCACCATGGCGAGGGTGGCCTGTTTGAATTCAGGGAAATAGCTCTCGGTGGCGTCCTCGACCAGCAGGCACTCAAAGCCGCGGTCGTTGGCCTCGCGCATAGTTGTCTGCACACACACCTCCGTGGTCACTCCCGTCACAAGGAGATGGGTAATGCCACGCGCGAGCAGCCAGCTTTCGAGATCGGTACGGCAAAAGGCACCCTTGCCCGGCTTGGTCAGGACCAACTCTCCGTCGCGCGGGGCTAGCTCCGGAATAATGCCGTTGCCCGCTTCGCCCAGAATAAGGATGCGCCCCATCGGACCGGTGTCGCCGATCTTCACGTTGCCACCACCGCGCTGCAGTTTGCACGGCGGGCAGTCACTGAGGTCGGGCCGGTGTCCCTCAATCGTGTGGATGATCGGCAAGCCGCGCGCACGAAACGCGGCCAGAAGGTTGGCGATGGGCCCGATCGCCACACGCAGCAGAGAAACATCGTTGCCCAAGGCTTCGCCGAAGCCACCGGGTTCGACAAAGTCGCGCTGCATGTCGATCACCACCAAGGCGAGGCGGCTCACATCAGGGACTTCAAACGGATAGGGAAGCGCGGGAATGACGGTCATGATCGAGGTGGATACAGGCGGGCAAAACGGTGCGGATTAATGTCCGGCCATGTGGTGGCCAATGGTGGTGATGTCGGCGGTGGCGGGCGTGGTTTCGTAGACAAACCGGCCGTGGGCGATCACGACAATGCGGTCGGCCAGGGCGAGCAGCTCGTCGAGGTCCTCGCTCACCAGCAACACGCCGACTCCCCGGTTGCGCGCCTCGGTGATCTGGCCGTGGATGGTTTCAACGGCGGCGAAATCCAGGCCGAAGCAGGGGTTGGCGGCCACGAGCACGCGGGCGGTGCCCGAGCCGAGTTCGCGGGCGAGCACGGCGCGTTGCACGTTGCCCCCGGACAGGTCGCCGATGGGCGTGTCGGGCGAACGGGTCTTGATCCCGTAACGGGCGATCAGTTCGCGACCTTTGGCGCGGATGCGCGCCTGGCTCACAAAAAATCCGGCGCGGGCCAGCGGGGGTTGGTCGAAGGTGCGCAGGGCGAGATTTTCGGCCACGCCCATGTGGGGCACGCAGGCGTTGCGCAGCGGTTCTTCAGGCAGCAGGAAAACCTGGTGGCGGCACGCCTCGGCGCGGGTCGACGTGTAGACCTCGCCCTGCACGCGGATTTCGCCGCCGGTGGCTTCGCGTTGACCGGCAATCACCTCGACGAGCTCGCGCTGGCCGTTGCCAGAGATCCCGGCAATGCCGACCACCTCGCCGGCGCGCACCTCAAGATCCACGCCGACGAGTGCCGGAACGCCGTTGTCGCGGTCGGCACACAGCCCGCGCAGAGCGAGCGAGACCGGGCCGGGGGCCGTGGCGGCCTTGGGCACGATCTTGGGCTCACGTTGGCCGCCCATCATCATCGCGGCCATCTGGTCAGCCGTAAGGTCTTTGACCCGCCCCGAGCCTGTCTGGCGACCGCGACGGAGCACCGTCACGTCGTCACAGAAGTTTAAAACCTGGCTGAATTTGTGAGTGATGAGCAACACGCTCAGTTCGCCCGCCACGACTTTAGCGCGCAGCAGTCCGAGCACTTCGTCGGCCTCGGCCGGCGTGAGCACAGAGGTGGGCTCGTCGAGAATGAGAAACTTACTGTCGAGATAGAGCTGCTTGAGAATCTCTACCTTTTGTTTTTCACCGGCGGCGAGTTGAGAGGCCGGCGTATCCAGATCGATCTGAAACGGCGCGGTGCGCATGAACGCGTACAAGCGGTCAAACTCATTTCGCCAGTTGATAATCGCGGGAAGATCGGGGCGGCTGAGCACCAGGTTTTCGGCGACGGTCATCGCGGGCACCAGGGTGAAGTGCTGGTAAACCATGCCGATCCCGTACTCGTAGGCGTCCTGTGGATTGCGGATCTCGCGGGAGTGCCCGCCAACGAGGATGTCGCCTTCGTCGGCGAGGTGGTAACCCATGATGCATTTAACCAGCGTGCTTTTGCCCGCGCCGTTTTCGCCAATGAGGGCGTGAAACGTACCGGCTTTGACCTTGAGCGAAACGGCCTCGTTGGCGGTGAAGGCACCGAAGCGTTTGGTCACGCCAACAAGCTCCAAGTCCGGTGGGTGCTTGGGGCGGACGTGTGGGGGAATCGTGACCGACATATGTGGGCGGGTTAAAAAGGCCTGGTTGGGCTCACCCTATGGCGGCAATGAGCGCGGTGGAGTCGGCGACAGCGCCAAACACCCCACCCTGCATCTTCACCATGTGGAGCGCCGCCAAATGATTGGAATGGTCAGTTGCACCGGTGCAGTCGGACAAGATCAGGCACTCGTAGCCGCGGTCGTTGGCGTCGCGCATCGTGGTGTGCACGCACACATCGGTGGTGATGCCAGCGAGCACGAGGTTGCGCACGCCCTTAAGGCGCAGGAGCATGTCGAGGTCGGTGGCGTAAAAGGAGCCCTTGCCCGGTTTGTCGATCACCGCCTCGCCCGGCTCGGGGCGCAGCTCCTCGATGAGTTCCCAGCCAGGTTCGCCGCGAACGAGGATGCGCCCGCACGGTCCCAAGTCGCCAATGCCGGCGCCGATCTGGCGGCTACGCCAGCGTTTGTTGGCGGGCAGGTCGGAGAGGTCCGGCCGGTGGCCTTCGCGGGTGTGCAGCACGTGGTAGCCCTGGGCGCGAAACGCCGCGAGTACCCGTTTGATCGGTTCGATCGGAGCGCGCGTCAGCGCCAAGTCGTAACCCATCTTGTCCACGTAACCGCCCGGACCGCAAAAATCGGTCTGCATATCGATGACTAAAATCGCAGTGTTTTCGGGGCGCAGATCGCCGTCGTAGGGCCAGGCGTAGGGTTCGGATTTAACGTAGTGGGAGCTCATGATTTTTTTAAAATTAAGACGAAGTGCCGAGTGCGCCGGGTGAGCCGGCCAGGGTGCGTTTGGGCGAACAGGTGATGACCATGACGACCAAGGTCAGGACATACGGAGCGGCATTCCACAGGTAGTAACCCGAGGTGATGCCGATGGCTTGCAGCGCCGGAGCGATAGCCTGGGTGCCACCGAAAATCATCGAGGCGTACAGGCAGTGCACCGGCCGCCAGCGGGCGAAAATAACGAGCGCTACCGCCATCAAGCCCTGCCCGCTGGAAATGGCCTCGGTCCAGGCGCCGGGATAAAACAGCGACAAGTGAGCCCCGCCCAGTCCGGCGATCGCACTGCCCAGCACGATGGCGACAAAGCGGACTTTTTTAACCGACATGCCCAGGGCTAGAGCGGCGACCGGGGCGTCGCCAACCGCGCGCACCCGCAGGCCCCAGCGGGTACAGTTGAACGCCCAGCTCAGGAGGAAGGCCAGACCGGCCCCCAGGACGAACAACGGGCTGAGTTTGAGCGCCGCCTGCAGTTGCGGCAGCTCGCTCCAGCCCCCGAGCGAAAGGGCGGGCAACTGGGGAGCGCTGGGCCGGATGTAGGATTTGCCCAAGTAGAAGGCCAGGCCGCTGCCGAAGATCAGCATGGCGATGCCGGCGGCGACATCGTTTACCTTGGGGCGTGAAACCAAAAGTGCGTGGATCGCGCCCAGGCCGGCGCCGGTGCCGAAGGCAGCAATGACGCCCAGCCACGGGTTGCCGCTGTGGTACGAAACAGCGTAGGCGCTCATCGCGCCCATTAGCAGCGTGCCTTCGAGCCCGAGGTTAATTTTACCACTTTTTTCGGTCAGGCATTCGCCGAGGCTAACCAACAAAAACGGGGTGCCGCCGCGCAAGGCCCCTGCGAAGATCCCCAGCACAACGCCCCACCAGCCGATGGATTCTGAAGCGTTCATGCGGTTTTCTCCTTAAAGCAGGCGAAGCGTCCGTAGAGCGAATCGCTAAACAGGATACACAGGAAAACGATGCCCTGGAAGACGAGGATGGTGGCGTCGGGCAGTTTAAACTGGCGCTGCAAGATGCCGCCGCTGGCCAGGATTCCACCCAGCAGCACGGCCACCAAAATGATGGGCAAACCACGGAAGCGGGCCACGAAGGCAACGAGGATGCCCGCGTAGCCGTAGCCGGCTGCAAGCGATTCGTTGGCTCGGCCGTGGATCGCGGCGACTTCGACCATACCGGCGAGACCGGCGGCGGCTCCACCCAGCAAACAGGTGGTGATTCCGAGCCGAGCCACCGGCAAACCGGCCATGCGCGCGGCACGGATGTTGCCACCGATCATGCGGGCTTTGAAACCGAAGGTGGTGTGCTCCATCAGCACCCAGGCGAAGACCGCGAACACCACGCCGAAAACCAGCCCATAGTGGACGTTACTGCTTGCGATTCCGCCCAGTTGATGGGTTTCGGCGAAGGAGTAACTCGACGGCTTATTCAGGCTCGCAGGGTCGCGCATCGGGCCGTTGACCAAGTGGCTCAAGACGGCAATCGCCACGTAATTGAGAAGGAGGCCGCTGATCGTTTCGTTCACCCCGCGCTGGTAATGAAGCAGGCCGACCAGGCCTATCCAGGCCCCGCCGCCCGCCATGCCAGCGAGCACCATGATCGTTAGCGCAACCACGGGTGGAGCCGAGGCGGCGGCTAGTCCGGCAGCGGTGGCGGCCAAACCTCCGACGACGAGCGCGCCCTCATTGCCGATCACGATCAGACCGAGCCGGGCCGGCAACGCGGTACACAGGGCAGTTAGGATGAGCGGGGCGGCGCGGATGAGCGTGTTTTGAAACGAGTACCAACTGCCAAAGGAGGCGCGTTGGATAGCTTTGAATACACTAAGAGGATTGGCGCCTTGAACCGCGCAGAAGACCCCAAAAAGAAGAAGCGCCACCAGCACGGCCCCGACTGGCAAAGCCACGGCCTCAAGGGCGGGCCGCCAGCGGCGGGAGGTGGGCGGTAGTGCGGGAGTGCTCATCAAAAAATACGGCGGATGCGGAAGGTGATTTAGAGCGAAACGTGCGGGTGGATGCGGAAAGGCAAAACACCTGAGCAAAAACCGGGCCGGGCGCACGCAGGGCTCCCGACCCGATGAAAACCAACAAAGCTACGACAAGCGCGAGCGCTCAGCCCTTAGTGCCACCGATCACGCCGTCGACCAGCCAGCCCATGGATTCGAGCGCTAGGTCCTGCTGGAGGTAGGCTTTGCCAGCGGGAAGGATCTCCTTGCCGGTGTTATCCTTGAGCGGGCCTTTGAAGATCACCAGCGAGCCCTCGATGAGGCCAGCTTTGGCGGCTTCGGCGTCCTTCTTGGCGGCGGCGCTGACCGCCGGACCGTAAGGCGAGATGCTCACGAAGCCCTCTTTCAGGCCGCCCCGCACGAGGTGAGGAATGGTACCGGCAGCGAGGGTTTTACCCGCTTTGACCGCCTCGGCGTAATCGGTGTAGACCTTCGTCCAGTTCCACTCGGCACCGGTCAGATAACCCTTGGGCGCGAGCTTGGCACCGTTAACATGGTAACCGGTCACATAAACCCCGCGACGCTCGGCGGTTTCGATAATGACTTTGGGGCTGTCCACGTGGCAGGTGAGCACATCGACACCCTGGTTAATGAGGCTGGTGGCGGACTCGGCTTCCTTGACCGGCACCGACCAATCGCCAGTGAAGACGACCTGCACGGTGGCGGCCGGGTTAACCGAACGCGCGCCGAGCAGGTAGGCGTTGATGTTGCGCAGCACCTGCGGGATGGGCTTGGCGGCGATGAAGCCGAGTTTGCCCGACTTGGTTGTATGGCCGGCTACAATACCGGCGACATAAACTGCCTCGTCGATGTAACCAAAGTAACTACCGACGTTGGCCGGATGCTTGGTGGCGTCGTAGAGACCGCCGCAGTGCAGGAACTGCACCTTGGGATACTGTTTGGCGACCTTCAGGATATGCGGATCGAAGTAACCGAACGAGGTCGGGAAGATCAACGAAGCGCCCTCCAGCTCGATCATGTTGCGCATGGTCTCTTGAGCGGCGGTGGTCTCAGGCACGCTGGCCTCCTCGGTGGCCTTCAGCCACGGGAGTTTCTGGATACCGGCGCAACCCTCAGACTGGGATTGGTTGTAGCCGTAGTCGTCCTTGGGGCCGACGTAGATGAAGCCGACGGACATTTCCGCAGCGAAGGCTGCAACCGCCGTCGAAAGGGCGGTTGCGAACAGGAGCAGTGAACGGGTGTGTTTCATGGATTTAAAAAGACGGTGGGACGAATGATCGCTAAGCAGTTAACCGGCCAAGGGCGCGGGATCAGAAGTGGACTTCGGCCTGGAGCTGGAAGACCGAGGCGGTGCAGCCACCGGTGCTGTCGGCGGAGGAATCATTGCCGAACTTGTTTTTCCAATACTGGTAGCCGGGCCCGACGTAGAAGGTGCCCTTTTTGCCGAAGGTGGAGCCGACATCGAACATGAGGGCGGCCTCCGTCAGCCATTCGGCCTCGGTATTAACGCCGAAGCCGTCTTTGCCCTTCGGCCCAATGTAGCTGGAGAAACCCTTAAAAACCACGGGTAGGCCGAGTTTAAAATTAATGCCCCAGGCGGCGCACAGTGCCCAGGTGGCATCGAACTCCACGTGTTTATTAACGATGGAGTTGTTGTTGTATTCCTTGTCCAACATCAGCCCCAACGAGAAGAAACCGGGAACTTCAAAATCAACCGATGGACCGACCCAGAGCTCGCGCACGGCAGGGCTGAAGGTGTCGTTTTTGTAGTTAACGTCGAAGCCGGTGACGAAGCCATAATCACGAATGATTCCACTTTTAAAAGACTTCCCCGTCACCTTGCTCAGGCTGAGCGTATGGCGGTAAACCACATAGACTTCCTCGGCACCATCGGGTCCGCCGTCTTCTTTGTCGTTACCGTCGGACTTCAGGTAATCGATGTTCAAGAAGTTGCTGCCGTACTTATAGCCATCGACGTGCTGAAACTGAAGAATGTCTTTGGAAATGTCCTTCGAGTTTACAGGCTCGCGGTACGTGGTGCCGGTGCGATAACCGATGAAGTTGTCACTCCATTCGAAGGCGCTGGCTGCGGTGGTGAAAGAAAGCACGGCCACGAAGGCGGCGCTGGCTACAGGATTGAGGATACGTTTCATGGGCTGACGTGGTGTGGAAGCGATGGATGGATTCGGTCAGACGATCGGCCTGACGTTCTGAAACCTGCTTTAGCCACCCGTGTGCCAGTCGTTCGGGGTTCAATCAAAGCCTTGCAAACTAGATATTTGCGCCAGAAACAGGAATTTGTCGGCGTTCTTGTGCCATAAAATGCAACGCCGCTCTAGCCTTGTCGCGTGCCCGAGTGTTGCCAAATGCGACACCTGCATTTTCGCCAAAAGCACGCTCGGTGACGAGGCGGTAAAATTGTGGCTTCAGCCCGCCACCAGCTGATTAAAAACGCGCAGGTGGTTCGGCTGCGCAAGGGCGATCCGGAGCTCAAGGTTCCAAGCGTAATCCTCCCCTTGAGCGTAAATTGGCCCTCAGCCTTCGATGACAATCAGGGTTTCGCCGGCGGCGACCGGACGGCCTTCAACGCAGCGAACTTCGCGCACCTTGCCGGCTCGGGTGGCGACCACCGTGACCTCCATCTTCATCGATTCGAGAATCACCAGCGGCTGGCCCTCGGTAACACTTGCTCCGGCCTCGACGAGGATTTTCCAGATGTTGCCCGGGATGTGCGACGGCGTCGCCACGCAGCCGGCGGGAATCGCCTGCTCGTCCACCACGGCGGCCGACTCGTCGCTCGCCGAGAAGTTGAGCTGGCCGCTCTCGACCCAGCGCTGGCGCTCAGCCTCAAAGGCGGCCTGTTGCTTGGTTTTAAACGCGGTGATTTCCGCAGCGTTGTCGGCGAGAAACTGTTGGTAATCGCGCAGGCGGAAAGTGGTTTCCTCGATCTTCAGCTTCACTTTACCCTGTGGGAAATCCTCACGGAACTTCGTCAGCTCGGCGTTAGAAACCGGGTAAAAGCGGATCTGGTCAAAGAAACGCAGCAGCCACGGTTTGCCGTCCACGAAGTCGGCGGTCTGCTTGTAGCGGTTCCACATCTGGCAGGTGCGGCCGATGAACTGGTAACCGCCGGGACCTTCCATGCCGTAGATGCACAAATAAGCGCCGCCGATGCCGACCGCGTTCTCGGGTGTCCAGGTGCGGGCGGGGTTATACTTGGTAGTTACGAGGCGGTGACGCGGATCAACCGGCGTTGCCACCGGAGCACCGAGGTAAACGTCCCCCAAGGCGAGCACCAGGTAGCTTGCATCGAAACAAATCCGGTAAACTTCCTCTAGGTTCGGCAGGTCGTTGATGCGGCGGATAAACTCCAAATTGCTCGGGCACCAAGGAGCGTCCTTGCGCACGATCTGCATGTATTTACGGATGGCGAGCAGGGTGGATTCGTCCTCCCAGGACAGCGGTAAGTGGACGATGCGGGACGGCACCTCAATGTCGTCCACCGGTGGCAGTTCGCCCTCGGCGCGCAGGAGGATTTCCATGAGCCGCTCCATCGGCAGGATACGATAATCGAAGTGAATCTGTAGCGAACGGATGCCGGGGGTGAGGTCGATGAGGCCCTGAATTGGGTGGCGCTTGAGCCAGGTGAGCAGCGCGTGAGCGCGCATACGCAGAGCGATGTCGAGCTGGAGTGGCCCGTATTCGACTAAAATATACGAATCACCCGCCCGCCGATAGACCACGGCTGGCGCAGTGGGCCGCGCGGGCAACGAGTGAAGCACGGCCGGTTCGGATAAAGTATAACCTATTAGGTTAGGCTTTGGCTTGGGGGCGCGCTTGAGGGACTCGACTTCGGCGTCTTGGGCGAGGGCTAGGATGCGGGCGTGCTCGGCGGTCAATGCGACGAAGCGGACTTGGTCGCCGGGCTTGAGCTGGCCCATTTTCCAGAGCTCGGCTTGCACTATCGTAAAGGGGCACACAAAGCCGCCGCAGCTGGGGCCGTCGGGGCCGAGGATGATCGGCATGTCGCCGGTGAAATCCACCGCGCCAATCGCGTAGGCGTTGTCGTGGATGTTACTCGGGTGCAAACCGGCTTCACCACCGTCGCGCCGCGCCCACTCGGGCTTGGGGCCGATCAGGCGCACGCCGGTGCGGGCGGAGTTGTAGTGAACTTCGTAGGCGGTCGTGAGCAGGACCTTGATATCGGCCTCGGTGAAGAAATCAGGCGCACCGTGCGGGCCGTAAAGCACGCCGATCTGCCATTCGCGGGTCAGCGGGGGCTGGATGGTTACGGGGGCGCGCAGGAGTGGCGCGGCGTTCGTTACGCCGGCCGGCGTGGCGCGGTGAACGCGCAGGACGTCGCCGGTTCGCAGGGCGCGGCCGGAGTGTCCGCCGAACAATCCAAGGGTAAAAGTGGACTTGCTGCCGAGGTAGTCGGGCACGTCAAAACCGTGGCGGATGGCGAGGTAGGTGCGCAGGCCGGGGCCGTCGATCGAGCCGATGCGTAGCGTCTGGCCGGCACGGATACGGAAGGCTCGCTGGGCGGCGACCGGTTTGCCGTCGAGCGTGGCGGGCATGGTCGCGCCGGTAAGGGCAACGACGGCGGCGGTGTTGAAGCGCAAAGAAGGGCCGTTGACGGTTAACTCCAGTCCGGCGGCGGTGTCGGGGTTGCCGACGAGGCGGTTGGCCAGGCGGAATGACAGGTTGTCCATCGGGCCGGAGGGCGGCACGCCAACGTCCCAGTAACCGATGCGGCCCGGGTAGTCTTGGACGGTGGTTTGGGTGCCGCCTTCGAGCACTTCGATGGTGGCGGGCACGAACGGCAAAGTGGAGAGGTACTTGGTGGTGACGGCGCCGGCGCGGAAACCTTCGCTGGCGATGATCTGGCGCAGGTACGGAAGGTTGTTTTCCAGCCCGTAAACGCGGGTGTCAGCGAGGGCGGCGTCGAGGCGGGCCAAGGCGTCGGCCCGGTCGGTGCCGCGGACGATGATCTTGGCGATCATCGGGTCGTAGTAGGCTGAGACCTCGCTGCCGGTTTCGACCCAGGTTTCAACTCGCGCGGTTTTGGGGAAAAAGACGTCGGTGAGGGTGCCCGCGGAGGGCTGGAAATTTTTCCCGGCGTCCTCGGCGTAAAGGCGCACTTGGATGGAGGCGCCGCAAGCGGCCGGCGTGTAGGTGCGCAGGTCGAGTTCGCCGGCGGCGGCGCGGATCATCCATTCGACGAGGTCAACGCCGGTGACTTCCTCGGTCACGCCGTGTTCGACTTGGAGGCGGGTGTTGACCTCGAGGAAATAGAATTGGCCGGTGGCGTTGTCGTAAACGAATTCAACGGTGCCGGCGTTGGTGTAACCGGCGGCGGTGCCGAGGCGAGCGGCGCAGGCGAGCAGTTCGCTGCGCTGGGCGGGTGTTAGGCCGGGAGCCGGAGTTTCCTCGACGACCTTTTGGTTGCGGCGCTGGACCGAGCAGTCGCGTTCGCCGAGGGCGACGACGTGACCGTGGGAATCGCCCAGAATTTGGACTTCGATGTGGCGGGCATGCTCGACGAACTTTTCAAGGAAGACTCCGCCGTCTTTGAAATTGTTCTGGGCGAGGCGCACGACCGAGTCGAAGGCAGTGGCGAGTTCGGCGGGTTTGCGGATGAGCGACATGCCGATGCCGCCGCCGCCGCCGGTGCTCTTTAACATCACCGGATAACCGATACGGGCGGCCT
>CANIXX010000057.1 GCA_947471115.1 Opitutaceae bacterium | reverse complement strand
GAAGACCGGCAATGCGCGTGGCCATGGCGGACATTGCTCTTGTTTAAAGCCCCAATCAGTGAAACCCCTTCCAACTCGCGACACACCGTGTGGACGCACCTTTTAACCATTCATGATTTTACGTATTCTTAGTCGGACCGGCACACTCGATAAACTTAAGGGCCGGGTGGTCACCGGTGAACACGGCCGCCTTTTTCTCTGGGGCAGCAGAAAGTCCCCCTCAGTGATTCACCTCGATACCGATCACCCCGTGGCGGAAAAGCCCATCCCCGGCGGTATTCAATTGGACTTGGCCCAGCTTGACCTAAAAAAACGCCACCAGGTCCATGCCACAGCAGCTGACCCTGCGGATACCGCCAACGACCTCTTCCTCGCCGTTAATCTCTACCTCCCCCCCGACTTCACTGGTGAATGCCCCGTCGAAGTCGTCCGCCTTACGGATGGCGCGAGTTTAAAGGACCGTTATTTTTGCGACACCTCTGACTTGATCAAGCTCGGGTTGATTCGAACGCCCACGCGCTGCATTTATGCGTTCGTCCTGATTCGAAAGGGCGAAGTAGCACGCCTGCTACACCGCACTGCCGCCAATGGAAAGATCGGCTGCTGGTATATCGCCTATAACACGGACACGCCAAAGGTCATTTTCCATAAAGATTACAGCGCCCCGCCGCCTTGCTTGGCCTGATCACCTGAAAGGAGGCCGGTTAAAGCCGAACTCCTAAGCTGATCGTCACGATCTGACGCAACCTGCTGGTTATCTAGCCGTTCACTCATTCACTCAATGCACTATTTAGTGCACCTTGGAATTCGATTACGACTATCTGCTCCAGCACCTTGCGCTAGCTCCTCGACGCCATCTTAGGAATTCAGGCTAAACATTACTCCCTACCAGCACCAGCTCATCGCCTTTGACATTGACGACCACCTCGCTGCCCTCCGCCACCGTCCCGCCGATAAGCGCCCGCGCCAGTTTCGTCTCGATCTGCCGTTGCAGAAAACGCTTGAGCGGTCGCGCACCAAAAACCGGGTCGTAGCCCTTCTCCGCTGCCCAATCACGCGCCTTCTTATCCAGCTTCACCGTCACCCGGCGCTCACTGAGACGCCGATTGAGATCAGCCAAGAGCAGGTCAACGATCCGCGTAATCTCTTCCAATGTAAGCGGTTTAAACAAAACCGTCTCGTCAATGCGGTTAAGGAACTCGGGGCGGAAGGTGTGGCGCAACTCCGCCATGACCGCCTCACGTACCGTTTCGGGAATGGTGTCGCCGGTCACGCCTTCCAACAGGAAACGTGAGCCGATGTTGGAGGTGAGGATAATCACCGTGTTTTTAAAATCCACCGTGCGCCCCTGCGAATCCGTGATGCGCCCGTCATCCAAGACCTGCAGAAGCACGTTAAACACATCGGGATGCGCCTTCTCAATCTCATCGAAGAGGATCACCGCGTAGGGTTTACGCCGCACGATTTCGGTGAGTTGCCCGCCCTCGTCGTACCCAATGTAGCCAGGAGGAGCGCCGATCAGCCGCGCCACGCTGTGCTTTTCCATATACTCGGACATGTCGATGCGCACCAAGGCGGCTTCACTGTCGAAGAGCGTTTCGGCCAAGGTCTTGGCCAGCTCGGTCTTGCCCACGCCAGTCGGCCCGAGAAACAGAAAACTACCAACCGGGCGGCGCGGGTCTTTAATGCCGGCGCGGGCGCGTAAAATGGCGTCGGTGGCGAGTTCCACCGCCTCGTCCTGCCCGATCACGCGCTCATGTAACGCATCCGCCAGCCGCAGGAGCTTCTCCTTTTCGCCCTCGACCATACGGGTAACAGGCACGCCGCTCCACTTCGACACCACCTCAGCAATTTCCTCGGCCGACACCTCCTCCTTAAACAGCTCGGTTTTGGCTGCGCTGGTCTCGGTTTTCTTCAACTCCGCTTCCAGTTGCGGAATCTTACCGTGGCGCAGTTCGGCCAGCTTATTGAGGTCATAGGCGCGTTCGGCTTTTTCCAACTCGATGCGGGCGGCATCGAGTTCCTCGCGTACCTTGCGCACCCGATCGACAGATGCCTTCTCCTTATCCCAGCGAGCCTTGAGAGCGATCGCCTGGGAACGAGCGTCGCCCAACTCCTTGCGCAACACGTCGAGGCGCTGCTTGGACGCATCGTCTTTTTCCAACTTCAGGGCGGCTTCCTCGATTTCCAGCTGAAGCACGCGGCGCTGGAGCGCATCGAGTTCCTGCGGCGCGGAGTCCATCTCGGTGCGGATCATCGCGCAGGCCTCATCGACTAGGTCGATGGCCTTGTCGGGCAAAAAGCGGTCGCTAATGTAGCGGTTCGACAGGGTGACGGCGGCAACCAACGCGTTGTCCTGAATCCGCACGCCGTGGTGGAGCTCAAAGCGCTCGCGGATACCGCGCAGGATTGAAATGGCGTCCTCGACCGAGGGCGGCTCGACGAGCACCGGCTGAAAACGGCGCTCCAGCGCGGCGTCCTTTTCGATGTGTTTGCGGTACTCATCGAGCGTGGTGGCGCCGATACAGTGCAACTCACCGCGGGCGAGCATGGGCTTGAGCAGGTTGCCCGCATCCATCGCGCCTTCGCTTTTCCCCGCGCCAACTATGGTGTGCAACTCGTCGATGAACAGGATAATACGCCCCTCGCTCTGCTTGATCTCGGTGAGTACGGCCTTGAGCCGCTCCTCGAATTCGCCACGGTATTTGGCACCGGCGATCAGCGCGCCCATATCGAGGGAAAAAATCGTCTTGTCCTTAAGTCCTTCGGGCACGTCGCCGCGCACGATGCGCTGGGCCAAACCCTCGACGATGGCCGTCTTGCCCACGCCGGGTTCGCCGATCAGCACCGGGTTGTTTTTGGTTTTGCGCGAAAGGATGCGCACGGCGCGGCGGATCTCGTCGTCGCGGCCGATCACCGGGTCCATTTTCCCCAGAGTGGCGAGTTTGACCAAGTCGACGCCGTACTTTTCCAACGCGGCGTAAGTGGTCTCGGGATTGTCGGTGGTGACCCGCTGGGAACCGCGCAACTCCTTGAGAGCCTTCAGGGTTTTACTGCGCTCAATGCCGAAGGATTTGAAAAACTTCGCGAGGGCGTCGGGTTTTGCCACGTCGATCAAACCGAGGAAAAGGTGTTCGACGGAGACGAAGTCGTCCTTGAGCGATTTAGCCTCTTCCTCGGCGCGGGTAAAAACTTCATTCATCGACTGGGTCACATAGACCTTGGATGCGTCCACGCTGCCGGTAACCTTGGGCAAGCGGTCGAGCTCGCGCTCGGCGGCCAGTTGCAAGGCACTGATCGTTAGCCCGACCTTTTCAACCAAGGCGGGTACGATGCCGCTTTCTTGGGCGAGTAGCGCGTGGAGCAAGTGCCAGGTTTCCACCTCGTTGTGGCTGCGACGGCGCGCCTCAGACTGAGCATCGGTGACGGCCTGGCGGGACATTTGGGTGAGTTGATTAAAATCCATAGTGTCACACCTATCGCACGCCGCGGGCCAAATCTCCATGGGGCCTTCGCCCGAGGGAAAGCGGGGGTGATACCAGTGCGGGCCCGTGTCAGAGTGGGTCAAAGCTGGCGCAGCGCTGCGCCAATCCGGCACCGACACTCGCCGAAAAGCCCTTCGCCAAAAACTCGGCTTTGCTTCCGGGCGCGCGCCGTCCCACGTTCAGATCCTGTGGCCGATCTCATTGTCCAACTCACCCAACGCCTAGGCACGCACCGCGTGCTCACCGCCCGCGAAGACATCCTGCCCTACGGCTTCGACGGCACTGCGACACTCAAACAACTCCCGGCCTGCGTCATTTTCCCGCGCGACGCCGCCGATGTTTCCTTCGCCCTGATCCTCGCCCGCGAACACGGTGCGCCCGTGGTCACCCGTGGCAGCGGCACGGGGTTGTCGGGCGGCAGCGTGCCCCTGCCCGGCTGCATCGTGCTCTGCCTCGCCCAGATGGACCGCATCCTCGAAGTCGATGCGGCCAACCTCACCCTGCGCGCCGAGGCCGGTGCCATCACGCAAAAGATTTACGAAGCCGCCGACGCCGCCGGCCTGTTTTATCCGCCCGATCCCGGCTCGATGAAAATCAGCACCATCGGCGGCAACGTGGCGGAAAACTCCGGCGGCCTGCGCGGCCTCAAATACGGCGTCACCCGCGACTACGTCATGGGCCTAGAGGTCGTCTTGGCCGACGGCTCGATCTGTTGGCTCGGCTCGAAGTGCGTCAAGGACGTCGCCGGCTATAACCTGCGCGACCTGTTCATCGGTAGCGAGGGAACGCTCGGCGTGGTCACCCAGGTTTTGTTAAAACTCCTGCCCCGCCCCGCCGCCCGCCAGACGTTGCTCGCCGCCTTTTTGTCGATGGAAGCCGCCGCTGAAACCGTCTCGGCGATCATCGCCGCGCGCATCATCCCTTGCACGCTGGAATTCATCGACCAAACCACGCTGCGCTGCGTCGAAGATTTCGCCAAAGTCGGCCTGCCGCGCGAGGCCGCCGCCATATTATTGATCGAGACCGACGGCCACCCCGCCGCAGTTGCCGACGAAGCCGCGCAAATCGAAAAACTCTGCCGCGACCACGGCGCAAGCTCGGTGCGCCGCGCGGCCAACGCCACCGAAGCCACCCAGTTGGCCACCGCCCGCCGCAGCGCGTTTTCCGCCCTCGCCCGCCTGCGCCCAACCACGATTTTGGAGGACGTCACCGTGCCGCGCAACGAGCTCGCCGGCATGATCGGCGCCATCGACGCCATCGCGAAAAAATACTCCCTCACCATCGCCACCTTTGGCCATTTTGGAGACGGCAATTTGCACCCGACGATCCTCACCGACGAACGCGACCACGCCGAGATGCACCGCGTGGAGTTGGCCATCGCCGACATCGTTACCGCCACCCTGAATCGGGGCGGTACGATCACCGGCGAGCACGGCGTCGGTTTGGCCAAAAAAGCCTTCCTGCGCCGCCAATTAGGTGACGCTTCCTTCGAGTTACTCCGGCTGGTGAAACGCGCGCTGGATCCCGAAGGCCGCCTCAATCCGGGTAAAATCTTCGACTGAGCCGCGTCGCCGGATATGCGTTATGGGGTATCATCTTGCGACAACACATCGGCCGCCAACTCAGGAGTTCGGATTGAAGGCGGTCGGGGATGGAAACAGGCCGATTGTTTCGTTTTGGGCAACTGGCGAACCGCGCGAGTCGCTAACGCCAAAAGGTCAGCGCAGCGAACTTAGGCTTGGACAAGCCAGGTGCAAAAGAACTGCTTTCGCACCTGAAGCTCAGCCATTTTTGGCTGCCTCCAATTCCTCCCAGCGAGCGAAGGCGATGGCGTGTTCGGCCTCGATTTCATCCAGACGCGCCTTGGCTGCCGAGGCAGCAGTCGGGTCTTTGCGATAAATCGAAACATCACCGAGCTTAACCGTGAGCTGCGCTTGCTCCGTCTCCAGTTTCTCAATGCGAGCGGGTAACTCGGCCAGTTCGCGCTGCTCCTTGTTATTAAGCTTACGCACCGAGGCGGAGTTGGCGCTGGAACGGACCGGACCGCTTTTAAGCAGGGGCGCAGCGGCGGCTGCGGCACGCTTTGCCATCTCAGCTTTCCAGTCAGTATAACCCCCGTCGAAGTCGCCGATCTGGCCGTCGCCTTCGAACACCAGCGAACTGGTGACCACTTCGTCCAAAAAGGCGCGGTCGTGGCTCACCACCAGAAGCGTGCCGTCGTACTCGACAAGCAAGTTTTCCAAGAGATCGAGGGTCTCGGCGTCGAGGTCGTTGGTGGGCTCGTCCATCACCAGGACGTTGGCCGGCTTGGTGAAGAGGCGGGCGAGAAGGAGGCGGTTGCGCTCACCGCCGGAGAGCACGCGGGCTGGGGTGCGAGCGCGGTCAGGCGTGAACAGGAAATCCTGCAAGTAACTGATAACGTGGCGCGTGCGGCCATCGATGGTGATACAGTCACTACCGAGGTTGAGGTTTTCGGCCACCGTCTTGTTGTCGTCGATGAGCGAGCGCAGTTGGTCGAAGTAGGTGACCTCCATGCGCGTGCCGTGTTTGATCGTGCCACTGGTGGGCTCGATCTGGCCGAGGAGCAATTTAATCAAGGTGGTCTTGCCGGCACCGTTGGGGCCGATCAGGCCGATCTTGTCGCCGCGCATGATCGTCGTGCTGAAATCCTTAACCAGCACGCGGCCATCGGGGTAGGAAAAGCTCATGTTCTCCACGTCGACGACCTTAGCTCCTGAGCGTTCAGCCTCGACCAACTTGAGGTTGGCGTTGCCGGTCTTGCTGCGCCGGGCGGCGCGCTCGGCACGCATGGCAATAAGCTGGTGCACACGGCCTTGGGCGCGCGAGCGCTGGGCACGCACTCCCCGGCGAATCCACTCCTCTTCTTGCGCAAGTTTTTTGTCAAAAGCGGCCTGTTGACGCTCCTCGGCTTCGAGGCGGTCCGCGCGGCGCTGCAGGTAACTATCGTAATCGCAGTCCCAATTGGTGAGCACGCCGCGGTCGAGTTCGACGATGCGGGTGGCCAGTTTTCTTAAAAACGCACGGTCGTGCGTAACGAAAAACAGGCTGGGTTTTTCAGTCAGCAAAAAGTCTTCGAGCCAAAGGATGCTCTCGATATCGAGGTGGTTGGTCGGCTCGTCGAGGAGCAGCAAGTCGGGCTGGCCGGCGAGGGCGCGGGCCAACAGCACGCGGCGCTTAAGCCCACCGGAGAGTTTTTCAAATTGAGCGGACGGCGAGAGCTGAAGCTTCTCGATGAGGTTATCGACGCGCACGTCACGCTCCCAGTCCTCCTCGTGATCACCCTGGGCACGCAGGCCGGAGGTAACGATATCGGTCACCGAGCCGAAAATATCGGAAGGGATCTCTTGGTTGAGGCGCGTGAAGACCGCGCCAGGTTGGCGGAAAACCGCACCGGTGTCGGACTTGATCTCGCCACCGATGACCTTCATCAGCGTAGATTTACCCGCGCCATTGCGACCGACCAGACACAGGCGTTCACCCGGATCGACTTGAAAGTTGACCTTATCAAGGACCGCCGGACCACCGAAGCAGAGATTAACATCAAGAAGACTAAACAGAGCCATAAGCGCGCCAACTTGTGAGGCGCGCGGCTAGCATGCAACCCTGCGCTCAGTAAACCTGCGGCCCCGGCCAACTGCGCAGCGGCAGCCCAACCCCGAGAAGGTGGCAGAACAACGCGGCCTAACGAATTAGGGCACCCGCGCCGACAATTCGTTGGTCAAACGGGCCACCTCCGCACGCAAAGCGACGATCTCGGCATGCGCCGACTTCATTTCTGCATCAAAGCCTTTACGCAGGGTAATATTTCGCGACATACCGATGACCCCAGCGATCTCACCAGCGGGATTACGATAGGGTAATTTGGTAGTCAGCACGAACAGCTCGCGGCCATCCTTGGTGTTAACCACCTCCTCGCGATTGATCACCGGCATACCCGAGGCCATGACTTCCTCGTCGTCTTTGCGGTAAATCGCCGCCAACTCAGGCGGATAAATATCCGTATCGCTTTTCCCCCGCAGTGAAGCAGGGGTTTCACCCATCCATTGGGCGATGACCTGATTTGCCAAAAGGAAACGCCCTTCACGGTCCTTGATAAAAACCGAATCGGGAAGGCCGGTGAGAAGGACCTCTAAGAGATGTCGCTCGGTGGCCAACGCGATTTCCGTGTTCTTTAGATTGGTCTGGTCGCGTGTGAAACCATACGTGCCGATCACTCGGCCGCTCTGATCGCGCAACGGGGCCTTCCAGGTCAAACACCAGGTCACCCGATCACCGTCATGCGTCTCTTTTTCTAATAAGGCGGTGATCGGCTGCCCCGTGCGCATGACCTCCTGCTCGTCGGCGAAAGCCTGCTGCGCGTGCTCCGAAGTAAAGAAATCGAAGTCGCTGCGACCAATCAAAATCGCCGGATCATCTACACGGAAATGATTAGCTATAAAAGGATTAGCATTCAAAAACCGGCCGTATCGGTCTTTAAAGAAAACCCGGTCGGGCAAAAGGTGCACCAGTTGGGCACAAAAGCCGGAATCCAGCCGGTGATCGCGTTCTTCAAGCGCAGCACTTATCGCAGACTGGAGTGCGGCAGGGGACTGATCGGTTGTTTCCACGCAGGCGGCGGCATGATCGAGAATCAGCTCACGGGCGGCAGCCAAATCCTGCGAGGGCCAATCAGGGCCGATGATCACCACGCTGATCGGACAGGCCTTCAATGCTTCGCCCAAGGTTCCGAGGTCAATAACCGTGGGTAAAACACGTGCGTCGGCCGCCACGGGCAAGTCCTTTATCACTTGCGAAATTAAACCGAGAGGTAGCAGGTGACGAGGGAGAGGTTCCATAGAAAAAAGAGATGCTAACGACCAATCCAGACAGCGGATTGCCTAAGAACAAAAGAACCACCTCGATCATGCAATTATAAACTCGGTGGACGCCCGACTACCGACGAAGCCGAAGGTCTCAGCGATTCCAGTGCCTGAAACAAAAATAGCCCACACCCGCCAAACCCGCCAACGAAGCGGGAATCAAAAGCGTGGCGAAACCGATGTGGGTATAGCCCAGACTCCCGAGTATCCCTCCGCAGAAAAAACCCGCCAACAACAACAGAAGAAGGCGAACGCGTTGCCCATCAATTGCCACGCCCCTGAGCCTCAACCCGACGGCGATGCCGACATCCGTGATGATACCGGTCATGTGAGTGGTGCGGATTACCGCGCCGCTGTAATGAGTCGCCATCGCGTTTTGCAGCCCGCAAGCCATCGCCGCCAAACAGTCGCCGGCGTAGTTACCGGTCATCAGCATTCGGCAGGCAGCGAATAGCAGCGCCGACTCAATGACCAATACCACACCGTAACGCCGACCAAGCTTGAGCGCACTTTCCCGAATGATCGCCGCGCTGAGGACGCTGCCGATAAAAAACGAAACCACTACGGCAACCGCATAGACCGCCAAGGAAAACCGGCCCGCGGCAAGCTCATTGCTTAAAACCGTCAAGGTGCCCGACATGTGCGAGATTGCCTGATGGTGCATGCCCAGAAAGCCAACCGCATTGATCCCCCCCGCCATACAAGCGAGACCGAAGCCTCCCAGCACAATCCAAAGCGGAGTCGGTTTTGAGAACATTATGTCACTTGCTTAAAGCTCGCTCGCTGCGCTTCGGCAAGCTCGCGCCCATAACTTACTTTACTACAAAACTTAAAGTGCCGGATAGAGCGCTGAGGTAGTGCGGTGCTTTAGCCCGCAGGTTTGAACAAATTTCCAGCGCAATCGCCGATGCGGGCTGAAGCACCGCCTACTTTTTATCCGACACTTTAAATGTTACTACCTATTAGGCCCGGCAAACGCGGAGGGCCAACTTGAGCAGCCACTGGTAAATTTTTGGTTTTGGGGCCTATAAGCCGGATTATGTGAGTCGGCCTTGCGGCCGGTGTTCGCCATTTCTCTAGCGGGCTTGCGCCCGCTGCGGACCGAGGTCCGCTGCGGCATACCCGTGGCTATAGGACGAGCAGCCCAGCCACCTATTTTGCCTTGCACCGGAAGGGGTTTATCTTGCCGCCATCATTGCTGACGGCGCGGTGGGCTCTTACCCCACCTTTTCACCCTGACCTCGCGGTTGCCCGCGCGGCGGTTTGTTTTCTGTGACACTTTCCGTCAACGCGCCTTTAAGCGCGCTGCCCGCACTTGCCGTGAAGCTCGTGCGGCATCCTGCCCTACGGTGTCCGGACTTTCCTCTCCAAGCATTAACTACAGTCAGCGGTTTTACCCACCAACAGGGATCAAAGAACCTGGAGCGGCGAACCGGCCCCAAAACCAAGCGATCACCTTACGGTTACG
This sequence comes from Opitutaceae bacterium, assembly GCA_947471115.1. GTDB lineage: Bacteria > Verrucomicrobiota > Verrucomicrobiia > Opitutales > Opitutaceae > Rariglobus. The sequence goes on along the minus strand of CANIXX010000057.1, from coordinate 4,743 downwards.
AAATGCCCAATGTCCAGTGGGCAATGTCCAATTCCAAAAACTCCAGCCCTACCTCCATCGCCTCCGCTCATTGGGCCTGAAATTAGGCCGGAGTCCTAGAACCCTAGGCCCTCGGTCATTGACCACTGAACCTTGGGCATTAGTCCTTAGTCATTTATCCGGGGACATTGGGCATTGGGCCTTGGTCATTGGTCCCCCGCCTCCCCCTCAAGCGGCATCCCACCAGACGATCCGCCCGCACTGGTCGCAGGTCGGCAGTTGAGCCGCCGCGTCACCCTTACCACGCACGGCCGACTCGACCTCAGAGGACACCTTTAAATGGCACCCGCCACACTTGTTACCGCGCAGCGCCACGCACACCGGCTGCTGTCGCGCGGCGATCCGGTCGTAGAGTCGCAAGGCCGCTACATCTATGGGCGTACGGACAGCGGCCACCTCGGCCTGCGCAAGCTTGAGCTCGGCGGCTAGGTTTGTTTCGCGTTCACGCAATATGCCGATGCGCCCCTGGTAGCCCGCGATATTCTCCTTCAAAACAGCCTCGGCTGCGGTGAATTTTTTCTTCGCCTCGTCGATCTGATACATCACTTCGAGCTCCTGCCCCTCCAGTGCCGCGATGGCCTCCGAGGTGTGCTCGATCTCTAATCCGAGTGCCTTAAATTCATCGTTTTTTCGCACCTGAGATTGCTGCGTCTTGTATTTTGCCAACTTAGAGTCGGCCGAACCGATCTCGGTTTCCAATAGTTTCTTTTTGGTTTCCAGCGCCATCACTTCAGCGCGGGCGCTATCGATCGCCGACTTCTCCCCCGCGATTTTTTTCTCCACAACGGAGATTTCGGCGGGCACAGCCTTTAACTGCGCCTCCCAGCCAAGCCGTTTGCTATCGCGATCTTGGAGAACCAAAATTTTTTCCAAAGTGGGAGTCAGCATGACCTAAAGCTCGCAGTTCTTAGCTCAGGGCTACGAGCTTAAATGTAATACATCTCCTGATCAGTTTTAACGGTAAACATAGCCAACGTGTAGCTGCGGCACTTCGTCTCCAATGAGGCCCTTACCTCTCGCCAAATTTGGTTTACACGACGACCCGAGTGGCCTTCGCCGGTCCCGTTCAACTCGAGCAAATCCCCCTCGATCAGCTTCACGATATCGTAAAGTGTGATCTCGGCCGGTGGTCGGGCCAACGCATAACCGCCCTGTTTGCCGCGTCGGCTAATGATTAGCCCCCCGTTGCGCAGCTCACTGAGAATCTGCACGAGATAATTGGCCGGCACTGACTCGATTTCGGCCAGTTGCTCAATGTGAGCCAATTCGGCGGTCCCATAACTTTTCGCCATTTGGGCCAAGACCCGGCACGCGTAATCAACTTTGACGGAGAGTTTCAATAGGGCGCACGCTACTTCCGAATCTTTAGTCCGCAACCTAAAATACTTTTAGCACCTGTTTCAAGGGGTAGAAACCCAGTATAAAAAATGGTTGTGGAGACTCCTGAATTACGATGCTCTTTGACCTTTAGTTTTCATCACGATTCCCCCCCTTTAAATGTCTGACCCAACCGACTCCGAACAGCCCATCCCCAACGCAGTGATTTCCGAGAGCTACGATGCGGATAAACTGAGCCAACTGAAGGGCCTTGAAGCCGTCCGCAAAAAGCCCGGCATGTACATCGGCGGCACCGACGAACGCGCGCTCCACCACTGCGTTTCCGAGGTGCTCGACAACTCGGTGGACGAGCATCTCGCCGGCCACTGTAACAAGATCGAGGTCAACATTCACGTCGATGGCTCGATCAGCATCCGCGACAATGGTCGCGGCATCCCCGTCGACATCAACAAGGAATCCGGCCTGCCTGGAGTCGAGCTCGTGCTCACCACTCTGCATTCGGGCGGAAAATACGGCCAGGGCGGATACAAATTCTCCGGCGGCACCCACGGCGTCGGCGCCAAGTGCGTCAACGCCGTCTCCGAGTGGTTCGAGGTCGAGGTCTCCCGCGACGGCCAGGTCCACCACATGAAGTTCGAGCGCGGCAAGCCCGTGAAGAAACTCGAAGTGATCGGCAAAGCCCGCAGCACCGGCACCTTCGTCACCTTCAAGCCCGACGCCGAGATTTTTAAGGAGACCACCGTATTCGTCACCGCTCGCATCGGTCAGCGCCTGCGCGAACTCGCATTCCTCAACTCCGGCCTCGAAATCGTGTTCCTCGACGAGCGCCCCGTCGGTGCGAAGCCCGAAATCTACCTCTACAAAGACGGCGTCTCCGAGTTCGTCAAACAGCTCAACCAAGGCAAAACCGCCCTGTTCCCCACTCCGGTGCGCATCACCAAGGAGACCCACATCCAGCTCGACGACAAACCCAACGAGATTCACTGCGAGGTCGTCCTCCAGTACAACGACTCCTACAACGAGCAGGTTCTCTGTTACACCAACACGATTCACAACCCTGACGGCGGCACCCATTTGTCCGGTTTTCGCGGTGCCCTCACCCGCGCCATTAACCAATTCGCCAAGGCCCACAACTTGCTCAAGGATAAGGATCCGCAGATCACCGGCGACGACGTGCGCGAGGGCCTCGCCGCAGTCATCTCGATCAAACACAGCGACCCCAAGTTCGAATCCCAAACCAAGGTCAAATTGCTCTCCCCCGAGGTCGAGGGCGTGGTCGGTTCCTCCACCTACGAGGGCCTGATTAAATACTTCGAAATCAACCCGCCGATCGGCAAACGCATCGTCGATAAATCCCTCAACGCCGCCCGCGCCCGCGAGGCCGCACGCAAGGCCCGCGAGACCGTCCGCAAGGGCGCCCTCTCCAGCGGCGGCCTGCCCGGTAAACTCGCCGACTGCTCCGAGCGCGATCCCGCGAAAACCGAGCTCTACATCGTCGAGGGCGACTCCGCAGGCGGCTCGGCCAAACAGGGCCGCGATCGCCGTTTCCAGGCCATCCTCCCGCTACGCGGCAAGCTGATCAACACCGAGAAAGCCCGCATCGACAAGGTGCTGGCCAACGAGGAAATCCGAACCCTGATCACCGCCTGCGGCACCGGCATCGGCGAGGGCGACGAATCGGTCGGTGGCTTCAACGCTGCCAAGGCCCGTTACCACAAGATCATCATCATGACGGACGCCGATGTGGACGGCTCCCACATCCGCACCCTGCTGCTCACCTTCCTTTATCGCCAGATGAAGGGCCTGATCGAGCGCGGTTATATCTATATCGCCCAGCCGCCCCTGTACCGGATCAAGCGCAAGAAGCGCGAGCAGTACGTGGACAACGACGAGCAGCTTAACCGCATCCTCCTCGAGCTCGGCTCCGAGGATGTCGTGCTCACGCGTATTCGTGATGGCCACACGTTTGCCCCCGCGCAGATCGACCAGATCGTCGAAAACCTCGCCGCGCTGGAAAAACTCGGCAGTGGCGTCACCCGTTACGGCGTCGAGTTGCCCATCTACCTCGACCAGCACGATCGTGAGACGCAGGTTCTCCCTCGCTACATCGCCCGTATCCGCACCGGCAATGTGGAAAGCCACGAGTTCCTCAAAGACGAACACGCCCGCGCCGAGTTCGTGAGCCGCGAGGGTCTCGATGCCGACCTCTCGCCCGACGCCCCCGCCGCGCCCAAGCCCACCGGCCCGGTGCGCCGCGTAACGCTCCACGAGATTTTCGAATCCAACGAGATGGCCAAGCTACTCCGAGCCATTGCCACCATCGGCCTGGAGATTCAGGAATTCAGCGCCACCGCCGAGGCACGCTACACGCTGACCGAAAACGTCGGCCTGAAGGGTGAAAACAAGACCGAGCTGAACTCGCCGCTCGACATCGTCACCCAGATCCGTGGCAACGGCCGCAAGGGTCTGAGCATCCAGCGGTACAAGGGTCTCGGTGAAATGAACCCGAAACAGCTCTTCGAAACCACCATGGACCCGGAAAAACGCCGTCTCCTTAAAGTGGATATCACCGACGCCGCCAAGGCCGACGCGCTGTTCACCCTGCTGATGGGCGACGAGGTCCCTCCGCGCCGCCAGTTCATCGAGGACAACGCCCTCAACGTCCAGTATCTGGACGTCTGATTTTTGAAGTAGCGAGTAGCGGGTAGTGAGTAGCGAGCATGCTGACACGACCCGTTTCGCCAAACCGAGCATGGAACACAAATCACAATCATTTCGGGAGGTCCTCGTGTGGCAAAAAGCCCACGCGTTCACGCTGGGGCTTTACCGCACCACCGAGGGCTTCCCGAAGCATGAATTGTTCGCACTCACGTCCCAATTGCGCCGTGCCGCCGCTAGCATCCCCTCCAATTTTGTGGAGGGCTTCCGCAAGCGAACGACACCCGACAAGCTCCGTTTCTACAACATCGCCCAAGGTTCGGCCGACGAATGCGTCTACCAACTGATCCTCGCTCACGATCTGGGCTACGACGACACCACCGCACTCCAGACCGACCTCGAAGAAGTCTCCCGCCTGCTCCAAGGCTATATCAACGGCCTGGAACGTAACAGCCACTAAGCCCCCGCCCCACCCAATTCCCCTCCAACGCTCCGCGGTTCGGCACTACTCGCTACTCACTACCCGCTACTCGCTACTTTCCAATCCATGTACACAGGCAACGAGAAACTCTCCACCGCCAACATCACCGACATCATGCAGACGGCCTACATCGAATACTCGATGTCCGTCATTGTCGCCCGCGCCCTCCCGGACGCGCGCGACGGCCTGAAGCCGGTGCAGCGCCGCATCCTTTACGCGATGTTGCG
>CANIXX010000056.1 GCA_947471115.1 Opitutaceae bacterium | reverse complement strand
TGCAAGGTCAAACGGGCGCCGCCTACCGTCGTGCTGCTACCGATACTCTGACGCGGCGTGTTACTATCACTCGACTTTTTGGTGCCAGCACCGGTGGTCGTCTTGGTACCGGTGCTATCTGTGGACGTGGTTGTTGTAGACCCAGAATCGGCCCCACCCGTGGTCAAATTGCCCAGCAGCGCTGAATTGGAGACAGATTCGATCGTCTTGCCCGTCTCCGCTGCCATCACGTCGGCTGAATAGACCACCCGACCGGCTTGTTGTTGGCGGATGCGTTGAAGCTCGGATTGGGTGACCATGATGGCCTCCTTCTCATCGCGGATACGCCAAGCATTAAACACCTGATTGGCCACCCCAAGGCTATTGCCGCCGTCCGCCTCAAATTCAGCTGCCCGGTAGAGTAACTTCCACGCGGCAACTATATTTTCCTGCGACCCGTTGGCAGTGCGAGTGGACAGGCGGTTAAAAATCTCCGCCACCGTCGCGGCGTAATCATCCTGATCGCGCGTAGCCGGCAGCGACAGGTAGCGCTCAAAGCGGCCGCGGAAAACGCGGAACTGGCCTACATCATAGGAATGCCCCTTCCAATTCATCGTCCCCTTCTCCGGATCGATCGAGTCGGAATTGGTGTCGAAGGCCTGATTAATCACCTTAAGCAGCGTTCCGCTCTCTAGGCTATTGATGTTAACCGCCCGCGTCAGCGACTCGGCTGCGGAGCCATTTGATGAAGGGTTAACCGCTGGGGTCTTCCCAGCAGACTTTGCCGCGCCGGTGGCCGCGCCAGCAGACTTTGCCGCGCCAGCGGCACCCGTGGTAGCCCCAGCGTCTGTCCCGAAGGGATTTTCCTGTGCGTGAAGCGAAACTGAACCAGCGGCGAAAAGGAGAATGAGCGGGAGACGGCGCATGGTCAGAGTTTTTTAAGGTTTTCCACGTAGAGCAGCCCGCCCTTGCGCACGCTGACTTCAAAGCGGTAACGCTGGGCAACCAAGAGATTGGCCTTCATCGAATCCGAGATGAAGATCGGCAAACGGGCACTGTCGCGGAGCGTGCGCACCGCGATGATTCGTCCGAGCCCCTCGCGCCAGTTCAACTGCGCATCAATCTCGGCCTCCAGCTCATAGCGATTTCCCAGTAGGTTGTCCGGTGCAGACAAAAACGCACGCACCGGAAAAGGCTCCCCTGAACGGCCGCAACCCGTCGCTAGGAAAAGCGGGGCTAACAAGAGCACTGAAACCAAATAACGAAACGCAACACGCAGGGGCGAAAGCGACATAGGGGTAAGATTCATGAGTTCATGGCCAACATTTTTTCTGGCAACCCCAAAACACCAGCACGGCCCCGATCAGAAAGTGTGCGCCAAGCACGCCCACGGCCGCTAATGGCGGTGCCAGCCAGCCCTTGTCGAGCGTAGCCACCGCATCGTAAAAACGCGAGTCGGTCATCGCCATGAGGTACCCCGACCAGCCCCAGTAGGTGGCAATAAACGGCCGCACCGCCCACACCAATGCCGCCGGCAGCGCCAGCACCACTCCCGAGAGCGGCAGCTGAAAGCCCACCAAATAAATCGACAGCAACGAGGCTTTGTCGGGCGAGGATAACATGGCCGATATTCCCAGGCAGACCACGCTCATCGAGGCGCCCGTCGCACTCAGCACCGCCAACTGCGCACCCCACCCGCCTGGAAACTCGCAGAGCAACTTCACGAAAATCGTCATCCACGCGCCTTGCGCCGCCCCTAGCAGCGCGGTGTACAGAAGCTTCGACCAAGCGTAAGCCGTCGGCCGCAACCCCGACATGCGCTCCTTTTCATAGAGCGCACGTTCGGCGGCAATCTCACGCGCGCCGTTGTTACTGCCCATCAAGCTGAGCAGGATAACCTGGAAAATAATCAGGCCCGACACCAAGGTCGCTGTTTCCGCCGAGGCCTGACGGTACGCCGCGCGGGCCTGCAAGGTCTCCAAAAAGCCCCCCGTGCTCTCCAAGGCCAAGCCCTTCATCTGCGGCAAACCGCCGAGCGCAAAAATCACCACCAAACACGGAAACCCAAAGGTGATCGCCACGGTGAGCAGCAAGTAGCCGCGGTCACGCACCAGCAAACGCCAGCGGCGCGCCAAAAGTGTCCGCAGTTGGGAAAGCGCTGACGGGCGCTCACACGGCCCCCGCTGGGTGTGTCCGTGGGCTGCGGGTACCGCCACCGCAGGCGTGGCGCGCTTCGCCATAAGCTTCGCGTTCTCCGTTCCCGTGACCACCGCCGCCCATCGCTCCTGCCAATGCGCCCGGGGTTGCTCGCTCAGCCGATCATAGAGCTCCAACGCGTCCGCGATTACGAAGTGGGCCAGCATCGCCCCCAGCGGGCCTTGCCAGACCACCGCGCCCTCGAACACCACCGTGACCGTGTTGAATTGCGCCAACTTCGCCAGGTTGTGAATAACGCACACCACGGTCTTGGCCTTCTGATCGGCCAACGCCCGCAATACCGCCAGAATCTGATCCTCCGAGCGCGGGTCGAGCCCGCTGGTCACTTCATCGCACAACAGGCAAGTCGGGTCCGTGGTCAGCTCCAATGCCAAGCCCAGTCGGCGCAACTGCCCGCCACTGAGTTTCTCCACCACCGTGTTCGCTCGCTCACTGAGGCCGACCAACTGAAGCAGTTCGGCGTTGCGGGCCACCAAGCTGGACTGGTCCTGTTTTTGATACAGCCGCAGCGCACAACTCACAGCCTCGGCCACAGTGAGTTTAGCGTGGGCAATGCTGAACTGAGGCGCGAACGCCACCTCGCGTAACAACTCCTCGCGCGAGGCCATAACCCGGCCGTGCAAACTCACCTCGCCCTCCGAGGGCAGGATATCCAAAATGCCCTTTAGCAGCGTGGTTTTACCGCAACCGGAAGGGCCGATCAACGCATGCAAGCCCCCCGTCGGGAAACAGGCCGTGGCACCGTGAACAAGCGGTGCGGCGCCGAGTCGTGGGCGGACGGTGAGGTTACGGCAAGCGAGCATGAGAGATTAAGAAAACAGGACGATGCGCTTGGTTATCGGCTCTATTCCGCGGGCCTTAAGTAGGCGTAGGGAAAAAAGCAACGACCACCCCTCGCACGATTGGGGATTATGACGGCAGAATTGCCCTTTAAGTTACAGCGAACAGTGCTTCACCACTCGACTGCATCAATAAGAATTATAGCGCGTTAGGGATCAGCCAGAAGCTACAACACCGGTTATGCGCTGGATTTGAACCGTGCTTCGGTCACCGCAGCCGTTTCGTCTTCAACTTTCGCCCAGGCGCCTTCGCCTTCGCCAAAACGCGACTCAAGTCGGTCGCGTGCCGGTAACCCAGATGAAACGCCGCAGCTTTAACCGTCCATCCTTCGACTTGAATGAGCCGCACCGCCTCGCGTCTTTTAGCCTCACGAAAGTAGGCTCCCGGCGCCATTTTTTCCTGCTTCATAAAAAGGCGGTTCAGCGTACTCGCCGACAGCCCTAAATAATCACACAGCGCGGGAACCGGCGCGTGAATGGCCAAATTGGTCGTTATCCACATCTTCACCTGATCCCATTGTACGGTTTTTTCCACTCGCTGTGCCGCATGGGCGCGAGCAACCGCCACGTCCACCCAGGTACGCAATGCACCCAACACCCGATTCGAGTTGGGCTGCGTTTGGGCGACTTCAGCGCGGCAGTTTTGATGTAGCCCTATAATCTGCGGCAACGCGGCGGGCGGCAAATTGAGTAACCGGAAGCCGCCCACCGGGGGCGCGACTTCCGCTACCTCCGGTCGCTCCCGCCATACCCACACCAAAACCTCCACCGTAGCTGATTTACCATGGGTGATTCCATACAAACACTCCCGGTCGATCACACAGATTTTTGGCGCCACCACCGAATGGAATTCCCCGTCAATCGACAGCACCAAATCCCCTTTCAAGACCACATATATATTAGTCCCAATATCATAATGCCGCGCAACGGGCGCACGGGAAAAATCCCGCTTGCCCCAACCAAGATAAATCAGAGGGGAACCCTCCCCGCCCTCCCAGTAGGGCCGACCTGGGGGTGGCTTTATTGTGACATGGCGACGATTGGACATGTAAGCAATTTAACTCATGACGGGATCTCCTGCTATATCAATCCACTGGTGAATCAAAATAATGCCCCTATCAAAGGATCAACCGTGCCAGTGTTCCTGCTTAGCGGGCCTCGGGTGTATGCAGCAGATCCATCCAAAACAGCAGCCCCCCTTAACCAGTCTGCAATTTCGCCTCACTCCTGAACACCCCTACTCCATCGCCTTGAATTAAACGCCAAAACCCATGAATTCCCCGATCAATACTTTTCTACTTAGTAATAACCTTCGCCTCGTTAACAACCCCTGCGTCAGCCCTGATTTCTGCCTCGATTGGCCCACGCTGAGCCGCAAGGCAGTGGACAACGACGGTGTAACCGCTTGGGAGCCGAGCCGATTCGCAACGGCAGCGGGCGACTGGATTTTGATCGAAGATGCCAACACCGGTGATTGCGCATGGCACTTACAACCACGGCCGGGCATAGTAGCCGAAAAAGTATTGGCCGACGGTGTTGCGGCGGGAGCGCGGGGTGCTTTTTTCCCGGCTACATTCGCCAATTTACTTCGCCTTAAAAACCTCGTCCAGGAGCACAACCCGGCTTCGTCAATTTTCCCAGTGGCCAGCGGCAACTTGGGTCGCGGCACACTGGGCATCGGAGCTCGTTTCACCACCCTGCACTGGCCGGCTGTGGATTGGACTATGGGCGAGCTCGGCCTAGGGCTAACCGCCAATCAAAATTCGATCCCCCGTGAGCTCGTTTATGATGTGAATGAGATGCTCGCCGGTCGGCTCGATACCGTGCCGTTTCCTTTCATCGGCGCCGATGTTCCTGAGGGACACCAAGGACAAAGCGTTGAGGGCATGAGTCATGGCTGTATTTTGGCTAAGTTAAAGAGCGGGTTTCATAGCCGCGGCTTGCACTGGAGCTTCAACGCCGACCACCAACCCATTGGCGGTAAATTTGACCTGCGCGAGGAGGCGCTGGTGCGGGGTTGTTTACTGGCAAGCTACATCACCTTCGATCTGTCGCCTGAACTCGCCGCGAGTGCGCCCGCTCGACTGGAAAACATCGATGCAGCCGTGGTTAATCAGGTCCGCCTCCGCGTGGCTGCCGCAGGGCTCACCCCGGATGAGTCAACGCTCGGCATGTTACTCCGCCAGGTTTGGCCAGCGATGGTCAAAATGAAGCAGCGCGACACGCTTTATGCGGCCGCCCGCGCCGCTGCCTTTAGCACCGAGGTCGGTCGCACTTACCTGCGCGAGTTGTCCATCGACGAATTGCCCGGCCTGACCACCCCAGAGACAACCGCCGTCATGCTCGCGCTTTGCGAAGTACTCGGGATGAAGATTCACTTCATCGCGCCGGCCTTTGGGTTCCAGAAAAACATGCCCTACCCCGACAACGCCGCGCTGCGTGCCTTGATCGAGCGGCAATGGTCAGTTTGCCGTGCCTTTGATGTTGGCATCGGTTTCCACTCAGGCTCGGGTAAATCAGCGGAAAACTACCGCGTGATGGGCGAAGTCACGGACAGCCGCCTGGAAATCAAAACCAGCGGACGCTACACCTACGAAATGGGGCGCGCACTTCATGCCTCCAAGAATCCCTCCGACCAAGCCCTCTGGAATGACTGGTACCGCTTCACCGTGGAGTTGGCCCTTGGCGGCGCCTATGCAGCCGATGCAACCGAGCGCCGCATGGCGCGGGTATTTATTATGGATGCACTCGTTAACGCTGGCACGAAAGACAACGATGCGACCGTTTTTGCCAACCCTGCCGCCACTCGGGTTGCGGTGGAAGCGCTGGTGCCAAATCCGGAGCACATGTTCTGGTTTGAGTATAATTTCCTCTACGTGCTTGCCGCCGGTGGAAAGCCCACCAAAGCCGCACTCGGTGACCATAGTTCGGCTGGCTACCAGCAGCGCGCGCGCTTTTATTCGATCAGCGACGAAGCTCGCCTGAATTACTCTAAAAACGTCGCCACCTACGTGATCTTCCTGGCCGAGCAGACTGGCTTGGTCGCCCCCAACAGATGCCAGCAGGCACGCGACAATCTAGCAGAACTGAAGTCCATGACTTCATTTTGCGCCCCCCGCGCCACCGCTTAAAAAAGCCCGAAAGGAAGCTGTATAAGCTAAAATACAGATAGGATTAACCACTTATACTCACTCGTCGGCACTAATATCACAGAAGGATTTTTAACCGCGAAGTACGCGAAGGGGTGCGAAACCAGATTCGTTGCATTCATACTTTCCGGAATGAGTGAATAATAGTGCCTATAAGTGGTTAAAAACTGCCTTATATTCATCCTCCGGTTCGAGTTCTTCTGTGTGTTCCGTGTATTCCGTGGGCCAAAAGATCGACATCGAGCTTCTGCGTATTGCCTACGAAACACGCGAAATGACACGAATGGCGGCAACGATAAACGGAGCCTATGCGGGTTAACATAGGGACGCGAACGGCCCTCCAACGAAGAGTCGAACCAGCCCACACGGAGGAGGGCCCTCCCTCGATCCCGCCCCCGGCCCCACCCACTCAAGGCACTTTAAAGAGCGCCTTGAGCGGCTTAATTAAAACCCATTTAACCAGTAGGTGACGCCAAATTTAGATGATTAAATTTGGCGTTTAGCATCAATATCTACCACGTGGCTTCGGGGTTACCACGTATCGCTGCGAAACGGAGCGGCTGGCAGGCCCTCATTATTAAAAAGGCCGGCCACGGGTGCATTGCGCCAAGCATACCGTACGGCGACAGGGGCGTTAATCTCCTTGGCTGAAACGATAACCGTCTCACCTTCGATCTTGGCGATGGCGGGCTTGAAGACCTTATCCGCACCTGCGAGCTCGAAGCCGGATAGGGAATTAAGCGGCGCGCGAAGCCCACCGGCTACTTCGGTGAAGCGCACACGGAAACCGGTGTCCACAGGTTCGGCAGCGGCGAAGATAGGGCCGCTGGCAACGATCGGCTTTTCGTAGGTTTTCGCGAGCGCGATACGGGCAAGACGGCGACCGACATCCTTTTTATTACGCGGATGAATGTCATTATAATCACCAATATCGAGGATTACGGCCTGGCCGGTTGCGGGCAATGCAAGGGTGCGGTTCTGGGCTTCACGTAGAGCTGCCCACTGAGTGTTATCAGGGGCATTATTTTTATAGTTAGTGAGTTGAGCCCAATAGAAAGGAAAGTCGCCTTGGGCGAATTGAGCGCGCCAGCCAGTAATTAAAGCGGCGAAGAGGGCATGATAATCGGCGGCGTTATTGGCATTGGCTTCACCCTGATACCAGAGCGCACCGCGAAGGGCGTACGGGGCGAGTGGGGCGATCATACCGTTGTTAAGACCAGAGGGGGTCGCATTGTGACCGGTGTTCCAAGGTGGGCTGGGCGCACGTCTACCAAAGGGTTGCTTGGCTGCCTTGGCGGCGGCTTGTTCCGCTTTCCATGCAGTCATAGCGGCTTCGTGTTTGATCTTAGCTTCGGGGTAAGCTGCTAGAGCCTTCTCCCAACCTTCAAAAACAGTTGAAAATACAGGGTTAGATTTCAGCGCGTCGGGACTCACCCAGGCCTCGATCCGAGTTCCTCCCCACGAACTATGGATAATGCCAATGGGGACGTTGATCAAATTATGGATATCCAAAGCAAAATAATAAGCCACCGCTGAAAATTCCCCGGTGGTTTCAGGACCAGCGACTTGCCACGTTCCAGTAGCATTACGCAAAGGTGTGCTCGAAACCTTTTTGGCGATCTGAATTTGCCGAATCAGTGGGTATCGCGCCGAAGCAGGAATATCAATGGCGGCGTCATAGGTGTTTTTTAACATGTATTCCATGTTGGACTGGCCGGAAGCCAGCCATACCTCGCCAACAAGTATATTACTCAGGGTGATGGTGTTCGTCCCCTTTATAACGAGCTCGGCAGGGGTGGCGTTAGCAGGGAGCGGAGCGAGATCTACCCGCCACTGTCCATTCACGTCGGCAGTGGTGGAGCGAGACTGGCCAGCGAAGCTAACAGAGACCTTTTCGCCAGCGTCAGCAGTTCCCCAGACGGGCACCGGTTTGCCTCGTTGCAACACAGCGTTGTTGGTGAACAATGGCGCCGGAACAACGGCGGCATGAACGGTGTGACTCAGCGCCAATACCGTAAGGCTAAACAATAAATTATTTATTTTTCTCATAAAAAATATGCTAATAAAGATAAAAAACGATGTGGGGTGCGGGCTGACCGCCTAACAAGGTACAGTTTTTAGCCCGGCACACCCCGTAACTCATCTGGCACGACTACATTATTGGAGTTGGGGCCAGGGTATTCCACTCAAGCTAAAGCTGGGTTGATTATCCGCCGCATTCGGTGCCAATTCGAGCGTAATGGGAACTTGTCCCTTGATCGTGACAGTCCACGTGTTTGCAGCGGCATGAGTAACACTGACAACTGGGTTATCTGGGGTTCCCTCCATAGGAATAAAAACGGTAATCAGGCGCTGAACTCCGGCGGCAGTCACCGCCTGGCGGAGGGTCAAAGCCGGATAAGGCCCGCCAGTTTGACCGTCAAAAGACCAACCCAGCACTTCAGGTGTCTTAACCGCGGAATCGGCATGAAACTCCTCAGCACCCGTCAACGATAAAACTGCGAGATTTGGTTTCCCCTCATCCGTAGTCCACACCACTTTCGATTTCTTGTCTGACTTCCAATTAGTACTTAATAAATGCCAGCGGGCCTCATAACGATGTTTTTTTGCATCAAGGGGGGCCATGGTGTCCACCACCAGCAAAACGGGCGTCGGGCCCTTTAAGAAGGCTAACTCACGACGATGGTGGGCGATAGATTTAATGTCTTTTTTAGTTCCATAGCCTGCTGTATACCAACCGGAGGCGTAATCGATTTGGGGGCTGGTGGCAAATGCCGGCTTGGGCGTACCGGCCGGATTCGGCCCGATAGGGTTATCGCGACTATAGACACGCCACTGGCCAAGACCATCAATCATTATAGTATTATGTGAGGCCGTACTTGGGCCATATTGACGCCATATACTCGCATCATAAGCCCACCCCCCATTATCAAAAAGGAACGGACGCCCATGAAAATAGGTGACGACATTGAGCGCATCATGATGCCCATGCCAGCCTCCTAGTGGGCCGACATCGAACAACACATAACTATCCTTTGCCCCCCAGCCGGTTCTTAAAAGTGTATAGCCACTATCAGGTAACGCATAGCTTGCGGGAATTGTGGGGGGCGCACTTGCGGCATCCTCACGTTGAGCCGCCCAACGCAAGAGAGAACTATTAGGAAAAACCGTTACACTGGGGGCCACCGATTGAGAGACCTTAACCTTGCCCCCATCGTTGACGGTTGGAACCATTCCATCAGGACCAGACAACAGCACATTCCATTCCGCCATTTTCTGCAATTGGGTTAACAGTTCTGCTGGCACCTCGGAACTAAAACCATTTATTTGGGCAAGTCTAAAGGCCGATCTCGTGCGACTAACGACCCATTGGTGATAGCCGGGGGCCATCTCATTCCACGCACCTTCGGGTACTGTATTGCGTTGTAGCGAAAGACCTAATTGCGCTACTGCATGTTTTCGCCAAAAGGCAGAATCTTTTAACTCAGGTAAAACCACTCCTTGTGTATACAAACCACACATGGATAACAAAAAATGGTTGCCATGACTATACGGGTGGCCGGACAAAAAATTACCATGATCAACCGTGGAGCGTAGAAACAACAGAATGTCCGCATCCGTAACTGATTTGGCCGGGGCTAGCGAAAAAAAGGCGCTTGGCCAAATGCGTGAAAAACGTAATCCCGCCTCCAGTCCTCGCCAGCCGGAATCGCCACGTTCTTCATTAATCCCGGGTGCCGGCATTTGTTCCACCCAACGCCTAAACTGCCGCACCCAAAGTTCAGCGTATTTTTCATCTCCTGTTACGCGATAGGCTTTAGCTAAAGACTCCCACATTCCATGTCGATTTAACGAAAAGCCCCACTCGAATGTTTGGTTTTCTTTCCCCTTCGTGGGATTTAATCGCCAATCAATATTCCCGTTAGGATACGTATACGTATGATCCGCATGGGACACGATTCCGGCGAGTAGTTTCTCTCCGGAACTCAGCGCTTTATTCCGTTCTTCTTCGGTAAGCTCTGAATTCCCTGAATCCAAATTGTCGGGCCACGGCATACGTGCCGTAAAATCCTGCCTGAAATGGGCCGCTAAAGCCGCCAAGGCCTTACCCTTTTGATTCTGCTCGACCGCTGCACGCACCGCTTCCAGTCCCGGCCGGGTAAGATCGACGTGATCTAGCAAATCCTCCTCCGTGATGCCAGCTCCCGTACTTATCTCAGTGCGTCGTACATCTTGGAAATAAACCGCGAAATTTGCCGGGAAATCACCTTCACGCGTCAAAACCAGCTTTTCGGATTCATCGGTGCCTTCCGCTTTTTTCATCACGGCAATAGGAATCGAAACACGCCGCCAACCTACCCAAGCCAATGGCAGAGAACTCTTTTTCTTTCCAAGTTGAAAACCGATTTGGCCGTTTGGTACGCGTTCGGGCAGGTGCAGCCAAAACTCAAGATAGTCGGTTGCCTTACGACTAGCTCCTGCCACTGAAACGTCTAACCGTTCCACTTCCGTCAACTTCCACAACTGTGTCGAGCGGCCTTCGCGCTGCGAAGGGTTCGGGCTCAAGATGCCCATATTACTGGCCGCTTGGGTGGCAGGCTCAATAAGATTTGGCGTCTTCGTTCCGAGATCACTCTGCTGCGGAGCTGACTGCGTGGCTGCCGGTGAAACCTGTGCCGAAGTATAACCAGTTAAAGCAAAAGCGGATGCAATCACAGCACAAATTCTCGATGCAGAGCTATTACGGCCGTAAATAGCCGTTCTGATAGCGGTTAAAGGATCCTTCTTCATGGGGGGAGGGGACTCGGGGTTTAAAACAAATTTCAATCCAGCAGCCGGTTGATTCCCCAAATATACTCGATACAGAGTAATTGAAGCCATGGATAAATAAGATATGCGAAATGAGATTATTTACCGAGCCCTCAGTTCGTGGAATAGATGGATCTAACCCAAAAGCCGAATCGTGGCCAAAAGGGATCCAAATTGCCGTAAAACAGGTTGTTTCACCCAAATCAGAGCAGACAAACATCAACCAAAATACGGCAGCAGGATTTAACCACGGATTACAAATTACACATATGAAGCAGGCTACGCCTCAAATTCCGCTGGCCCTGA
Organism: Opitutaceae bacterium; assembly: GCA_947471115.1. Lineage (GTDB taxonomy): Bacteria > Verrucomicrobiota > Verrucomicrobiia > Opitutales > Opitutaceae > Rariglobus. The sequence goes on along the minus strand of CANIXX010000056.1, from coordinate 3,510 downwards.
ATTCATATAACGACTTCTGCATTTTTAAAATCGGTTAAATCAACCGTTTTTAAAGCCGCTCCCCACCCCATGGGCTTAGCGCTGGTGCTCTCGCCGATAAACACTGGGTGCGACTCCTACCAATCGCTTGAAGGCCACACTCAAATACTCAACATAGGTAAATCCGCTTAACTCGGAAATTCTTTCCATATTAAGATCCGATTCAACCAGTAATTTTTTCACCCGTGCGATCCTGATATTGAGGATTTCATCATGCGGGCTGTGCCCGAGAATAGCTTTGAATCGAGCCTCCAGCAAACGGCGCGACTGCGGATTGTGCCGGAGCACGTCTTTCACGTTAATGCCCTCACAGGCGTGATCACGGATGTAGCTGACTACTTTGGCGATATTACGATCCTCGATCGCAAGCACATCCGTGGACTGGCGGGTGACCACTCCAATCGGCGGCACAAAAATACCCTCTGTGGTGATACTTTCTCCCATCATCATCTTATCGAGTGCAGCAGCAGCCTCGTAGCCGACCCGAACGCCGTTTTGTTGTATACTGGAAAGCGGTGGATCAGACAGTTCGCAATAAACTTCATCGTTGTCCCCGCCCAGCACGGCAATCTCATCCGGCACACAGATGCCTTCATGGCGGCACAACTCGAGAACGATGCGACCATTAAAATCGTTTCCAGCTAAAAGTCCGGCAGGCTTTGGCAATTTTTTGAGCCAAGCGGCCAACCCTTCATCAGGTCTGGCTCCATGGGTCGGCGAATTGTCGAAGACCTCGCAGGGGTAGCCGGCTGCGGTTACTATTGAGACAAAATGTTCGCCCATCCATCGTGCCCAATTGTAACGAAATTCCCCACAGTACGCGAAACTTTTAAGTCCGCGCTGGTGAAAATGCTCAAAGGAGGCCTGAGCGATGAGACGATAATCATTCTCGAACCACGGTATGCCGGGCATTAGCCGCGTTGAACTCAAATCCACCATCGGCACCGTCACATTTTTTAAAGCTTCAGCAATCTCTGGAGTTTCTATACGTGCGATAATTCCATCTCCCTTCCATTTATCCATAGTCTTAGCTATAGTCTTAGCTGGATTGTGATACCAGTCCTGCTCAAAGAGCTGTATCGACCAAGGCCGATTCTTACGCATGTAACTAACCACGCCCTTGACCAAACTGCGTCCGTACGCGTTTGTGGTCTCGGCAATCAGAGCTACTTTGAGGCGATTCGATAACGGGGTGGCAGGCATAATGGAGATAATGATTACGGATGGGGGTAGACGGGCTGGATTGCCAATGTCGGAGAGTCTAAAAGCATAGCCACCACCGATTGAAGGTGGCCACTGTATCGAATAACAGCGGCATGCTAAAACATAAATATACTGATAAAAAAGGGGTAAAACTCAGTTGGAGTAGGCGCTGAAACCACGTTTCAGTCTGAGTGAATGCGAGTGGTAAGCAGTTTAAGCAAAAACAATAAATAGACCTAGTTGGCAGTAACGTTTAAAGGGTAGAATCGAAAGTAGTTCGGGGCGTCAGCCCGCATCGGTAATTGCATGATTGAATCCGTTGTAAACCTGCGGGCTAAAGCACCGCACTACCTCGAAGCTCATTCTGACACGTTAAATATTACCACCAAATCGCAGGATTTACATTTATCATGTCGGATCGAAATTGAGGATAAAAACGGGGTTGGGTTATCAGTATTCATTAGTGCCCATCAGTGGTTAAAAACTCCGCTTCAGGGATCGCAACATAAGATCTCGGTTATCCCCTGATGGGCACTGATATTCACTGATATCTGGCGATAATGACTCGGGGTTTGAGGGTAAGAATTAAAAACGAGGGTTCTGCCAAAACAGTCGTCACGTTTAACGGCTATCCGCCAATTCCTGTGTTACGGCTTGCAAGCCGCTCTGGAGGCTAGGGCTAGATCGCGATTGTGTAACGTGAGATCAAAAACGACACAAAAATTGTCCTGGGGGTGTTTGACGAATAAGTTAAGATATTTTCCCGACCGATTTTTTCAACAACTTGTCGGCAATGGTAAGGGCGTCAATAAATTTTCCAGCTGAAAACCTAAAATAATGAGTTTTTTACCCAACGCCCCAAAATGGAATAGGGTTAAAGGGACTGAATGAGGTCCGGTTAAATACCCCTCAAGCAGGGCACTCGATGCCCCAATCAGGAGGAATATCCAATTAGAGGGTTAACCATAAACCAATGGAAATCACGTAGAATCGAGCCGACTGCATTCCGAAGCCTGATTTTTACGATATTTTTCTGCTTCATCGACGCTAATCGAGGTTGGCTCGGCCAAAAACCGATCGCTGTGATCCTCGCTGCCATAGCTCGGCCTCGTCGTGGTGACACCTTTCCGGTTCGCCGTTGTTCGGTTTTCTATCCATTAGTACTGATGACCGAACCCCCTTTTTTCGACTTCTGAGGTTTTTTGGCTAAATCATCATTTTACAACCGAAGTCAGGCGGGAATGGTTCGGTGCGGTTTTAGCAATATGGCGTTTTTGTTAACCATGAATCGTGGCTTCAACCACAGAAAACATTAATTTACTGATCTTTAGGAACTCAATACCCAAATCGGTAATAAAGCTCATGTTATTTGCGATAAATTTCATGGGGAGGAGTATTAAAATCGAATACATTAAGTGAAGAAATGTCATTAGCACCCGTTTTTCCCACAAAATGGACTACCGCATATCGTAACTTAGCAGAAACCCACACTTAATTCTCATGTCAAAATCCATTACTCGCACCTCGGTTGCCCTAACCATCCTTCTCGCCATGCAGGCGGCACAGGCTCAAACCTTTAATGGCACAACTTCGGGTACAGCCCCCGGTTCGACTTGGTCATCAGGTACGGGTTGGACTGCTGCGCCAGTGAGTGGTGCGACCACCGCACTGGTTTTTGGTGCTGGCACCGGTCTAGCCTCCGGTGCGACTGTTCACACATCCCAAAATATTTCGACACCCTTTCTGCTCAATTCCTTAACGATGAGCTACGCTGGACTTGGTACTGCGGCTAGTGTCACGATTAACACCAATCAGTTAAACTTTGTAAGTAATGGCAGCACGACACCCTCCATCGTGCTCAATGCGACTGGCTCAAGTAGGCCCCAAATCGTGTTTGCCGCCCCGGTCCTCTTTTCAAATAACATTGATATCGGCGGAGCCTCCGATGCTCTTTTTTCGGGAGCCATTACCAATGCGAACGGAGCGGTAGTCACTAAGAGTGGCACAGGCACTGTCCGTATTGATGGCACCAATGCCGGCTACACGGGCAATTTTAACGTCACCGGCGGCCTGTTACAGATCGGCAACAACGGATCGGGCGGTGACATTGGAACCGGCACGATCACCTTGGCGGGAGGTAACCTAACCGTACGTAAATCGGGTAATTTAATTTTAAATAATACGATCACCGGAACCGGTAACTTCACGGTGCAAACTCGAACCCCCATAACCATCCCCACGACTCCCACCACGGTCATCACCATAAAT
>CANIXX010000055.1 GCA_947471115.1 Opitutaceae bacterium | reverse complement strand
GTCGGTAAACCCAAAGGCATGTTCCGCAAAGGCGGCCAGGTGCGCGTCTGGGTTTCCACCGACCGCGAACGCCTGCCCCTGCGCTTTGAAGTCAGCCTGAAAGTCGGCACCGCTTACGCCACGCTCAGCGATTACCAAGCCCCGGCAGTCCTGTTGACGCGCCGCTGATCAAGTTGAGGCAAATTGGCCGGGGACGGCCAACGCTACAGCTGTCGGAAAATGTAGGGTTGGCCGTCCCCGGCCAATTCAGCTCACACTGAAAACGAATTGGTAAATCCCCCTTCGGCCAAGCCACTTCGGGCGTTCGCCCGATTACAACAAGCTGAGCTGGTTGTCGTCGGGCGGGGCGACGGTGATCTTCTTCTTCGGCTTGGCCTTGGGCGCACTCGCTGCGCTGGCGGGCAACTCCACGCTGGAGTCGTCGCTTTCCAGCTTTTGCAAAATCACCTTGGCGCGGTCGATGACGCTGATCGGCAATCCCGCCAACCGAGCCACCTGAATACCGTAGCTGCGGTCGGCCGCTCCGGGGATCACCCGGCGCACGAAGACGATTTCGTCGTTCCACTCCTTAACCGCCACCGAAAAGTTACGCAGGCGTGCGAGGTGCTTTTCGAGTTGGGTTAACTCCTGATAATGGGTGGCGAACAGCGTGCGAGGACCGCGTTCGGCGTCGCGGTGTAGGTGCTCGACCACCGCCCACGCGATGGACAAACCGTCGTAGGTCGAGGTGCCGCGACCGATCTCGTCCAAAATAATCAGCGACCGATCGGTGGCGTTGTTGAGAATGTTGGCTGTCTCGTTCATCTCGACCATGAACGTCGAGTTGCCCCGAGCCAGGTCATCGCTCGCGCCCACGCGCGAAAAAATCCGGTCCACCAGCCCGACTCGACAGCTTTTGGCGGGCACCCAGCAACCGACCTGAGCCAGAAGGGTAATGAGCGCGACTTGGCGGATGTAGGTCGATTTACCGGCCATGTTCGGGCCCGTAATCAGCGCAAGCTGGGCGTCAGTGGAGGTGAGCAACGTGTCGTTGGGCACGAACGCGGTGGTGCCACGGCCAGCAGCGACCGCAGGATTTTTGAGCATCTGCTCGACCACCGGATGTCGGCCTTCATTGATTTCCAAAGCGTCGCCGTCATCGAGCACAGGCTGGCAATAATCCCACTCGCGCGCCAGCACCGCCCAGCCGGCCAGCACGTCGAGTTCCGCCAAGGTGTCGGCGGTCTGCGCCAAGGCGATGGACTCGTCGAGCACCGTGGCCACCAGCGCGGCAAACAGGGCCTGCTCGCGGGCGAGGGCGTTTTCCTCGGCGTGGAAAATCTCCTTTTCCTTGGCACGCAAATCCTCCGTGACGTAACGCTCACCGTTCACCGTGGTCTGACGGCGGATGTAATCGCCTGGAACGAGGTGCAGGTTAGCCTTGGTGATCTCGATGTAGTACCCGAAATTATTGGTGAACTTGATCTTTAAACTGCGAATTCCGGTGCGCTCCTGTTCGGCGCGCTCGAGGTCGGACAACCAGGTTTTGTTGTCGCTGGTGAGCGAACGCAGGCGGTCTAGCTCGGCGTCGTGGCCAGCGCGAATGTAGTTACCGTCCGCCAAATCGGCGGGCAGTTCGTCGGCCAGAGCCACCGCCAACAGTTGTCCAAGCTCAGGCAGCTCCTGGATGAGCGCGCGCAGGGCCGCGAGCTGGGAGTCCGGCCCGAACGCGGCAAGGGTTACGCGGATGGCGGGCAGTTGCGCAAGAGTGTCGCGGATACCGCCCAATTCGCGCGGATTGCGCAGTCGGTTTTGCAAGCGGCCGAGAATACGCGGGATGTCACGGACTTGACCAAGACCTTCACGGAGTTCGCCCAAGTGCATGGGGTCGCCCAGCAACTCACCGATCAGGGCGGAGCGGCGCTGGATCTCTGTCAAATCGAGGGTTGGGGCGGCGAGCCAACGCTCCAGCATGCGGGCGCCGGCGGAGGTGCCGGTGCGGTTGATCGCAGCGAGCAAGGAGCCCTCACGTGTGGCCCGGGCGGATTGGAAAACCTCCAGGTTTCGTAAGGTGGCCGGGTCGAGCAGGAGCGTGCGGGCACTGCGGTATTCCTGGAGCGAACGCAGGTTCTCTGGTTTGGCGCAGAGGTTTTCCGTGGCGTAGTGGACCAACGCGCCGGCCGGTCCGAGCCCGGGGTGGTCGTGGGCGAGGCCAAAGCCTTGCAAGTTGAGCACGCCCAAAGTCGACATGACGGTGCGCACACCTTCGGAGGTTTCAAAGTGGTAACCCGGCAAGTCGGTGCACAGGCGCGGCTCGCAAAAGGCGTGCAGCGCGTGGGTGGCGGCCTGGTCATGCGGAGCGGTTTTCCAGCGTTCGATTTCGCCCTCGATGACGATCAACTCGGCTGGATCGAGTGCGGTCAGGACGGGCAGGAGATTTTCGGGGCGGGTGTCGGTAGCGACCTTAAATTCTCCCGTGGACAGGTCGAGCCAAGCGGCGTGCAGGCCGGCTTTGTCCAAGGAAAGAGCGCACAGGTAGTGGTTACGCTGGGCGTCGAGCTGGTTGGCGGCGAGGGTTGTGCCCGGCGAAAGGATACGCGTGACGGCGCGTTTAACCAGTTTACCGGGCTTGGCGGGTTCAGCCTGGTCGCAGATCGCGATTTTTTTACCTGCGGCGAGCAGCTTGGAAATATAGTTATCGGCCGCGTGGTGGGGGATGCCCGCCATGGGCGTTTCGCCGCGCTTGGTCAGGGTGAGCCCGCACAATTTGGATGCGGTGGCGGCGTCATCGAAGAACATCTCGTAGAAATCGCCCAGCCTGAACAGCAGGATCGTGTCGCGCGGAAGGCCGCGTTTCACCTCGAAGTATTGCTGCATCATCGGCGTGAGTTTCTCGGGAGCGGAAGACATGGGCTGCGATGGGAACGGGGAACGCAGCGGAAGACACGAAAAAATCACAGGCATTTTTCATGCGCCTAGGCGCGAGGCAGGAGCGCCCATAACGGCATGCCGGAATCCTGAATTCGCCTTGTGGCATGCTTCCTAAAACCAGTGTTGAAACTAGACAGTCCGACGCATTGCCTCTCAAACGCAGCGCCTTTTTAACTCAACCACTTAACTTATGATTTCCCGTTTTCGTCAGATCGCGGTCCTCAGCCTGCTCGCCCTCCAGTCCGCCTCCCTCCTCGCCAACGAAGGTACCCCGATTAAGATCGGCGAAATCGCGTCGCTTACCGGCAAAGAGGCTGCTTTTGGCCAGTCTTCCCACAAAGGCACGCTACTCGCCATCGAAGAACTCAACGCAGCCGACGGCGTACTCGGCCGCCAACTCAAACTGATCACCGAGGACAACCAAACCAAGGCCGGCGAGTCCGCCACCGCCGCGCGCAAACTGATCTCGCGCGATAAAGTCGTGGCACTGCTCGGCGAGGTCGCCTCCAGCCGTTCGCTGGAAATGGCCCCCATCGCCCAAAGCTCCAAGATCCCCATGGTCTCGCCTGCCTCGACCAACCCGAAGGTAACTGCCGTGGGCGCTTACGTTTTCCGCGTTTGCTTCATCGATCCGTTTCAAGGCACCGTCATGGCCAAGTTCGCTCGTGAAGACCTCGGTTTGCGCCGCGTCGCCGTGCTGACGTCCGTCTCCTCCGCCTACAGCGTGGGTCTTTCCAAGTTCTTCAAAGAGCGTTTCCTTTCCGATGGCGGTGAAATCGCCATCGAGCAAAAGTACTCCGAGGGCGACAAGGACTTCCGCTCCCAGCTCACCGCCATTAAGGCCACCGGTGTCGGCGGCATTTTTATCCCCGGCTACTACAGCGAAGCGGCGCTGATCGCCAAACAGGCTCGCGAGCTCGGCATCACCGCCGCGCTCTTCGGTGGCGACGGCTGGGAAGCCCCCCAGCTGTTGCAAATCGGCGGTGCTGCACTGGAAGGCTGCTACTACTCGACGCATTATTCACCCGAAGACACGTCGCCTGCCGTCCAAAATTTTGTCAAAAACTACAAGGACCGCTTCAACGACGAAGTGCCCGATGCGATGGCCGCGCTCGGCTATGATTCAGCTCTCGTGCTTGCCGATGCCATCAAACGCGCAGGCAGTACCCAGCCGGATGCCGTGCGCGAGGCGCTCGCCGCCACGCGTAACTTCATGGGTGTGACCGGCAACACCACCATTGATGCCGACCGCAACGCCGCCAAACCCGCCGTGGTCGTGGCGATCAAGTATGGGAAGCTTAACTTCTTCAAATCAGTGGCGCCTTAATGGAGTTTGCCCAACAGCTCCTCAACGCGCTTTCGCTAGGCGCGATCTACGCCCTCATCGCGCTCGGTTTCACGATGGTTTACGGTGTGCTGCGCTTCATTAACTTCGCGCACTCCGACGTCTTTATGATCGGTGCGGTGGTTGGCAGCCTACTGGGCAACTACCTGCCGCTGGGAACGTGGTGGAGTGGGCTCGCCTGCCTGCTGGCTGCCATGGCCGTGTGCGCCCTGCTTGGCGTGATTATCGAGCGTGTCGCGTATCGCCCACTGCGCGCCGCCCCCCGGCTCAACGTCCTGATCACCGCCATCGGCGTGTCACTTTTTATCGAATACCTGTTTCAAAACGAACACGTTTTCGGCGCCGCCCCCCGCCCCATCCCTCCCGTTTTCCCGTCCGTGCTCTGGCAGTGGCACGGGCTGTCGATCTCGAGTAATCAGTTAATCGTCATCGGCGTGGCCCTTTTGCTGGTGGTGGCTCTGGAGCTCATTGTGTACCGCACCCGGATTGGCACCGCCATGCGTGCCGTCTCGCTCAATCCACGCGCCGCCCAGCTCGTCGGCATCAACCCTGACGTCGTAGTCACCTTCACCTTTGCGCTCGGCTCGGCCTTGGCTGGGGCTGGCGGAGTGCTCTACGCCCTCAACTACCAATCGGTCGAGCCGCTCATGGGTGTGATGCCCGGCCTGAAGGCCTTCGTCGCCGCAGTACTGGGTGGCATTGGCAGCATCCCCGGCGCGGCCCTTGGTGGACTGCTAATTGGCGGCATCGAAACATTCATCGGCGGCAGCCAGTTCTCCACCTACAAGGATGCCATCGCCTTCGCGTTGCTCATCCTGATTTTACTCTTTCGTCCGACCGGCCTGCTGGGCCGCCGCATCCCCGAAAAAGTATGACCCCGCGCCGCTCCGGCCCACCGTGGCCCCACCTGCTTCTCGGAGGAGCACTGCTCGCCGCCTTCCTGCTCACGCGCTGGGTGACCGATCCCTACGCCAACGACGTTCTCACGACCATCGGTATCAACGTCATCCTCGCCGTCTCTCTCAACTTGGTTAACGGCTACACCGGCCAATTTTCGCTCGGCCACGCAGGATTCATGTCGGTTGGCGCATACCTCTCGGCGACGATCACGCTCTTGCTCGGCCCGAGTATCCTCGGCGAAGACGGTGGCGCTCCCTGGGCGCAAAACGCGCTTTTCTGTGGTGGCCTGCTGGTCGGTGGACTGAGCGCCGCAGCAGCCGGCTTGCTCGTGGGCATTCCCTCGCTGCGGCTACGTGGCGACTACCTCGCGATTGTCACCCTCGGCTTCGGCGAAATCATCCGGGTGATTTTCCAAAACATTGAGCCCCTCGGTGGCGCGCTAGGCCTTAACGGTATCCCCAACTACACCACGGTCGGGTGGACCTTCGCCATCGCCGCCCTGACCGTTTTTGTCGTCGTGTGCCTGATTAACTCGACCTATGGGCGTGGCTTTATCGCCACGCACGACGACGAAATCGCCGCCGAAGCCATGGGCCTGAACACTACCCGCTACAAGGTGGTAGCCTTTGTCGTGAGCGCATTTTTCGCCGGTCTGGCCGGAGGACTCTACGGCCACTTCAAAATGAGCATCACCGCCGCCGGCTTCGATTTCACCCGGAGCATTGAGATTGTGGTCATGGTTATCCTCGGCGGCATGGGCAACACCTTGGGCGTGATTCTCGCAGCCATCCTGCTCACGCTCTTGCCCGAAGTGCTGCGCCCCATCGCCGAGTTCCGCATGATTCTCTACGCGCTGCTGTTGATCGTACTGATGCTCCTACGTCCCCAAGGCCTGTTCAACTTCCGCCGCCGCCCCCGCTAATGTCGCCGCTCCTTAATCTCGACCAAGCCACGCTGCGATTCGGCGGACTCACCGCCGTCAACGCCGTCGATCTGAGCCTGCCCGTTGGCCAGCTTCACGGCATCATCGGCCCCAACGGTGCAGGCAAAACCACTCTGTTTAACCTCATCACGGGCGTTTACGCGCCGTCGTCGGGAAGCTTGAATTTCGACGGCAAAAATCTCGCCGGCCTGAGGCCCGACCAGATCACCGCCTTGGGGATCGCGCGCACGTTTCAAAACATCCGGCTCTTCCCGCAACTGAGCGTCTTCGACAACGTGCGTGTCGCCTGCAACCTGCACCGTGCCACGTCTCCGCTGCACACGCTCATTCGCGGAGCGGGATTTCGCGCTGACGAAGAGGCCACCGCCGCCCGTGTCGATGAGCTGCTCGCGCTCTTCAACCTGGAGCGCTTCCGCGACAAACCCGCCACCGCCCTGCCCTACGGTGAGCAACGCCGTCTGGAGATCGTTCGCGCACTGGCCACCCGCCCCCGCCTGCTGCTGCTCGACGAACCCGCCGCAGGCATGAACCCCTCTGAAAAGGTAGAACTGGTTCGCCTCATCAAAGAAGTCCATCGCCGCTTCGAGCTCACCATTTTACTGGTTGAACACTCCATGCGGGTCGTGATGACGCTGTGCGAGCGGATCACGGTGCTGGATTACGGCGTGAAAATCGCCGAAGGCGCCCCGGGCGAAATCCAAAAAGATCGCAAAGTCATCGAAGCCTATCTGGGAGAAGACCACACCAACAACTCGGCTCACCACTAGCCGCCGCGTTTGCCCCAAATGCGCGTCTGCGCCGTGTAATTTTTACGCGCCGATATTGCATCGTCCGCGCTGAGCGCTTGTCCTGTTCGATCCTCCATGTCGGCACCTTTGAATCCCCCTCAGTACCCCGCCAACGACGACACCTTTGTCGCGGATCAAGCCCTGCTCGGCCGCCTGCAGGAGGAACTCGCCGCCCGCCGCGAGGAACGCATCACCCAGCAGGCCCGCCACCGTGACCGCCTTGAGGATGCCCTCGACCACCTTGACTCACTCCGTAAAAACACCCGCGATCGTCAGTCTGAAATCGCCGCCATCGGTCAACCCGCCGACGCCTCCGCAGACGACGAAACCGGTGACGTTGCCCGCGCCAAAGCCCGCGCCAAAGAGCAGGCCGAACTAGCCGAAGCCGCCCGTCTCGCGGCCGCCTCAGCGCCTTTCGCGCCCGAGGATCTAGCCGCCTACCGCCTGCCCTCCCTAGATTTACTCCGATCCGCCTCCGCAACCGAACACGAGCTAGTGCCGCCCGAGGAGGTCGCCGCCAACCGCCAAATCCTCCAGACCACTCTCGATAGCTTCGCCGTGGATGCGTTTGTCTATGATTCCATCGTCGGCCCGCGGGTCACCCAGTTCCGGGTAAAACCTGGCTTCGGGGTGCGCGTGGAGGCGATTGCCAGCCTCGAAAAAAACCTCGCCCTGGCCCTGTCCGCCAACGCCGTGCGCATCCAGGCACCGATTCCTGGCGAGAGTTTTGTCGGCATCGAAACCCCTAATCGCCACGCCGTTCCACTCGCACTGCGCAGCGCTTTCGAATCGGCCGCTTGGCGCGACACCACGGCCGACCTACCCATTGTCTTGGGCGTCGATATCACGGGCAGCCATGTCATTTGCGACCTCGCCAAAGCCCCCCATGCCCTCATCGCCGGTGCCACCGGTTCGGGCAAATCGGTTTGTATCAGTAACATTATCCTTTCGCTGCTGTATCGCTTCCGGCCCGACGAACTAGAGCTCGTGCTCATCGACCCGAAAATCGTCGAGTTCGCCATTTACCGCGATCTGCCGCACCTGATTCACCCGGTCGTAACCGACCCGAAGCAGGCCTGCCAAGCGCTCAAGTGGCTGGTTCGCGAAATGGAGCAGCGCTACCAGACGCTCGCCGAGAAAAACGTGCGCAATCTCGCCGGCTACAACGCCAAGGCCGAAGCCGAGGGTTTTGCCAAACTCCCCTACATTGTCCTCATCATCGACGAGCTCGCCGACCTCATGATGACGGCCGCCCAGGAGGTCGAAACGCCCGTCGCGCGCCTCGCCCAGATGGCGCGTGCCGTCGGCATGCACACGATCCTCGCCACCCAGCGCCCCTCGGTGAACGTGATCACGGGCGTCATCAAAGCCAATTTCCCCACCCGCGTCGCCTTCCAGGTCGCCTCGCAAATCGACAGTCGCACGATCCTCGACGGCAAAGGCGCCGAAGCGCTCCAGGGGCGTGGCGACATGCTCTACAGCCCGCCCGGTCTCGGCCGGCTCCAGCGCCTCCAAGCGCCCTTCGTTGACGACGCCGAAGTCGAGCACGTCGTGGCCGCATTAAAGTCCCAGTTGCAGCCGCGTTACCGTGTCGAACTGCGCGCCGAGGATGCGCCCGGCGGCGGCGAAGACGTCCTCGGTGACTCGGAAACCAACGCGGGGCTCGACCCGCTCATTAAGGAGGCGCTTGAAATCATTTCGGCCCACGGACGCGCCAGCACCAGTTACCTGCAACGACGCCTGCGCATTGGTTACAACCGTGCCGCGTGCCTCATCGAGGAGATGGAAAAACGCCGCTTTATCGGCCCTCAAATCGGTAACAACCCGCGCGAGATTTACGTCAAACCCGGCGACCTGCACGTCGACTAAGACGCCTCGTCGCGCCCCTCACCTTCCACCGCCCTCCCGTGTCCGCCGCTGAACCCCTTTCTCCCGACGCCCTACTTGCCCGCATCCGGCAAGACGGCGTGCGCCGCACTGCCCAGGCGCTGCGAAAGCCCCCGATCCCCTCCTCGCTGCTGCAAGCCCTCGCCGATCTGCCCGTGGACGAGGCCCCCGAGGCCCGCGCGTTCGTTGCAGCCTACCCGCTCTCCCCCAGCCACCTGCTCGAAGCCCTCGCGGCCCAGTCGCCCTCGACCACCGTGCTCGCGCTGCTCGCCTCCAACCCGCGCACCCCGCCCCACCTGCTGATCGAAATTGCCGCGCACCCTGATGCCGAGGTTCGCGCCCAAGCCGCGATCCATCCGCAGCTGCCCGCCCGCGAATTGCTCACCCTGGCCGACGACCCCGACGCCCGCGTGCGCCGCGCCTTGGCCACCAACTCCGGCCTGCGTCTGCCGCAGCAGGCCCTTCTGGTTTGCGATGCCGATCCTGCGGTGCGCGTCGCCCTCGGCGGCCAGTCAGGGCTCGCCACGCCGGCCGCGCTGGCCCTCGCCATCGACGACAGCGCGCTTGTACGCCTTCACACAGCAGCCACCGCACCCGCCGACGACGAGATGCTCTGCGGCTGGGCCACGACTGATGAAGAGGACCTGCAACTCGCCTTGCTCCAACGCCGGGGTTTGCCCAAAGCCGCCGAACGCCTGCTCCTGCAATCGCCCCACGCCTCTGTGCGCCGCGCGGTTCGCGACCGTGTGCAACCCGACGAAATTGATCTGCTGAATCTGGCCACGACCGGCGACACCGAGGAACGCGGCTGGGTGGCCGCACGCCGGAACCTTCCACGCGCCGTGCAGCGTCTCTTGGCTCAAGATGCTGATCCGGCTGTGCGCACCGCACTCGCCGCCAACACCCACCTCGATCCGTCCATTGGCGTTTACTTCATCGATCTCGGTGACGAGCCGACGTGCGTCGCCCTGGCAGGCAACCCCGCGCTTGACCCGGAACAGGTGCAAGCGCTCGCGGCCACCCGTTACCCGGCGGTTCTCGCCGCCCTGGCCTACCGCGAAAACCTCGACCTCGGGCTGGCTCGCGTACTGGTCACCTGCAGCCCGGTTTTCCGCCGCCACTGGGCGATCCAAGATCGCGCACTTCCCGGCCTCGATGCCGCCACGGCGCGCGAGTTTCTTGCCGACCCGTTGCCCGCGATTCGCCGCCTCGCGGTGAGTGGCCACGCCTGGCGGCGCGCCGACCTCTACGATCTGGTGCGCGACCCCGTTGCCTCCGTGCGCCTCGCGGTCGTGCAACACCCCAACGCCCCCGACGAGCTCATTGCCGACGCCCGCGCCGATTTCGCCCCCGAGGTGGCCGCCGCAGCCAGCGCCGTTCAAAGTGCTCGTCTACGTCCGCCCCAACCCACCACCATCGCACCGATCCACGCCCCCAAGACCGCTTCAGCGCCTCGCTCCGAACCCACTCTCATCCCACCCACCCTTTCATCTCCACAAGCCGCTCCGGCGGCGGGCAACCTGCTCAATAAACTCGCCCGACTCTTTCGTTAAACCACCTGCGCTCCCTTTACCGTCATGGCCAAGAAACCCACACTCACCGCCCTCACCTTTCGCGATCTCGTCCTCGTTGCGGACGCCGAAACCCTGCGTCAGGCGCTCGAAGCCCGCGTCCGCATAGACGCCCTCATTGCCGAGCGACAAGCCGCCTATGAACGCATCTCCGCACTCGAAACCCAGATCGAGGAAGTCATCGGCGAGCCGGGAATTTTTCCATTCCCGCAACCGCCCCTGCCCGTCGCAGGACTTGACCCCAAGTCGGAAACGCTGACCCGCGCCGCCGGTGTCTCCAAAAAGAGCACACCGCGCGAAACAGCGGCACCTTCCACCACTACCACTGATACGGAAGCTGCCGGTGATGAACCGACCGAGACCGACGACGATAAGGACCCCTAAGCCCGTCGATGCGCAGGAACCAACAAATCAAGGTCAACGAGATGCTCCTCGAACGAGAGGAGCTCTTCCTGCGTATCCATGCTGCGGAGAAAGAGGTCATGCGGATTATGGGTGGCGACTACCCGTTCACGACCATCGAACTCCCCTCCAACCGCCGCACCAAACGCAAAACCGTTCCCGCACGTGCCGCGACTGCTCCCACGCCCACTGATTCGACCGCAAACGCGACGATTACACTGCGACGGCTAGAAGCCGGTGAGGCACGCTACCGGGTCACCTACCGGCAATTCGCCCAAGTGGTGGTTGAGGAACACAGTGACTTTGATGCGGTGCGTACCCTGTTGGCCTGCCAAAGCAGCCAACTCCAGGTGCAAAAACTAGAAACGCTGCGAGCGGACGGCAGCGTCGGCGCGAATCTTGATTGAGCCCCCGGCTGGCAGGGAAAAATCGCCCGCCCCTAAAGAGTGTTAAATTAAGTTCAGGTTATACCCCTCGCTTGTAGGGAAACGGCGCCGGGGCGACTAACACAGGCAAGGGCACCGAGGCCAAAACAGTGCCAACGTCTACGGGGAAGCCCCTAAGAAATTCAGCCGCGGCCAACATTTTCCCGCCCGGTTTTTGCAGGCGCAAACACCGCAACTCGCCCCCACCTCCGGTCGCAATCCGCAACCCCTCCGCATCCGCCCCGACGATACTGCCAGCCGGTTTCCCACCTACCTGGTGCTCAATCGAGGTGGTTTTCGCCACAATTTCAGCCAAGCCGATTTTGACCGGCTGCCCTGCAATTTCCACCGTGCAGGCCGGCCACGGGTAAAGCCCATTAACCCGCGCGGCCACCACTTCAGCGGGTGCGTTGAAATCAAGCCGCCCGTCGTCCTTCACTAACCGTCGGCAAAAACTCGCTGCGGCATCCTGCTGTTCAACAAAAACAAGACCCTGCGCCGCCAGTTTCGGCAACGTGCGCGCCAAAAGCGGCACACAAGCGGCGGCCAGTTTGTGCTCAATTTCCAGCGCGGTGTCGTGCGGGCCGATCGCGACCGACTCCACGTCGGCAACCGGACCTGCGTCGAGCTGGCGAACGATGCGCATGAGCGAAACCCCGGTCTCAGCCTCACCGTTGGCGATCGCCGTTTGGATCGGCGAGGCGCCCCGATATTTGGGAAGCAAGGACGCGTGAAGGTTCAGGGTTCCTAGGCGCGGGGTATCAATAAAATCCTGCTTCAGGATGTGCCCGTAGGCCATGACCAGCGACACGTCGGCGGACAACGCGGCGAGCTGCGCCCGGACCTCCTCGGTAATTTTCTCCGGCTGATAAACCGGCAAGCCACGTTCCAGCGCCCACGATTTTATTCCATTGGGCGTTACCTTCTGGCCTCGCCCCACGGCCCGGTCCGGCTGGGTAAACACCGCCGCAACCTGGGCGAACGCATTGCCCTCGCCCGCCAACCAATCGAGGAGCGGTAACGCGATGACGTCTGATCCAAGGAAGACAACGTTGAGCGGTGCAGGCATTGGTAAAAAAAAGTGGGCGGCCAGTGAAGGCCGCCCGATACGCTTACTTCAGCGTCTTGATCCAATTGCCCACCGTGTCGGCAAGTTCGCCGAACGCGGCGTCTGTGGAGGGTTTTTTGAGGCTGTCAAAAACACCCCAGTGTTCAACATGCGTGACCGACTCACCCGGGGCGAGTTTGACCAGCGGGCTGAGGGTTTCCAATTCGATCATTTCGCCGTTGGTGAACACCTCGAACGGGCAACCAAAATCAGGATACGTGGCGCCCTTGATGACCGGAGCGTATTTGACGAAGGTCACGCCATCCACCCAGTAGGCCGACCAGCCGGGATAGTTGGTAATGCCAAACTTCTGCGCGGCCTTGGCCTTCGGTACGTCGATGCCGATGAAGTCACGGTGCATGTCCCACACGGGCAGGGACAGGTCTGTGTAGGTCCAGGGCACAAAGGAGTACGAGGGAAGCAGGTCGCCGTCAGCGTGGTTGCCCTTGGGCAGGAGCGGGAGGGTGGCGTAACCACCGCCGCGCAGCATGGTGAGCGCCCAGGCGGCTGTCTCCACCGCCCACAGGCCGTGGTTGGTGAGCGCGTGGGTGACCTTCACCGTCCGTTCGCCCAACACCTCGATCTTTATGGCCTTTTGTAGGCCGGTCTTTTCCTCGGTCGGTTGCGCTAAGGCGATGCCGTTTTTGAGCGGCTTGACGGCCAGCGCGTCATCATCGGGCTGGTAGGTGCGCACGATGTCCTCGGGCGAGTGCCAAAGGCGGTGGCCGCCGCGCAGGTAATAGCCGTGGTAGCGCTTCTCGTCGTCGGGCATCTGCAGGAACAGATTGCCGGCCTTGGTCCCAGCGGTGGACGTCAGCGACACCACGCGAGGACCGACCGCCGTGGTAACCGTGAGCGTGAGCGCCTTGGTGGTTAAAACGACGGCCTCGCCGCCACGATAATCAGTCTTCGAGTGTTTCATGTTTTTCATCTTCATCGGCGGCGAATTCTTCGCCTTCCTTCCACTTCGGCACATGCGCCTCCGGGTGCTCTTCCTTGAAGATCAGGCCGGCGCGTTTGGCTTTGCCGGAGTAGGCGGTACCCGGCTCATGTTTTTCCTTACCCACCAGCTCGAAGTAAATCGGGCAACCGTTGAGCTCAAATGCGTCAACTAGGCCGGCTTCGAGATAACGACGGTACTGCTCGGTGAGTTTCTCTTCGCGGTTGCAGAAAATCTTAATGCGGAACGGACGGTTGCCCGTCTGCAATGCGTAGTAGGCGCGGAAGCGTTTGCCGCCGATTGCCGGCGGAGGCGTGCGCTCGGTGAGGAAGGTGATGGTCTTGTTCAGCTTCGCAGTGGGGATGCGAATATCCAAAATGCGATTAAGCTTAACCGCTGCGTTGAGCATACGGTCGATCTCATAGCCACTCATGGCCGAGGCGAACACCACCGGCGCACCCGGGGTGAAGAACAGGCCGTCGAAGAGGGCGCGCTCGTACTTTTTACGGTAGTCGCGCTCGCTATCGAAGCCGTGAATGGCGGCATCGGGGGCGCAGCCGGGGTCTTCGCCTTTTTGAAAGGCGCGACGGACTACATCCCATTTGTTAACCACGATGACGATCGGCTTGCGCTCCTTGACCGCTTCACCGGCGATGGCCTTGTCCTGCTGGGTCACGCCGTCGATGGCGTCGAGAACGAGGAACACCACGTCGGTTTCCTTGATCGCGTCGAGCGAACGCAGGCGGGAGAAATACTCCACAGGCGAGGCCAGTTTGGTGGCTGCCTTGATACCGGCGGTGTCGATTAACTTAAAGGGATACATCTTGCCGTTGCGCCCCTTGAAATCGAAGGGCAACGAGATGGCGTCGCGGGTCGTGCCAGGCACGTCGCTGACAATCAGGCGGTCGCTACGGAGAAGACGGTTGCTCAACGAGGATTTGCCCACGTTGGGGCGCCCGATAAAGCACACGCAAAGCGGATCGGCCGAGGTCTTATCGGCAGGCTCGGCCACCACCTCGGGCAGGGTGCCGATGCGCTTGAGGATTTCCTCGCGCAGGTAGCTCTCGTTGCGTCCATGTTCGGCGGATACACGCAACGGTTCGCCTAAGCCGAGGCGGTAGGCCTCGGATAGATCAACCTTGTCGTCGTCGAAGTCGGCTTTGTTGACCACGAGAATCACGTCCTTCTTGGACTTACGCAGCATGCGCGCGATGTTGACGTCGAGGGCGGTCAAACCCTCTAGACCGTCGATGACGAAGAGGATCAACTGCGCCGTATCGATGGCGAAACCAACCTGCTGTTCGGAAGCGGCTGTGAGAGCGGCCAGGCCGACGTCGCCGTCCTTGAAGCCAAGGCCGCCGGTGTCGAGCAGAGTGAAACCACCTTCTTCGATCTCAGCCGAGATGACGTCACGGGTGACGCCAGGCTGATCGTGGACGATGGAGATGCGCTTCCGCGCGAGCCGGTTAAACAGACGGCTCTTGCCGACATTGGGTCGGCCGACGATGACGACGGTGCGGTTCATAAATAGATAAGCCGAGAGACATACAATGGGGATCGGCCCGCGCCCAGCCTATAATGCTGAATGCCGTAAACGCGCATGCGCGTTTACGGCATTCAGCATTATAGGCTGGGCGCGGGCCGATCCCCATTGTATGTCTCTCGG
>CANIXX010000054.1 GCA_947471115.1 Opitutaceae bacterium | reverse complement strand
TGGTCGATACCGACGGCGTCAACTCAGGGATCCTCATACCCGGCGACCCGCCGGTCTGGCGGCCCTCCGCGTATGCCCTGAAAACCTTGTTAGCGCTGATGCCGCATCCGCGGCTGCTTGGAGCCGGCTGTGACGGCGTGGATGGAGTTTATGGTTACAACTATGAAAGCGCTCCCGGTGCTGGGGCCGATACGCAGGTATGGTGGGCGGTGGCCGGACCGCGGAGCGTGACGGTGCCGTGGACCAGCTCATCGGAGGTGGAGGTAATCTCGATGCTGGGCGAGCGCACGCCCATCCGCGCCCAAGACGGCGTCCTGAAGATTGAAATCGGGCCGTTGCCGGTGTACCTGCGTCCAATGCCTGGAGACAGTGTCTCGCGCGGCCAATAAGGCGGGGCGCACGCCGCGTTATCCAGTTGCGTGAGTCACCCGTAGCTGGGCAGCGAGAAAAGCGCGCAGCTTGCCGAGCAGTTCGTCCACGAGGACTCGTTGCGCGGGATCTTGGGTGAGGCTGTGAGTCTCGTACGGATCATTTTTATAATCATAGAGTTCAACGGCTTCAGGCGGCACGGAGCCGTCCGCGCCGCCTCCCTGCTTAACCTCAAACCACGCGATCAGGCGATAACGCTCCGTGCGGAGTGCATAGCCCATTCGGCCGGCACGGGGATATTGGCTGACCGCGAATTCTTTCGTGCGAGCGCCAGGATCGTCCAGGCAGGCCGCGAGGCTTACGCCATCGAGCGGAAAATCGGGGGAGGGGAGTCCGGCAAGCTCTACAAGCGTCGGAAAAACATCCACAAACTCGACTGGTCGGGAAACCTTGCCGCCGGGCGCCTTTCGGCCCGGCGCGGAGATGAGCAGAGGCGAGCGTGTGGCCTGTTCGAAGTTGGTGTGCTTGCACCATAGACCGTGATCGCCGAGGTGCCAACCATGGTCGCCCCAAAGAACGATGAGCGTCCGGTCGGCCTCGCCGGAGCGCTCGAGGGCGTCGAGCACACGACCCACTTGTGCGTCAAGGTAGGCAATGCAGGCGTAGTAGCCGTGGATAAGTTCGCGCGACTGCTCGTCGGACAGGGGACCGAGCGCGGGAATGTCAGAGTAATCGCGGAGTTCCCCAAACTTGTGAGCGGCAAACTCCGGGCTGCCGACCGCCAACTCGCGGAAGGTCGCCAAGGGCAATTGGTCGCGCTGGAAAAGGTCCCAGTATTTCTTGGGCGCGGCAAAGGGGAGGTGGGGCTTCTTGAACCCGAGTGCGAGGAAGAAGGGCTTGGGGGAGGCGGCGAGCGCAGGAAGGGTGCGCACCACGTACTCGGCCATGGCACCGTCGTCGTAGGCGTCATCGGGTACATCGGCCGACTCGACGGAGCGCCAAAGTTTTTGGGCGACCAAGGATTGCTTTAGGTGGGTACTCCAGCCGGGTTTGCGTCCCGCAGGGAAAAGCCCGGCGGCGGCGGCGCGCACCTCGGGCGATTGGTAGAAAACGTAGGGCTCGCCGATTTCCGGAGAATAGCGGAGCTGGCTGTTTTTGACAAAAGGGACGCTCCAAGAGGGCGCATCCGCCGCTGAATCCACACTGCGCGGATCGAAAATTTTGCCCAAGCCGGTGGTCTCGTAACCATGGGATCGGAAGTATTGGGGCAGCGTCACAATGTCGGGGCGACGGTCGCGCATCTGAGTTATGAGATCCCATATCTGGATGTAATCGGGGCGTCGTCCCGTGAGGAGCGAAGCGCGAGAGGGGGCACAGAGGGCCTGCTGACAATGGGCGTTGAGAAACGTGGTCCCCGCCTTGGCAATGCGGTCCAGATTGGGCGTGGGCACCCCTTCTCCATAGGCGGAAAAGAGCGGCTTCAGGTCGTCCGCGACGATGAAGAGAATGTTCGGACGCGAATGATCAGCTGCCGATAGCCAAGAGGTGATCAAGACACTTATAAACAAAAGGGCGGGGAGGTTCATAAAAATACCGGGGCTAGGGGAATGCGTGTCGAAGAGAGTGCTAGCGGAGGCTCCCAGCGCAGCAGGGAGTTGGCCCTAACTTGTTAGCATCGCGGTCGTGTAGTAGCGCCCGATTAGGGTCAAGCAGGCGATACAGGGTGAGCCCCAAAGCCACCTTTTGCATCCAACCGGCCCTGCATTGGCGTTTTACGGCCTAATCGTCCGCATCACCTTGATTAATGCACCCAGTCGTCCGCTTAAGAGCGACCGGGGCTCTACGTCGTAACCCCCTATGCGCCGTTCCACCTCTCCTCTGCTGCACCGACTCGGCTTCCTCGTCGGGCTCTTCCTGACCGGGGCATTCGCCCTCGGCCAAGTCACCACCCCCGGCTTCCTCAACCAAGCCCGCTCCGAGGCTCCCGGCACGCTGCTCAGCCACCCGATCACCAATGGCTCCGAACCGATCGGCCGCACCACCTCGATCAATTACCTCAATGGTTGGATCATCGTCGGCGGCGAAATTCCAGGCTCCCGGGAAGGTTCGGATCTGCTGTTGCGCGTCTACGACATCTCGAATCCGACCGCGCCGATCCGCCGCTATCCCAGCGACTTCAAGCTCACGTACCCGAACAACCGCTGGTACGAGGGCAATTTCGGCTGGGGCGCGCATGGTACGGCCCAGCAAGGCGTGCACCTGCTGCCCAATGGCCTGCGCGTCGCCTCCTTCGGTGCCCCCGTCGAACTTGGCGGCACCAACGGCATTCCCGCCGGCAACCAAATGCGCGTGGGCGACAATCGCTCCGGTCAAGCCGGCCCTTGGGAGTCGACCATTCTTTGGTACGATAAGCCCGACATCCCGTTCACCATTCGACAGCCGTACCTGAACAGCGGCGGCTACAGAGAATTTCGAACCCTCGCGACCTTCGATCACGTCGGCCCTTACGGAGGCGGCGACTGGCACCCGATGTTTTTCGGCGACCTCCTCATTTACGCGCGCAGTGGCACCGCCGCGCGCGACGGCGTGGTCATCTACCGCCTCCAATACAACAACTGGGACAACCCGTCCACCCGCTCAGTCACCCCAGTTTATGTCGGCTCTTTACCCGGTGGCTTTCAGGCTTACTGGCCGACGCTGTTCAGCGACGGCACCAAACTTTTCGTGATCGGCACGAACACCAACATCATTCTTGCCGCCGATATCAGCCGGGCAGCCGATCCAACGGGCGATGGCACCATATCCCTTGCCGCCAGCTTAACTGTCACCGGACAGGCCAACGCCACCTACCCGGTTTATGAGGATAACTTCGGCTTCATCCAAAAACGGAAGATCGATATGGCTCGCTTGGTCGCCGGCGACCCCAACCCAACCGTCCTGACCCTCAATGAGTCTACCCCACCCGTTCCCGCCGGCACCCCCGCCACGCCGTCGGGAGTGGACACCTCCCAAATGTCGCTGGTGCTCGGCAATCTTTGGCTGACCGGCGGTTACCCCCGATCCCCAGGTACGAGCAATTACCTCGCCCAAGGCATGTCGGTCTGGGTCCACCAACAAACCCCAGACACCACCCGCCCGCGCGTCAGCTTCCACATACCACAGGCCGGTCGCGTCAACTACCCTCGCCAGGCTCCCCTCAGTTTCCTCCTGCCCGCGCACCCGCGCCGCGGCGGGCCGCGCAACGGCACCGACTTCACCGTGCGCTCAGTCTTGGCCAACAACACCCTAGGCACGGCCCTCCCCGGTTTCCTCATCCACGACTTCTCGGGGGTACTCACCTTCACGCCCGACGCCAGCCTCGCCGCCGATACCGTCTACCAAGTCGACTTTCTCGCGAGCGACGCCGGCACCCCCAGCAACCTCAACGACGACATCGGCTTTCAGGACGCCGCCGGCAACCTGATCGAGCCCTATGCGTTTCGCTTCTCGACCGGGGGCCTCACCGCGACCACTCCGCCGGCCATCACCGCCTTCACCTCCACGACCTACCAGCCCGCCCCTGGTGCGCCCATGACGGTCAGTGCCACCGCCACCGGCGCCGGCCCCCTTTCCTATCGCTTCAATTTCGCCGGCACCTGGACCACGTGGTCGTCCACACCCTCGGCAAGCCACACCTACACCGCCACGGGACGCCCACAGGTGCTCGTCCAGGTCCGCGATGCCGCCGGCCAGATCGTCAGCCAATCCCTGCGCCTCCTGGTGATCGCCGCCCCCACAGGCCCGCGCCCCACCCAAAGCGCCCCGCTCGCGATCGGCAACGACCCCGCCGGCCACCGGCTCTGGGTGGTAAATCCCGACGCCAACACCGTCTCGGTCCTCAACTCCCTCACCGGTGCCAAGCTCGCCGAATACCCGGTCGGCACCAACCCGCGTTCCATCGCTCGCGACGCGCAGGGCCGTTACTGGGTCGCCAACCACGGCTCCGACAGCCTCACCATCCTCAACCCCGACGGCTCGGTCGCCACCACACGCACCCTCGCCTTCGGCGCCGCGCCTTTCGGGGTGGCGCCCTCTCCCGACGGCACCGCAATGTTCGTCACCCTCTACGGCACCGGCAAACTCCAGCGTTACACCACCGCCTCCCTCACCGACGCACCGGTCACGACCACCAGCACCGTCTCGACCGCGCGCGCCATCGCCGTCAGCGGCGACGGCACCCGCGTCTTCGTCACCCGCTTCATTTCCAACGAACTCGATGCCGAGGTCGCGGAGTTCGCCGGCACCTCAGCCACCCTTTCCCTCACCCGCACGATCCGCCTTTCCTCCGCCAATCCGATCGACGGCGGCGACCGCGCCTCCGGCGTGCCCAACTATCTCGCCTCGATCGCGATCTCGCCCGACGGCACCCACGCCGCGATCGCCTCCAAGCAGGACAATATCCAGCGCGGCCGGCTCTTCGGCGTCGGCGACCTCACCCACGAGACCACGGCCCGCTCAGTCATCTCGATTCTCAACCTCTCCACGAACAGCGAGATACGCCACGCGCGCCGCGACATCGACAACGCCGACAGCCCCGCCGCCCTCACCTACACCCCGCTCGGCGACACGATCCTGGTCGCCCTGCAGGGCAACAACGAGGTGGTCGGCGTAGACGCGTTGGCGCTGGCACCGATCACCGGCATCCCCTCCGTCTCCGGCTCGACCGAAACCGTGCCCGCGACGATTGCCTTCGAACTCGGCTCCGGCCTCGCGCCGCAAGGCGTCCTCATCGATCCGGACTCGAACAGGCTTTTCGTCCAAAACTTCATGGGCCGAAGCGTCTCCGTACGCGACGCCGAACCGTTGCTGCAGCGAAACCTCACCTCCCTGCCCCTGCTCGCCACCACCAGTACGGTCGCGAACGAGCCGCTCTCCAGCACCGTTCTGCTCGGCAAACAGATCTTCTACAACGCGTCCGACCCTCGGATGAGCGCCGACAGCTACATCAGCTGCGCCACCTGCCACGTCGACGGCGGGCACGACGGGCGGGTGTGGGACTTCACCGGCCGCGGCGAAGGCCTGCGGCGCACCACCGACCTGCGCGGTCGCTCCGGCCTCGGCCATGGCAATCTCCACTGGTCGGCCAACTTCGACGAGATCCAAGACTTCGAGCACGACATCCGCGGCCCCTTTGGCGGCACCGGCTTCCTGCCCCTCCCCCCCCAACAGTTTGCCACCCAGCACCCCTCGCCGGCTACAGGCAAGGCCGGCCTCAGCCCCGAGCTCGACGCCCTCGCCGCCTACGTCGCCTCGCTCACACCCACGACCGTGCCGCGCAGCCCCACGCGCAATGCCGATGGCACACGCACCTCTGCCGCGATCAGCGGCCGCACCGTATTCAACGCCCAAGGCTGCGCCACCTGCCATGCCGGCGATACGCTCACCACCAGCACGCAAGGCTCGATCACTACCCGACCATTGAGCGACCTCGGCACGCTCTCCGCCTTAAGTGGCCTTCGCCTCGACCAGCCGCTCACCGGCATCGACATACCCACACTTCACGGCCTGCACGCGGCCCGCACCTACCTTCATCATGGCCAGGCCTCGACTTTAGCCGATGTCTTCACGTATGTCGGCGGTGCGCTGCGCCTCGCCTCAGATGCGACCTTCCTGACCACCGTCGTACCCGGGGCCGTGGCCGTAACAATAGACAAACCCGAGGAGGGCGGTGGCGGCACGTTGCGCGGCGCTTTTGGCGGCACCACAGTCGCGATCACTGCTGAAAGCGGTGCTGCCACTCCGCCAGGCGTTCGCTTCAGCGGCATCGATGGAGGTCTAAACGGCGGCCCCGCGCGCATCGCCGTGCGCTACGTCCGTCTGTCAACCGCCACCGCCGCGAACACCAAAGCCACGCTACGCATCAATGGTGCATCCCAGTCGATCGACCTGCTCGTGCAGACACCCAACAACAGCTCCCAGATCAGTGGTTGGCGATGGCTGGTGGTCGATGCCAACCTCCAAGCCGGCACCGGCAACACCATTGAGGTCCTGCGCAACGGCGTCGACTTTCACCTCAACGCCTTGCTTGTGGCCAATGCCGACGACCTGCTCGCCGCCGACCCGCATCATCGTTACAATGCCCTCGGCTCCACCGACCGCAACAATCTGCTCGCCTACCTGCGGCAGCTCGACGGCCGCGACGACGCCGGCGTCCCGCTCGCCGCCCCGGCGCAACCCTCCCCTCTGGCCCCCACGATCGTGAGCGCTCCCCCCCGCACCACCCGCGTGGTCGGCCAGTCGCTCAGCCTGACCGTCGCGGTCGGCGGCACCGGACCGTTCACGTATGTGTGGCGCCGAGACACGTCGGTCGTCGGCGTCAACAGCCCTGTTCTGGAGATCCCCGCCGTCCAGCTCGCCGACGCGGGCACCTACACGGTCACCGTGAGCAACGCCCAAGGCTCGGTGGTCACCTCCCCTGCCGTGATCACGATCAACCCGACGCTCGCGGTCGCCACCGCCGAACTGCCCCGCGCCACCGTCGGCCGAGCCTATGCGGTGGATCTGGCCGCCTCTGGGGGGCAAGGAGCGAGGACGTGGGACCTCGCCGCCGGCGTGCTTCCCGTCGGCCTCTCGCTCTCCACCTCTGGCCGGCTCACCGGCAGCCCGGTCGCGCCCGCCCGGGCTGCGCTGACGGTCCGCGTCACCGATAGTTACGGCTCGGCCAACCGCGTCCTCGCGCTGGACGTGCGCCCGATAGGCGGCTTCAGCACCGACACAGACCTAGTACTCCACTACACCTTCGACGAAGGCACCGGCACCCGCATCTGGGACGCCTCTCCCCAGGGCAACAACCACGTCACCGACGTGCCGGGCGCCACGTGGTCTTCCGGCGGCCGCTTTGGCGGGGCGTACGGTTCGACCAACCTAGCCTCCGCACTGGTGCCGTTCTTCCCGGCCAACCAAGGCGACCTCAACTTCGACCCGCTCGCCAACGCTTGCACGCTGTCGGTCTGGGTTCGCACCACCACTTCGACGGGCAACCGCACCCTTCTCAGCAAGGACGGCGACGCGACCCAGTCCTGGCGCACGCAATTCCGCCTCTGGACCACCACCGAGCCCGGCAGCTCCGAGGGCGTGAGCGGTCATACCTGGAGCGGCGGACAGGCCGCCAATCTGGCCGACGGTCAGTGGCACCTCGTCACGCTGGTGAACCTCCGTGACGGCGCCACCTGGCGCGCCCGGCTCTACGTGGACGGCATCCGGCGCGCGCAGTGGGCCACCGGCAGCGGCGGGCGCGTCACACCGCTGCTGCGCGTGGGCGACACCAGCCACGGCGGCAACGAATGGCGAGGGCAGCTCGATGATCTGCGCATCTACAAGCGTGCGCTCACCGACGCCGAAGTCAGCGGGCTCTACGCCCCGCCGGCGGTGCAAAGCTACGACACGTGGATCGCCGGCCTCGCCACCCCGCCGAGCTCCGAGCACCGCGGGGTCGACGCCGATCCCGATGGCGACGGCCTGGCCAACTTGCTCGAGTACGCACTAGGCGGCGATCCGCTCTCCGCGCTCTCCGCGCCACACCCTCAGCTCCAGCACGCGAACGGCCTGCTTCGGCTTTCCTACCGGCGCGCCCGCACCGACCTCACCTACGTCGTGGAAACGGCCACCCACCTCGCGACCGGGGAATGGACCACCGCCGGCGTGACCCAGGACACGACCACCCCGGTGGGCCAAACCGCCACCGCCACCACGCCATTCGACGCCGCAACCGTGCACCGCTTCCTGCGTCTGCGGGTGAATGAACCGTGAACTCTTCCCCCGCCCCGGCACGCCCCACCGCATCCCCGGCGTGATCGCCCGGCTCCGCGCCTGTCTCCCCTGATCGCATCGCAGGCTGGCGATCGTGGGTCCGCGGGCGCGTTGCTCCTGGCCTTGAGGCCGGGAGGGGTCGAATCCGGGGTAGGCCACCCCGAGGACCGCGTGGACTTCTTGAGCATATTCGATGTGAATCTGAGTGCACTCGGACGTTCCCCTGAAGCACTCTCCCCCGCCGAGATCGACGCGGCGGTTGAAGCCACCCACAAGGACCCCAAACCCTTCCCGCAAAACTCGCCGGACTGTTTGGGCAGCAGCTTCTCCCCGCCGTGGCCAACACGGTGCGCTGGAGCCAGCCCCCCTCGCCCCGCACCCTGCTGATCACCACGGGTCGCAGGCGTAGAATGAGCGCAGGGCCGTGAGCTTGCCGCTCTCGCATCCCGCCCCGGGCAGAGCCCCGAAGCCGAGCCGGCAGTGTGTTCCTCCCCCGACTCTCGACGCCGGACCGACCAACAGGCGGGGAGCGGCACGTCGAGTCGCTTCATTTCCATGTCCGCTGGTCGAGCAGGTCGGCCTCAGCCGCCAGATGCGGCTTTCGCCGGGTTCGGATTGAAGATCGTAAAGTTCTTCGGCGGGACGAAACGAGAAAGCGCTCACGCGCTGCGCCAAGACAGGACGGGGGGCGGCGGCCCCTTGCCACGATTTCCGCACCCCATTGCGGTGCAGCGCGGCGATGCTCCACTCGTTCTGCGAGGACACCTCGCGTTTTCCCCTCCAGCCCAGTCGCGCTCAATCAGGTCGTCAGCGATGTTCAGCAGACAAACTTCGGCCAGGCGAGCCCGCGGGCCGGGATTGCCGGGGCGCGGCCCAAGATAATCCGCGCCGCACGTCGTGAGGGACCCAGGCAGGGGGCGGAGTCTCAGGGGTCTCAGGTTCGTCCGGGGATTACGCCCGCGAGCGTTACTCCTGCGCTCCGAGCTCGATCGGCCAAGCGCGCCAGATCGGGCCGTTATCCTGGAACGGGGGTACGAACTGGCCCTGCGGAGGCGGCGGAGTGTCGGCGACGCGAAAGATCGGCAGCACGGGATTGCCTGCCTTATCCTTCGCGTAAACGCCACCCTCCTGCTCGAAAAAGAGAAAGGCGAAAAATTCGTCCTTCAGCCCCTCGCCCACGAGGATCTCGATCTCGTAGGTCTCGTCCTGCCGCAAGTCCATCGCGTGGCCAACGACAAAGCCGCCCCTTTGATGAATCAAAACGTGGTTGCCGCCCAAATCTAGGGGATAGGCATACGCTCGCGGGCTCGAGCGGTCGGATGCGAAGGCCGATGTCTCGTGGATGCCGCCATCGAGCACGATTTTCCCGTTGAGGCGAACCACCAAAAAGTCGTCGCAACCGCCCACAAAGCGGAACCGGCCCGAGGCAGGCGGGCTGACGCGGCCGCGGAAATGCACCACCCAACCGCTTTCCTCGATGCGCTCTCCCGCATCGAAGACGCGGGGCGCCTCCTCGGCTGAGACCACCGGAAAGAAGATTTGAGTGGCGTCGACACGCCTCGGCGAGCGGAAGAACCGCTGGAGCGTCTCGGGGCGCCAATCTCGTTCGGTGAAGAGCCGGATCTCCCGTTCTGCCAACGCAAGCGGTTCGAGCGTCTGGAGATCCGGATTGGGCTGCGGAGGCGATCCGGCGAGTTGTTTGAAGTCGTAGAGGTGGCCGACCAAGCGGCCACCGGTGACCCCACGCTCGGCGCCCGCCTCCACCGTTGCGCTCACACTGGCACGAACGGCGGGTACGGTCGCCGGTGCCGGGGAGGCTTCCACAGCCACGGTCTGTGCGTGGAGTCTTAGGGCGAAAACCAACAGGCCGAGCGGTAAGCGAACGAATCGATTCAAAACTAAGCGGTTCATGAGCATTGATTTTTGATTTGGAAGCGGACTTGGCTGAGTGGGAAGCACTCCGGACGAGACATCGGGAGGAGACCGCGCCGGAGCGGGCAGGCGTTGCAGAACGATGGCCCGGCCGCAGCTGGCGGCAAATCGTCGCCCATGGCCGTATCGATCAAAAACATAGCCTAACCACCCCTGCGAAGTGTGCCCGCTCCGCGCGTCCGGCCCCGCATGCGCGGACCAAGGCTGACGCGCCCCGCCGACTAGGTGCCGCGCCGCCTCCCCAAGCACGTTCCGAACAGGTTTACATCCGAAACGGCCCGCTCACACCGCTTGTTACCCCGTGTGCAGAGGATACGTCTTATCCTCGTCGATTGGTGCTCAAGTGACGACATCCCCCTCTGGTTTCCCCAAACATCCCGCTCCGCAATCGCTTACTCGCCTCATGAACCGGTCCCTTTTCCTGCTGCTTTGCCTCGTCTCACCTGCCTGGGTCGGCGGGGCCCGCGCGGCTTCTCTGCTGGCCGCCAAACCGGCCAACATTCTCCTCGTGATTGTGGACGACTTAGGCTGGCGCGACCTCGCCTGCTACGGCTCCCCAGTTTATGAAACGCCCGCTATCGACCGGCTCGCCGCCGAAGGCATGCGTTTTACTGACGCGTATGTCGCCTACCCGCGTTGCGTGCCCTCGCGCTACTCACTTTACAGGGGCCAAGTCCCGCAGCGGGTGCAGGGCGCGTTCTCAAGCATTGTCCCTGGGGAAATGAACTTGGCACAAGCCCTGAAGCAGGCGGGCGGCTATAGCACCTTTTTCGCCGGCAAGTGGCACCTCTCGAAAGTCCCGGCCGAGGAACCGCAGGCGCGCGGCTTCGACGTAAACATCGCCGGCGGGGCGGCCGGGTTGGTCGGCTCGCACTTCGCCCCTTATAATCCCCCTAGCACCCACAAATCCAGCGAACCTAGGTCAATCCTCGGCGGCCTCGACGATACGTCCAAGGTCGAATTCCTAGCCGACCGGTCACCCCTCGTCGGCCTCGACGATGCGCCCAAGGGCGAATACATAGCCGACCGGCTGACCCGTGAGACCGATCGTTTTATTCGCGCACACGCCGAATCGGGTGCCGGCAAGCCGTTTTTCGCGGTGCTCGCCCACTACGGCGTGCACACACCACTGCAGGCGCCCGCAGGGGACATAGCCCGATTTAAGAAGAAAATCGCGGGACTAACGTTCGACGGCTCCGACTACCTCGACCGTGATGAGACCACGAAGGCGCATCAGGACAACGCGACCTACGCCGCCATGGTCTTCTCGGTGGATCGCAGTCTCAGCACCCTGATGGACACGCTCCGAGAGCTGAAACTGGAGCGTGACACCATCGTGATCGTGACCTCCGACAACGGCGGGCTGTCCAATCGCGGTAAAACCAACAAACGCGAGCTGGCGACCTCGAACCTGCCGCTGCGCGCCGGTAAAGGGCATCTCTACGAAGGTGGCGTGCGAGTGCCCTTTATCGTGCGCTGGCCGCAGGTGGTGCCTGCGGGCAGCATCTCCTCGGCGGTGATCACACTGACGGATGTTTATCCCACGCTACTGGCAGCCGGAAACATGCCCTTGCATCCGGAACAACACATTGACGGAGAGAACTTCCTGCCGGCGTTGCGTGGCGAAGCGTTCGAGCGCGGTCCGATCGTCTGGCAAAACGTGAACCCGCGTCCGGACCCAACCGGCGACTACGCCTCCAGCGCGATGCGTGTGGGAAAATGGAAGGTCATTGTCTTCCACGACGACCAGCGTACCGAGCTGTATGATTTGAACGCGGATCTAGGCGAAAACCATGATCTCGCGCTCACCCGGCCGGAGAAGGCCCGGGAAATGCGCGAGCAGCTGTTCAGGCTCCTGAAAAATTCCGGGGCGTATCTGCCTGGCACCGATCTGGCGGAGTGGCGGAAGTCAAAGAAGGCCGGATAGCCCCCCCCTATCCTAGGCCGAGTGAAACGCATCTTCGCGTTCATCTCATCTCTTCATGACCATCTCCCCGCTCGGTGCCACCACCAACACGCCCCCCTGCGATTGCTCCGACGGGCGAAAACGGTGGCGGATCGGCACGCTCACCTACACCGCCGGGGGACTTGCCGTACTCTTCGGCTGGTTGCTCTGGGGCGACTTTGCTTGGCAAATGCGCGAACGCTCGGTCGCACCGGTGGTCACCGTGATGCTGCAGCAGTACCAGTCCTCGGCCTTGGTGATCAGCCTGCTGCTTGCGTCGCTACCGGCCGCCTTGAGCGTGATCATCGGCCCGGTGGTCAGCTATCGGTCTGACCGCCACCGGGGCCCGCGCGGCCGACGCATCCCCTTCTTACTGGTCTCAACCCCTTTCGCGGCTTTTTCACTTTTCCTGATGGCGGCTACTCCCTGGCTGGGAGGGCACCTGCATGCGGCGCTCGGGGTGAATTCACCCGGCGAGAGCACCTGCGTGCTGCTGATGATAGGACTGATGTGGACGGTGTTCGAGTGCTCCGCGATTATAGGTAACACCCTGTTCGGCGCCCTTATCAACGACGTGGTGCCCAAGGAGATGATCGGCCGCTTCTTCGGGCTGTTCCGGGCCTGCAGCCTGCTGGCCGGCATTGTCTTCAACAAGACGCTCTTTGCCCACGCCGATGAGCACTACGCCGCGATCTTCGTCGGGCTGGGCGTGCTCTTCGGTCTAGGCTTCACGCTCATGTGCCTGCGGGTTAAAGAAGGCGAGTATCCGCCGCCGCCGCCTCCCGACACATCGCGGCCACCGGGCTTCGTGACGGCTTGTCGGGAATATTTCCGAGAGTGCTGCCAGCACCGCTATTTCCTCTTCATTTTCCTTGCCCAAAGCCTGGCTACAATCTGCTTCTTGCCGATTAACCTCTACAGTGTGCCCTACGCCGACAGTTTGGGCATGCCGCGCCAGACCTTTGGCGATGCTATCACACTGACTTACCTCATCTCGCTCGGATTGGCATATTTTCTCGGTTGGATGGCAGACAAATTCCACCCCTTGCGAATGGGCATCGTGGCGCTCGGCTTGTATGCAGCTGTGATGGTCTGGGGCGGTATCGCAGCGAGCGATCCGGAGCATTTCAAGGTGGCTCTGATAGCGCACGGGGTGTTATCCGGCGTTTTTTTTACCACGACCGCCTCTCTGGGCGCGCGCTTGTTTCCCAACGCGCGCTTTGCACAGTTTAATTCTGCCGCCATTCTGGTCACCTCGCTTCTATCGGTCGTGTTCCCGCTAATCTTGGGCAAAGTCCTCGATTTGGGCGGGCGGCACTACCAGCAGACATTTTTCTGGGGTGCGGCCATCGCCGTGGTTGCCCTGATTGGTTTCCTCGTCGTGTACGCATACTGGGTAAAGCTTGGCGGCCTGAAAACCTACCAACCCCCACGCGTGGAATGAGGTTGAAAAGCGCGCTTTTAGTTTAACCACGTTTCGGGCTCTTTAAGCCGACTGGGCCACTTTGTGGAACCCAGCGACAACCAACACGGTGAACGCATGCCGCCGACCATGACAGCGCCAGACGCGCCCATCGTGTCTAACGGCGACCCGAGCAATCGTGCGCGCCTTCTCCGTGCCCAGATCCCTCCGGCCATGCTACCCGTGATGCTAGTGACGAGGATCATCCGGCAATGATCCGGCCTCATCGAGCAAAGGGGATCACCTTGTTACTCCTATACGACAACGGCAAAGTAACCCTGTAGCTCGCTGGGTTAACCCGTCTACTACCTTTGAATGCGTGAACGGGCCAGCGGACTCTGATTCCCGGGATAGATCTTTCCAGTCCCCTTCAATTACCCCCCCAGAACTTCTATGCTTTTTCGCCCAACCACACCCATGCTACTGCTGGCCATTCTTTTTTTAGCATTGGCCATCTCCCCACGTGCCAAGGCCTCCACCATCTATCTGGATTCACAATACGGTTATACTAAAACGAAAACCGACATCGCCTACTCGAAGCTCGATACGAGCCTTCTCCTCGATGTTTATATGCCCACGGGGGCGAACCACATCGCCCGCTTTCCCGCCTTCATCATCCTTCACGGCGCAGGCGGCACCAAGGAGACAGACAAGATCGTCAAACTCTGCCAAAACTGGGCTAAACGGGGCTACGTCACCTTAGCCATCAACTATACTTTGTTTGACGGGAATACCGCAGCCGAAGCGGTGCGGTGGGTGCGCGCGAATGCCGACACCTACAAGGTCGATCCGAGTCGCATCGCTATTGGCGGCGGATCCGCCGGGGCGGCGACCTCGATGATGGCCGCTTTCCGGGAAATTAGTTCCATAGGCGCTAATGCCCACGTATCCGTGGTACTTGACCTGTGGGGGCCGAGCGCCGTGCCCCTTGTCTTCAATCTCATCTCGGACGTGGATAAAGATGATCCACCAGTCTTTATCGTGCACGGCACCGCCGATACGACTGTTAGCTACCAGAATTCGGTCAATTTGGCTAATCGCCTGAAGTCGGTCGGGGTGGACTATAAATTCTTTACCATTCAGGGGGCCGGCCACGGCTGCTTTGACAATTACTGGAACGACGTGGTCGATGGTAAAACGATCGACCAGCACTGCGCTGAGTTCTTCTACAAGCACCTCAATCTCGTGAGCCTCCAGGCAACGGCTGACTCGGCCGGTCGCACCAGTTGGACCTCCACCCACTTCAACACCACCTCGACGTCCGGCAACGCCGCGTGGACGGCCGACCCCGATGCCGACGGAGGACCCAACCTGCTCGAGTACGCTTTTGGCACTCTCCCCACCACGGCGAGCTCGCGCCCATCCGTCCAGCATAGTATCTCCATCGATTCGCCCCGTCGCTCTGTCCTCACGTTTAACCGTACTCGCTCAGATGTGACGTACGAGGTG
>CANIXX010000053.1 GCA_947471115.1 Opitutaceae bacterium | reverse complement strand
CGGGTCTCCGTGGCCTCTGTGTCTCCTCTTGTGCCCTCTGTGTAACAAATCAGTAGATCAGCCGCTTAGCTGCCCGGGCGCAGTTGCGGGAAGAGAATCACGTCGCGGATGCTCTCAGCGCCGGTGAGTAGGATGCACAACCGGTCGATGCCGATGCCCATACCGCCGGCGGGGGGCATGCCGTGTTCTAGGGCGAGCAGGAAGTCGTGGTCGATCTTCTGCTGCTCTTCGCCGGCTTGCGCCTGGAACATCGCGCGCTGCACGTCGGGGTCGTTTTGCTCCGAGTAGGCGGGGGCAACTTCCATGCCGCCGATGATCAGCTCGAACACGTCGATTGTGGTCGGGTCATCGAGGGTGATCTTGGCCAGCGGGCACAGCTCCTTGGGCAAGTGGGTGACGAAGGTGGGCTGGATGAGCGTCGGCTCGATGAGTTTACCGAAAATCTCGTTGGTCAGCTCGTAGTCGAGCCACTTGGGGTCGGCGTAAAGGCCGAGCTTTTGCACGCCGGCGATCTTTTCGTCTTTGCTGCGGGAGAACCAATCGGCGTCGCCGGTTTTTTCGATGATGAGGTCCTTGTACTTCACCTCGCGCCAGGTGCCGCCGAAGTCGATCATCTCGCCGCTGGCGGCGTGTTTGATCTGGGAGACGCCGAGGACGTTTTGGCAGAGCGAGCGCAACAGGTCCTGCACCATCGTCATCATGCCGCGGTAATCGCTATACGCCTGATAAACCTCGAGCATGGTGAACTCGGGGTTGTGGCGGCGGGAGACGCCCTCGTTGCGGAAGTTGCGGCCGATCTCAAACACGCGGTCGTAACCGCCGACGAGCATGCGCTTGAGATAAAGTTCGAGCGAGATGCGTAAAACGAAGTCGGCGCCGAGGGCGTTGTGATGGGTCTGGAACGGGCGGGCGGCGGCGCCACCGGCGATGGCCTGCAGCACGGGCGTTTCCACTTCCAAGAACTGGCGGTCTTCGAGGAAGCGGCGGATGTGCGAAACGATTTTCGAGCGTGTGATCAGGCGGTGGCGCGACTCGGTGTTAACAATCAGGTCGAGGTAACGCTGGCGGTAGATCTGCTCGGAATCGGTGAGACCGCTCCACTTTTCGGGCAGCGGGCGCAGGGCTTTGGAAACGAGGGTGAACGCGTCAACGCGGACGGTGATTTCGCCTGTCTTGGTTTTAAACAGCGTGCCGGTGACGCCAATGATGTCACCGAGGTCGAGGGATTTCTTGAAGACCCCGTAGCGCTCCTCGCCGAGCACGTCGCGGCGGAAATAGAGCTGAATGGGGCCTTGCTGGTCCTGGATTTTTACGAACGAGCTGCCGCCCTGCACGCGGAAGGTGATCAGGCGACCGGCGACGGTGACGGTTACGGTGTTATCCTGTTCTTCGACGTAGAGCGCTTTGGCCTCATCGGAAAAGTGGGTAGGGGCGACGTTGGCGCGGAAGGGGTCAAAGCCACCAGCGCGCATCTCGGCCAATTTTTGGCGGCGAACCGCGTGCTGGTCGTTGGAAATATCGGTCAAGGAAGTCTCGCTCATGGAAAAAGGGAAACCGTGGTGCGGCCCCTAGCGCTGAGCAAATGGAAACTTCAGGGTGGGTGGATGTGGACGGGAGTCTGACTGAAGCGGAGTTTTAACGCTAAGATCGCAAAGAACGCTAAGGAGTCGGGAATAAGCTGAAATACCGGCTATGGTTGGTCTTGAATCGTGTTTCGGCACGGACGACACGGAGGTCGTCCCTGCCTTATCCAAACAAAGGCTAAAACAATTTAGCTTTTGGTATTAATTGTTACTGCCTACGAAGGTTGGCCCATGCTTTCGCGCCCTCAGAGCGTGTAGGGTAACGGGTACTTGGCCGTCACCACGGCGACGCGAGCTTTGGCGGCGGTCAGCGCGGCGGCTTCGCCTTCGGTGCCGATCGCTTTGAGCACCAGATCAATCACCGCTGCCACTTCGTCCATGTCGGACTCCACAAATCCACGCGAGGTGATCGACGGCGTGCCGACGCGGATGCCGGAGGCTTGGAAGGGCGAACGGGTCTCGAAGGGCACCGTGTTTTTGTTGAGCGTAATGTGCGCCAGATCGAGCGTCTCTTGCGCCTTTTTGGCGGTCAGCTCGGGCAGGTTGTGGCGCAGGTCGACTAGGAACAGGTGGTTGTCGGAACCGCCCGAAACCAGCTTGTAGCCGCGCTTAACAAAGGCGGCGGCGAGGGCTTGCGAGTTTTTAACCACTTGCTGGGCGTAGGCCTTGAACTCGGGCTTGAGGGCTTCGCCGAAGCACACGGCTTTGGCGGCGATCACGTGCATGAGCGGGCCGCCTTGGGTGCCGGGGAACACGGCCGAATCAAGCGCCTTGCCGTGCACGGCCTTGGCCAAAATCAGGCCGCCACGCGGGCCGCGCAGGGTTTTGTGTGTGGTGGTGGTAACAAAATCGGCGTGCGGGAAGGGCGACGGGTGAACTCCTGCCGCGACCAGGCCTGCGATGTGGGCGATGTCGGCAAACAGGAATGCGCCGACCGAGCGGGCGATTTCACCCATGCGGGCGAAGTCGATCACGCGCGAGTAGGCGGAGGCGCCCACGGTGATCATCTTGGGCTTCTCGCGCAGGGCGATGGCGGCGAGTTCGTCGTAGTCGATCAGGCCGGTGTCTTCGCGCACGCCGTATTGGACGAAATTGTAGAGTTTGCCGGAGAAATTAGCCGGATTGCCGTGGGTGAGGTGGCCGCCGTGGCTCAGGTTCATGCCCAAAAGTTTGTCGCCGGGGGTGAGCACCGAGGCGTAGACGGCGGTGTTGGCCTGCGAGCCGGAGTGGGGCTGGACGTTGGCGTACTCGGCGCCGAAGAGCAGCTTGGCGCGGTCGATGGCGATTTGCTCGATCTTGTCGACGTACTCGCAGCCGCCGTACCAGCGCTTGGCGGGGTAACCTTCGGCGTATTTGTTGGTGAGCACGCTGCCCTGGGCCTCCATGACGGCCGGGTAGGTGAAATTTTCGGAAGCGATGAGCTCGATGTGGCTCTGCTGACGGGAAAACTCGGAAGCGAGGGCCGAGTGGATCTCGGGATCAAGGGTGCGGAGCGGCGTGGAGTTAAGCGACATGGTGATAGGAAAAGGAGCAGTTCGGAGATCAATCGGCGCGGGTACAAACGGAAAAATGAAGTAGCGAGTAACGAGTAGCGTAGGGCGGAGAGGCGGAGTTCGGAGGTATCACAGAGCCGAGCAGGAGCGCTGACACGGAGGCCAAGGAGTAAGGCCGACTGGGATCGGATGAGTGGATATCAGTGAGGATAAG
Source organism: Opitutaceae bacterium (assembly GCA_947471115.1). GTDB lineage: Bacteria > Verrucomicrobiota > Verrucomicrobiia > Opitutales > Opitutaceae > Rariglobus. The sequence goes on along the minus strand of CANIXX010000053.1, from coordinate 12,148 downwards.
TGGTTAAACCTGATCGCGAAGAGGCGAATTGCGGAGAACGTTCAACATCCAACATTCAACTTCCAACGTTCAAGTTGGGGGCCAAGGACCAACTCCGGAGTGCCTCCGGGGTTGAATGTTGAACGTTGAATGTTGGACGTTTTCCGAGATGTCGGGTCCGTTCTCGGGGACGTTGTTCCGGTCCGCTTAGCCCGCCCGCCGCCCGCGCAACCCTTCGGCGGCTCTGGCGATCGCCGCCACCAGCGTCTGGCCACTGATCGGCTTGCTCACATAGTCGTCCATACCAGCTCCAATACACTTCTCCCGGTCGCCTTCCAGCGCGTTGGCCGTCATCGCCGTGATCCACGGGCGCGTCGCCTCCGGATACTTTTCGCAGAGGTGCCCAGCACAGGTTAACCCGTCCATCTCGGGCATCTGCATGTCCAAAAAGATCAGGTCAAAACTCTCCCGCGCCACGGCTTCGAGCGCTTCCACGCCGTTGTTGGCAATCGCCGCCGTGTACCCCAGACGCCCCAATAGCAGCGTCGCCACTTGTTGGTTAATCTCGATGTCTTCCACCAATAGAATGCGCATCGCCGGTTTCTCCGCACCTGCGTCCGTCCCCGATTGCACCCCGGCCGTCGCGGATGCCGCGCTCGCCGCCGCGCCTGAACCAGCGCCCTGACCTGAAGTCGCTGCGGAGGAGTTCGACGTGGGTTTGGGCTGGAATAAGTCGCGCAGGGCGGACTGAAGCACCTCGGCGCGCGCGGGTTTGCTCAACACGCGGGCAACGTCGAGCCCGGCGAAGGACTGCGCCGTGGCCCCTTGCGAGGTTAACGCGATCAGCGGCAGTTGGCTGGCGGGTAGGCGCCGGCGTAGTTCGCCGGCGAGCGTTATCCCGTCCATGCCGGGCATTTGCACGTCGATGAGCACCGCGTCAAAGCGGGTGCCGGAGTCGATTAACTGAAGCGCTTCGACACCCGAGGCGACCGCTTGGGTGTCCATGCCCCAGCCGCGGGTCTGGTTGGCGAGGATGCGCCGGTTGGAGGCGTTGTCATCGACGATGAGCAGGCGTCGGCCGACCAATTCAGAACCATCCCCGAGGTTGGTTCGTGGCGGGCAGTTGGTCGCCGCATAAGGGATCTCAAAGCTGAAGGTGGAGCCTTGCCCGGGCGTGGATTCCACGCCGATGCGACCTCCCATGAGTTCGACCAAGCGTTGGCTGATCGCCAGCCCCAGCCCCGTGCCGCCGAAGTTACGCGTTATGGAATTATCGACTTGGCTAAACGACTTGAACAGCCGGTCGAGCTTGTCGGCGGGGATACCCATGCCGGTGTCGCGCACCGCGAAGCGCAGGCGCTGGTCCGCTTGCAGGGAGAGGCTCACTAACACTTCGCCTTGAGCGGTGAATTTGACCGCGTTGCTCAACAGGTTGGTGATGACTTGGCGCAGGCGGGTGGAGTCGCCGAGCATGGACTCGGGGGCGTCCGGCTCGATCTCGATCATCAAGTCGAGCCCCTTGGCGGCGGCACTGTGCCCGATGATCGATACGGCGGTTTCCAGGCAGTCGCGAAGGTTGATCGGCATGTGCTCGAGTTCGAGGTGGCCGGACTCGATCTTGGAAAAATCCAGGATGTCGTTAATGAGCGTCAGCAGGGCGTCTCCACTGGTGCGGATGGTGCCAACAAACTCGGTTTGTTCGGCGTTAAGCGGCGAGCCTTGCAGCAGCTCGGTCATGCCAATGACCGCGTTCATGGGAGTGCGGATTTCGTGGCTCATGTTGGCCAAGAAATCGGCCTTGGCGCGGCTGGCGGCCTCGGCTGCGTCTTTGGCGTGAGCGAGTAATTCGCGCTGGCGGTGTGACTCGGTGATGTCCTGCAAAGCACCGCGGATGAGCACGGTGGTGTCGCCCATGCGACTGGCTTCGCCTACGGCGCGCACCCAAAGGTGGTTGCCCTGGGCGGTGCAGAACGGCAGTTCGACGTCGAAAGGCGTGCCGTGGTCGAGGGCTGCTCTAATCAGCTCCTTGATCGTGGTGGCGGCCTCGCCAGGGTAAAACGCTGTGGCGGTGGACAGCGTGGGTTCGTAGTAGGCATTCACCCCGTGAATGGCGCGTACCTGTTCGCTCCAGGTGAGGGTTTGTTGGAGCGGGTTAAGCTCCCATGCGCCAACCTTGGCCAAGCGGCTGGTGTGGTTAAGCGCGGTGATATGCCGATCGATCTCCAACTGGGCGAGTTGCGCGCTCGTGATGTCGTGGGACGTGCCCACCATCCGCAGCGGTTTCCCATCAGCGGAGCGGCTCACAACACGGCCGTTAGCCATGATCCATAACCAGTGCCCCCGGCGATTTTTTAGCCGGTGGCGGCACTGGTAGAGTGCCGTTTCACCGGCGAAATGGCGCTCGAGCGCAGCTTGGGCGATCGGTAGGTCGGCGGGGTGGCAACGCGTCACCCATTCGTCCACGTGGGGGCGCAAGTCGGCTAGATTCTCGCCGACGATGGCGGCCCAGCGGCGGTCAAAATGGGTTTCGCCGGTGGCGATGTTCCAATCCCACAGGCCTAGTCCGCCGCTTTCCAGCGCCAGTTCGGTGCGCTCGGCTTGTTCTTCTGCTTGGAGTTTTGCCGCGGCTAGGTCGGTGGTCATGGCGGTGGCCAACTGCTGGGCTTTGCGGGTGGTGCGGCTCAAGTTGAGCAATAGCCCCGCGAGCATCAGCGTGAGCAACGGACCGCCTAGGGCCGCACTGTAAACGCCGAGCCGCGAGGTGCGGGCGAACTTCGGCGTCGTGCTGGTGGACAGCGTCCATGAAAGCCCTCCGACCGTTACTGGGACGGTGGTGTGAAATTGGCGGCCGGCGTAGTATGCCTTGGTTGGGGTGGGGGGCGAATCGGTTAACGGGTTATCTGCATCGAAGAATTTCTGCGAGGCGTCGAGGCTGTCGCCATTAAACAGGTCAAAATCGAGCTCGTCGCCAATCTCCTCGGTCAGGTTGGCAAAGATGCGCGAAGCGACGATCGGCATGTAGGTCCAGCCGAACAAGGCGGCGCGGCGTTCCTCGGGAGTGACGGGGTTGCTGCCGTTTTTGTAGACGGGATAGAAGTACAGGAAGCCGGGGCCCGCGTCCTTGGCCTGCACCAAGGTAATGGGCTCGGTGAGCGCGGCGTGGCCGGTGAGCATGGCGCGTTCGGCGGCCGCGCGGCGTTTGGTTTCCTGGCCGACATCGTAGCCTTGGGCGGTTTGGTTTTGGGCCCGCGGCTCGATGAACTCGATGACGAACAGGTCTGCCGCCTCTCCGCTGGTTTTGATGCTAAAATCAGGCGCTTCGTCGGCGCGGGTTGCGGCGAGGAATGCGGGAATAGCGTCGCGTTCCACTCGTTTGATGAAACCGAGGCCTACGGCACCGGGGAATTCGATGGGCAGGTCGCGGGCATTCACCATATTCGTGAATTCACCGCGCTCCACCGACTTACTGGCCGGCCACAGCGCCATCGAACCGCGCAGGCCGTATTCGAACTGGCGGACGCGGCGGGTGACCTCCGTCTGGATGCGCTCGCTGAAGCGCTGGAAGCGGTGGAGGTCGGTGGTGGCAGCGGTCTTCTCGGCCTGCCACGTGAGCGCAGCGCTCAAGGTGAGGCCGATCACGATCACCAGCGGGGTAATCGTGCGGAGCTTGGCTGCGCGAAGGAGGAGGGGGAGCGTCATGGCGGCGGGGGCGGGGGGCGGATTTCGGAGGTATCACAGAGCCGGGCCAACTGGTTGGCGTTAACATTGATCTTGCCGGAATGAGTTCTGCGGTAGAGCGGTGCTTTAACCCGCAGGATTTCAACGGATTGCCCTCTGCAATTACCGATGCGGGCTGAAGCACCGCACTACTTTCGACCCGATTCTTTAAGTGTTACGGCCTACTAGGTTCGTATAAGTGATTTTCAGTGAGGATAAGTGGTTAAACCGGATCGGGGTTTGGGTTGGCCTTACCGCCTCAGCACTAGGCTGGCGTGTGCGTTGGCTAGAGCGCGGCCGAGCGCGTGGGCGTTGATCGGCTTGCTGATGTAATCGTCCATGCCTGCGCGCAGGCACACCTCGCGGTCGCCTTCCATCGCGTTGGCGGTCATCGCTACAATCCAGGGGCGTTTGCGCGTCGGGTACAGCGTGCCAAGTCGGCGCGAGGCTTCCAAGCCGTCGAGTTCGGGCATTTGTACGTCCATAAAAATGACGTCAATGGGCTGCCGGGCGACCGCATCCAGTGCTTCAAGGCCGTTACCCACGGTAATACACGTGTAGCCGAGGCGCTCTAGTAGCAGTTGCGCAACCAATTGGTTGGTGGGGTGATCTTCCGCCAGAAGCACCTTTAGCGGGTACGCGGCACCGAGGTGGACGTCGATCGCGAGGGTGGCGGGGGAGGCTTCTTCGGCGGTCGGTGTAAACAGTCCCGAAATCACCTGCAGCAGTGCGGTGGTTTTGGCCGGCTTGGGCAACACGCGGGTTAACTCAAATGCAGCAAAGCGCGTGGCGTCGTCGCCCAGCGGAGCCAACGTGATAATCGGGAGTTTTGCGACTGACCTGCGGTGACGCACGGCTGCGACGAAGGCATGGCCGTCGGTGGCGCAGGTTTGCACGTCGATGACCGCTAGGTCGAACGCCTCGCCTTGATCGAGCAGGGCGAGCGCCTCGGAGCCGAAGGCGGTGGGCGTGGTTTCGAGCCCCCACGTGCGGGCTTGGCGGGTGAGCACCTGGAGTTTCTCCGGATTGCCATCCACCAGCAGCAGGCGTTTACCAGCGAGCTGCGCCGGGGGCGTCGCGGCCGCAGGCTCGCCTGGCGGCAGCTCCAGCGGCAGCTCAAATTGGAATTGGGCACCGCAACCGGGTTTCGATTCCACCCAGATGCGCCCGCCCATCAGCTCCACCAGACGCCGGCAAATCGCCAGCCCGAGCCCGGTGCCCCCGAAGTTGCGGGTGGTGGAGGCATCGACTTGGGAAAATGCCTTAAAAAGCCGGTGCATACGCTCTTGCGGGACGCCGATGCCGGTGTCGCGCACGCACACGTGCAGGCGTTCGGGCTGCGGGGGTTGCGTGAGCGTGGAGAGGGAGGCGGGCAACCGCGAGAGGGTCACCATCACCTCGCCGCAACGGGTGAACTTAATCGCGTTGGACACCAGGTTAACCACGACTTGGCGCAGGCGCGTGCTGTCGCCGAGAATACGCTCGGGCAGCTCGGCGGAGATGTCGCCGTACAGTTCCAGTCCCTTGGCGTTAGCCTGAACCGCACCCAAATCGAGGGCGCTTTCCACGCAGTCGCGCAGGTTAACCGGCACTTTTTCCAGTTCGAGATGGCCGGACTCGATCTTGGAGAAATCCAGGATGTCGTTAATCAGTGTCAGCAAACTCTCGCTGCTGCTGCGGATGGTACCTACGAAGTCGGTTTGCTCGGTGGTGAGGACGGTGTGTTGCAGCAGCTCGGTCATGCCGATGACTGCATTCATGGGGGTGCGGATCTCGTGGCTCATGTTGGCCAGGAAGTCAGCCTTGGCGCGGCTGGCGGCTTCGGCAGCCTCCTTGGCGGCGACGACGGCTTCGTTGCGCTCGCGGAGTTGGGCGGCGGTTTCGCGGTGGTCGATGTTTTCCTGGCGCAGCGCGATTTCGGTCATGACCATCTGCGTGAGGTCTTCGAGCAGCGCGATTTCGGCCGGGGACCAAGAGCGGATCTTGCCGTCGATGACGCAGAACGATCCCAGCACAAAACCGTCGCGATCGCGCACAGGGATGCCCAGGTAAGCGGCCACGCCGAGATCGGGGATGGCGAGGTTGTCGCACACCACCGGGTGACCGCGGGCGTCCTCGACGACCAAGTTGGCGCCGGAGGTGACGACGTGTTGGCAAAACGAGTGGCTGAGGCCCGTTTCGCGGGCTTCGCCGGCCCAACCGCCCAAGCCAACGGCTGATTTGAAAAACTGGCGGTGGTCGTCGACGAGGGAGAGCAGGGCGACGGGGGCGTTGAGCAAATGGGAGGCGAGCCTGGAGCAGCGGTCGAAATTGGCCTCGGCTTCGCTATCGAGAAGGCGAAGGCGGTGAAGTGCGGCAAGCCGGTCCGGGTGGGCGAGGGGGAGGGGGAGCATGGGAAAACAGTAGCGGGTAGGGCGGAGGGCGGAATTCGGATGTATTACAGAGCCGAGCAGGAGCGCTGACACAAGTCCACGGAGCAAGGCAACCTAGGATCGGATGATTGGATTTCAGTGAGGATAAGTGGTTAAACCGGATCGGCGGAGGACGGAAGTCTTAGGTCTGTCATCTGATGTCTGATTGGTGGGGATTAGTGATCATTAGTGGTTAAAACGCATCGTGGTGGTTAGGCGCGAATTTCCGTCTCGCCTGCCGTCGGTAGCCAGCGTTCGACCATCGCTTTGAGCGCCAGTGGTTCGATCGGTTTGCTCAGGTAATCGCTCATTCCGGCCGTCGCACACGCTTCACGGTCACCACTCAGGGTGTGCGCGGTCATCGCTATGATCGTCACCTGGCGTTTGGCTTCGCCGGCTTCCCCCGCACGGATGCGCTGGGTCGCTTCGTGGCCGTCCATCTCGGGCATTTGCACGTCCATTAACACCAGCTCGTAACCGTGCCCAGCGAGCGCTCTAATCGCCGCTGCTCCGGTACCCACCGTATCGCAGGCGTAACCGAATTTTTTCAACAGGCTGATCGCCACGAGTTGATTGGTTTCGTTGTCGTCGGCGAGCAGGATGCGCGCTTGAGCCGCCGTCTGCGGCGCGGGTGTGCTGGCGGGAGTAACGGTTGCCGAGGCATCGTCAGCGACGCCAGCGGGCTTTGCGTTCGTCGCTGTGCGCGGGCTGGGCGCCTCCTGAACCGCTCGGCGCGCTTGGGGCGGTTGGCGCCCGAGCCGCGCGGTAAACCAGAACTCCGAGCCTTGCCCGGCTTGGCTGCTTACCCCGACTTCCCCGCCCATTAACTCGGCGAGCTGTTTGCAAATGGCTAAGCCCAGCCCCGTGCCGCCGTACTTTCGTGTTGTCGAGGCGTCCACTTGACTGAACTTGTTAAACAACAGCTCGATTTTGTCCTCCGGTATTCCCAGTCCGGTATCGGTCACCGCGAAACGCAAAATCACTTCCGTGGGCGTGATACGCGGTGCCGTGATGCTCAGTTTCACCTCTCCTTTGGTGGTGAACTTGAGCGCGTTGGTCATCAGGTTGGTGATTACCTGTCGCAGGCGCACGGGGTCGCCTTGGAGTAGCGTGGGTACCGTGGGCTGGATTTCTTGGATCAACGCGATCTGTTTTTCCTTCGCGCGGAATTCGAAGATCGGCATTAGCGAGCTGATCAGTTGCTCGAGGTCCATATCGATCGACTCGATGTTGAGGCGGCCGGCCTCGATCTTGGAGAAATCGAGGATGTCGTTAATGAGCGTGAGCAGGGTTTCGCCGCTGGCATTGGCGATGGTGGCGAACTTGCGCTGTTCCTCGCTAAGCGGGGAGTCGAGCAGCAGGCTCAACATACCGATCACACCGTTCATGGGCGTGCGGATCTCGTGGCTCATGTTGGCCAGGAAATCGGCCTTGGCGATAGCGGCTAACTCCGAGGTTAAACTCAGCTGATTAGCCCTCGCGATGGCTAGGTTAAGCTGGGAGTTGGTCTCCACGAGCTCGGCCTCGGCGGCCTTGCGCTCGGTGATGTCGAAATTTATTCCCACCATGCGTAGTGGAGCGCCGGAAGCGTTACGCTGGACGATGGCGGCCGCTTGGATGGTGCGCCGTTGGCCGTCGGGCCAACGGATGCTGAATTCGGTGTTAAACGGCTTGCCGCCTTGTAGGGCTTCTTGGATCGCGGTTTGGGCGCGGTCGAAGTCGACGGGGTCCAGCGCGTTGCGCCAGAATTCGTAGGCGAGCAGCTTGTTGTCGGCAGCGGCACCGTAGAGCTCGAACATGCGCTCGTCCCAGAATAACTCGTTGTTCTTCACGTCCCAGTCCCAGATGCCAAAGCCGAAGGAACGCGCGGCTAGTGCGCTGCGCTCCTTGAGCATGGCATTGGCGGCGAAAGTACGCGTGAGCGCGGAGTCGAGTTGGCCGATTTCGTCAGCGGGATCGACCACGGAGGACGCCAAGCGTGGGCGTGGGCTTGAGGCCCCGAGGTGACTTTGGGCGAGCTCGGCGAGCGGGCCCAGCACGAGGCGGCGAAAGTTGAGGTAGTGCAGCACGCCCAACGCCAGGATCGCTAGAGTGAAGCCGCCCGCCGCCATTGCGGTGAGGCTCCACACATCTGCGCGGGTGGAGTTATTTTCGAGCGCGACAAGGGCCACGGCAGGGTACAGGTCGACGGAGTTAACATTTTGATTGTGGACTTTCAGGTTCAGCGAAACCACCAGCCAGTGGGCGGGCAGTTTGAGCGGATCTAAATCAATGGCGCGCCAGGCGGCGTGGGTGATCGCCTCATAGCTGTGTTGTAATGAGTTCGTCGAATCGAGTTTGAGCGGGCGTTTGCGCCAGGCCGGGTTGCTGCTGGCGACGATTTCGTTGTTATGACCGCCGACCACCAGCAACAGGGCAACTTCCCGATCAGCACCGGTCGCGCTGACAATGCGCTGCAATTCGCCCACGCGTTCGAGGTTTTCGGCGGCGTAGCCGATGGATTGCACGATGGTTGTGGCCCGCATGCGCAGGCGAGATTCGAGCTGTGAATTAACCACCGCGTAGATGCCTGCCACCCCGAGCGCGGCCAGGCAGGTGCCCACCAGCACCAGCGGCATAGTGATTTTGCGTGACAGCGAACGGGAGAGCGCGGGGCGGTCGCTCATGGGGCAACAGGCACGAAGCGGTCGCTCATATAGGCCTCAGCAGGTTTGGACTGGCCGAGGAGTTTGGTTTGGGTGAGCACCTGGCCTGTACGGGTGATCACGGTTTTGAGTCCGCCCCCGCTAAAGTAGGCGGCTTGGTCGGCGGCGGTCACCACGCGCATGCCATCGGTGAGCGCCAGTTCGAATTCCTCGGGGGAAACGCCCTCGCGTTTGGCCATGATCTGGAGCGCCTCAGCTTTGTGGGTCACGTAGTAATCCTGCGCCCGTTTGAATGCGCGCAACACGGCCGCCACGTCTTTGGGGCGTTGCGTGATGGTTTTCTCGCCGAAAGCGATCACGTCGACGACTTCGCGAGGAGTTTTTTTTGTGCTAAAAACGGTTTGGATCGCCGGGTCTTTGAGGATCTCCACCGAGGTGGGCGGGTAGGTGACGACCGCGTCGAGCAGGCCGGCGCGCAGGTCGGCTTCCATGCTGGCCTGGTCTTTGGACACGGTGACGACGTCGGCCAAGGTCATGCCGGTCTGTTCGAGGCCGCGGGCGAGCACGTACACGCACAGCGAGCCGAGTTCGACGCCGACCTTGCGGCCCTTGAGCGAAGCGAGGTCAGGGAAACCGGGGCGGGCGAGGATTACGTCGGCGCCGTCGGAATAATCTACTACGGTGACGATTTTGAGGGGATTGGCGGCGGCTTCGGCTGCCAGCATGACCTCGACGACGGTGGTGCCGAGGCCGTCGATCTGGCCGCGTTCGAAGGAGCGGCGGGCGTCGCCTAACGAGGAGAAATCGATCAGTTTAACATCGACGCCTTCTTCGCGGTAATAGCCCAAGTGCTCGGCGAGAAAGATGAATTCGTAGCCGGGCCAGATGTTGAGGCCGATGCGAAGGGGTTCGTGGCGGGAGCAGCCGGCGAGGCCGGCGAGCAGGCTGAGCAGCGCGAATGCGGGTAGGATGGCAAGCAGCAGGCAGGACAGGCGGAAGCGGAGAGAGTGGGGCATGGTGATGGCTTCGGGGCGGTTGTTACCCGTGTTATCGACACGACAGGCGAGGCGCTTAAGAGGTTTCTTCGGCCAAAATGCGGAGGGCGGCCGACGCGGGCTCGGGCGCGGACCAAGGACCAATGGCCAAAGGTGGGCTCGGGCTGGTTGGCGTCACCGTGGATCTTGTCGGATTGAGCACCGCGCTACTTCCGATCCGGCATTTTGAATGTTGGACGTTGCTCCGGACGGGGCGTTGTTGTGAACGTTTCCCATGCCGGTTTTATGCCAATTCGCCGTAGATCCCGACCGCTAATAACTCCTACGCTTCGTCGATAAACGTGCTCTGCCTCGGGGCGGCGGGCGACTCGGGGGCTGCGTCGGTGGCCGCTCCAAGGTGTCTTGGCGGGCGCGAAACACGTTGCGCCACCGCAGCTTCGCGGTCGGCTACGATGCGGTCGCACATGCCGTGGATTTGCAGGCGCAACCAGCGTGAGGTCTGGCTCTTTTCGGCGTAATCGGCCGGGCCGTAGTGGTCGATGCGGTCCACTTGGCGCAGCCGGTCGTTTTGCTCGAACTCGGCGGACGAGTCGGGGTTGTACACGGCATACGCTTTTCCGCCACCGCGTTTGACCACCGAAAAACTGGGGATATCGCTCGGGCCGTCGGCGATGTAAATCATGTTCTGCAACGGGATGCGGCGGTCCTCGGGCTTGATGTTGGAGTTAACATCGATGGCGGGATTTTTGTTGGTGCCCTTGTTGATTTCGAAAATGGCGCGCGTCTTGGTGGTGTTATCGATGACCATGCCGATCTGGGCGATTTCGGCCTCGGCGGCTAATTCCATCTCCTGTTGCTCCAGAAAGCCGGGTTGGAGAGGGTTTTCGACAAATTCGCAGCCCCAAATACCGTCCACACCCTTGGCGGCGGCGCTGCCGCGGATCATCTCGGCCAAACCGGTGCTCACGATGTAGTGCTCCAAGGTGATCTCGTGTTTGCGGTACTCGGGCTTTTCGTGGACGAACGCGCGGCTGCGATCAAAGAAGGCTGGCATACCCGGGTAAAAGCCGATGTCGGCCCCGCATTCGCGCAGGATGCGGTTATTCAGACCGGCCATTTTGCCGGCGAGCACGTGGGTAAGGATGTGGTTAAGGTAGGCGATTTCGCCGGAAAGCTGGTAGCCGCGCTGGCGGTAGTGGGAGACCAAGTTGTTAGTCTCGTTCCAGAAATTGGCCTCGTTGACCCCGTAGCGGCGGAACAGCGGTGCCTGCATGTAGTCGGGGATCAGGGTTTTGTCGAAGTCCCAGATGCAAGCGATGATGTTCTGAGTGAAAAGCGTCGTGGCCATGGTGCAGCAACACCGCCACGCCACCCGCCTCTGAGCAACGTCGGAATCAACATCCATGCCCCCAAATCAACGTCCAACATCCACAGATCCGGTTTAACCACTTATCCTCACTGATATCCACTCATCCGATCCTCGGCTGCTTTGCTCCGTGGCCTCTGTGTCGGCGCGCCAGATCGTCTCTGTGATACCTCCGAATTCCGTCCTCCGTTCTCGCCGCCCGTCACTCGCTCCTCGCCAGTCGCAACCCGCTCCCCTACAAAACCGTTCCTGCATGGATTCCCTGCCCGATATTCTTCCCTTTAAACGCCGCCTCGATGAGCTCGACGCGCAGATGGCCGATCCGTCGTTTTACGCCAACGCACGCAAGGCCACCGAGATTTCCCGCGAACAACAAAAAGTCGCCCAAATGGTGGCCGACCACCGCGCCTACGAAAAGGCCGTCCTAGAACTGGCCGAGGCCCAGGCGTTGCTCAAGGATCCACACGGCGATCCCGAACTCAAGGAGTTGGCCGCCGGTGAGTTGCCTGAGTTGACGGCCACCATCGAGCGCCTGCACGGCACCGTGCTCGCCGCCATGATTCCGCCCGAGGCCAGTGATTCGCGCAACACGGTGATGGAAATCCGCGCCGGCACCGGCGGCGAGGAGGCCGCGCTGTTCGCCGCCGAGCTCACGCGCATGTACCAGCGATACGCCGAGAACCGCGGTTGGAAAATCGAGCCGATGGGCAGCAGTCTGAGCGAGCGCGGCGGCTACCGCGAAATCAGTTTTCTCATCACGGGCCAGGATGTTTACCGCCAGCTCAAGTTCGAAAGCGGCGTGCAGCGTGTGCAACGCGTGCCGCTCACCGAGGCCAACGGCCGCATTCACACCTCGACGGTAACGGTGGCCGTGTTACCCGAGGCCGAGGAAGTCGATTTCCACCTCGATCCGCAGGACCTGGAAATCAGCGTGCAACGCGCCAGCGGTCCCGGCGGTCAAGGGGTTAACACAACCGACTCGGCCGTGCGCATCCTGCACAAGCCGACCGGCATGATGGTGTATTGCGCCGACGG
>CANIXX010000052.1 GCA_947471115.1 Opitutaceae bacterium | reverse complement strand
GGTTAACACTCCTACATCAGTGAGTATGAGTGCTCATCAGTGGTTAACTTGGATCGGGTTTGTGGATCCGGATACGGAGTTTTTAACCACTGATGGGCACTGATGAGCACTGATAAACCAAGCCGAGAAGTCTGACCCCAAATGCATCCGACAACTCAAAGGTTACTGCCTACTAGGTAAGTAATATAGGTGTGTTCGCTCAGCCAAGCCAAAGTCTCTGAGTAGGCATGAGCCGGAAGAGTTACGGAGCTTGGATCAGGGGATTGGCCGGTCACGCAGAATGCAACCGCCGTGTGGGGGGACTTTGATAGCAACGCGTGCCCATTTTATCGGTGCCGCACATGATCGAATACTGGCCGTTTGCTTGCAGAACCAAAAAAGCCCCCTTAAAAACTCTACTTAGCTTAACCCCACTTCGGCCAAACTTATCATGCTAAGATACCTCAATAAGGGCAGTCGTCATTACGGATTTAAGGATATACACCCTCCAGACCACTGCCGTAGCGCATGGGAGATCATGGTTCTAGAGCGGGGATCCTTGCGGCCTCGCCCGTACCAGGAAACGCCGCTGGCTATGGTAAAAGGCCCCGCAATGTGGATAATGCCAGCGGACAGCCGTCACTGTTGGGAAAGCCCACGCACGGAACCCTGCGAGGTCATGGTGTTTAATTTCGCCTGCATGCACCCGCTGATGGAAAACTGGATGTACGGACAAAGATTGGCCTGCATCAAACTCTCTGCACCGGATCTTGAGGAAATCATCGCCTTATATGACCGAGTATCGAAACACTTTCTGAATCCCAAACCTATCAGCGCCCTGGCCTACAACATAGCGATGCTGCAACTGGCGGAAGTCGCGCTTAGATCGAACCTCAAGTGCGAAGGAATCACCGATTACGATGTGGACAGCGAACGCGTGCTGCATGCCCTAGCGTGGCATCGAGAACACATGGCCTCAGGCATCAAGGTGGCAGATGTGGCCAAGGCGCTCCACCTCTCCCGAGGACACTTGCGTAGGATCTTCATGCGCGTCCGCAAGATGTCGCCAAAGGAAGCATTTGCTCACGAAAAGTTCGATGAGGCCTCGCGCCTCCTCTCCTTGGGCAACCTAACACTCAAGGAGGTCGCGGTTCGCTGCGGTTTCCAAGGCTTCAGCGAGTTTTATCGTTTCTTTAAACGCTGCTCCGGCCAAAGCCCGTCCACTTGGAAGTCAGGCCAGTTTTATGGTGATTTGATTAAAAACCAGCGGGCCGCCTCCAGCACTCAAGCGGAACAAGAAGCCTAGCCGCACAACAGCCTACCCTTCCCGAAACGGTCCGAGCCCCTCGAGACCACGGCGGCTATGGGAACCGACTCCAGATACTGCACATGGCTGGAAAGCGCGCTATTGTTGCCCGATGTCCATCTGGCTAATGATGTAGAATCGGCTGGCGGCGATCTTTAGGGAACCGAACGAGATGCGTCCGTGAGTTCGATGGTGGTGATCGAGTAACCCGGCAAGTCGACGAGCCAATCCGCGAGATCAACCTCCGCAGTAACGCCAACTGGCTTCGGCTGGTTGGAATCACCACTAAGTCGGAAGAGCCGTGCACGCGCGCAAAGCTTCAAACCACGGAAACCGACCGTCTGTTCGGTGGCAGATCGGTTGATGGCAACAATCACGTAGCGTCCTGGGAGCGCTGAGTTCCGACTTACATAGGCGGCAACCCTGGCGGGGCCGCTGGAGGTGGCCGCGATCGAAAGATCACCGAATGTGCCGAGCGCCCCATCGTAATCCCGATACATCCGGAAGCCCGCGTGATCAAAGTTGGTCTGCGCGTTCAGGGGCCAATACGCGGCTGCAAAAACCCCGTATTGTCCAAAGATACCCAAAGTATCCGCCACGGCGATCGCTCCGGCGATATGGTTGGCACCGCCGTGATTCCACTCGGTAACTGCCAGCTCGGTGCCAGGCCAGCCGACCGCGATTTTCTCCTGTAATCTCGGCAACAGCCGGATCGGTGCCCCCATGGACCGCGCGATCCATGAGTCCTCCGTATACGTCGGATCCCACAAGCTCCTCGGGCTTTGGACGATGCCTTGGATTTGATCATCATTGAGCCAAGCCGCATCAAAATCGGTCACTCGCTTCCCGCCGACATAGACCTCGGAATACCAATGGAAATCGAAAACATCGACCAATCGCCGTCCGTACTCTGAGGACGCGGTCCGCATCGCCCGGAGATATAGGTCGGCATACCAGAAGGTAGAGGAAAACCCCGGAGCGCCCTGCCAACTGGTCAAGCCGAGGAAGCCATAATGCCCAGGACCGAACAGCTTGGCGGCGGGCGCGACATCCTTGATCGCTTTGGCCATCGTGATCGTCTGGTCAATGAAGGCTTGGGGCGTGGGCGCTGTGGGCGAAATCGGCGAGTGCGTATCGCTCCACAGGTCGGGCTCGTTATCCAGACTGATGAAGGTGGGCCGAAGCGGATCAGCGTAGATGTCACCATCTACCCTCTGATCCATCGCCCAGACAAATTCGTCGGCATAGACGTAGGCGTCGCGGGTGTCCGGTGAGAGCGTGAAGGGGCCGGCGGTGGCTACGGGTTTTTGCGGGACCAGCCGCTTGAACCGGGTCGCGAGCCGGGTCTCGATGGGGGTAACTAGGGCGACGTTGTCACCCTTCTTGTCCGCCGCCACGTAGCCGAGCATAGGCACGGTGAAGAGGCTGGCCTTACCACGGGAGCGATCGGCCAGGAGGAGCGGGTAAACCGCCTGGCCGGGCACATCTCCTCCGCCCAGATGATCATCATTGTGAAAAAACCAGTCCTTGCCCGCGTTGGACGCGTTGGTTTCCCAGTTGTAAGCCGTCCACCGATTCCCGCCGTGGCGATGCAAGGCGAGATTGCGCACTTGGGTGGAAGACGCCCCGTAGCCATTGATCCCGTAGATCCATGGAGAGATCGGCCGGGTAGCCATTGGATCGACGGTGATCTTCACGGTTTCGGGCCTGGCCCGTGCCGGAACAACACCCATGCCGACCACCAGCACTAAGCTCAGCACGACCGCGCGCCCCCCCCACCGCCCTCGGAAAAAGGGCACGCGAAAACCCGAAGGGGGGTGAGTCAAATCAATCAACATCGCATGTAGTATCCGTTGGAATGAACCCTGAGGCCAAACTCTCGGAGCACACCGTAAACGCAACGAGCCAGACGCGAGGTCTGGCTCGTCATTTAACCGGCTTCCAAGCACAGGGCGTCCTATTTTCGGTCTCAAGCGCTCTGGGATCGGCGGCGGCGCATCAGAACGCAGCCACCAATGAACACCCCTACAATCGCGGCATAACTGGAGGGTTCTGGAATAGCTGAAGCTGTAAGCAGGGTGGCCTGCAGAAAGCTACCGGTGCCTCCATCGCTCACGACCTGCAAATTGCCGAAGCTGGTCGAACTAAGGTTGCTCAAGGCGGAGCCCGTCACCGACATCATACCGTTCGTCCAGCGCACCAGATTAAAAGTCTGGCCGATGTCTGCTTCCGTGAAGGCCCCGACGGTATTGAATTCGAAAAGAGTGCCGCTGAAACTGGCGATGCTCGCCGCGGTGCCCGCACCAGTAATCTGTATCGTATTAATACCCAGGTTTTTGTCGATATTAAATGCCAGCGAGGCCCCGCTCGTCAGGACGATCGAGGTGGCCGAAAAGGAGGATCCTCCCGCATTACCGGTGATACCGATGCGCGCCGTGCCCGTACCATTTTGGATGTTGGTAGCGGTGAAATTGCCGCCGCTGAAATTGATCGTACCGCTCGTCCCGGTGTTGTTGCCCAGCATCAGGATGCCGCTGGTGGAAAAGCTACCGCCTGACAGGTTGAGCGTGCCGCTGCCCCCATTCACCCCGGTGGTACCACTGTTGGTATTTAAGCCGAAGACCATGCCGCCCGCCGAAGTCAGGTTACCCGCCGATTGGTTGATGACGCCAGTGCCACCTTCGCCGCCGATGCGCGCCATCTGGCCTAAGTTAGATGTCTGCGTATTGCGCAGCTCCACCGTGCCACCTGTGATGTTCAGCGTTCCCGCCGAAGCGTTTCCTCGCCCTAAGTTTAACGCATTGGAGGTGCTCGACTGAGTCACGGTGCCGCCGGAAATGGTGAGCGTGCCCCTGGCCGTGGTCGTAGCGGTGGTATTGGAGCCGACGTGAAGCGCGGCTTTAAAGTCAACCGTGCCCGAACTCACGGCCATCGTTGCCGTAGTGGCATTGGATCCTAGGTTGGCGTTGCCGTTGAGGGTGAGGCTGCCCCCTGCCACGGAGGTGCCATTAGAGCCGCTGTTGAGGGTGAGCTGGTTGCCAGTCAAGGAGCCCCCGGAGAGCACACTGAACCCACTGCCGGCATTCGATACATTGATCGAGTTACCTGTAAGCGTCGGTGCCGTCGCCGAAATAAAACTCGTGGTCGAGTTGTTGATTGTCACCGTAACAGCTCCGCTGGGGACCGCACTGCCGCTCCAATTCGTGCCGGTGTTCCAATCCGCTAGATTCGCGCCGTTCCAGGTGGTGGTTTGCGCGAACGCGAGATGGCTGAGACCGAATGAGGCGAGTGAAAGAAGCAAAGCAGCCGGTTGTTTCAGGTGCAGGCGAGGCGTAGTTTTCATGAGGGTATCTGGTGTAGAGGGATGAATCTGCGAGGACTCTTACGTTGGGCAGGACGGCAGACGCGACCAGCTCACGCCGATAGCAAAACTGCGCGTAAACATTGCCGAATGATCCCCGTCCGGGGCTACGGAGCAGGGACCAGACACGGGGATCCCAGCGAGGGAAACACCCAATGCGACGGCGCGCGTTCGCGTTGTGCGTTTCAGCCATGTTTTCAGACGAACCAATTTACTAAATTCGATTGTTCGGCGAGTCGGGCAGCGTCCCGCTTACTCCGACTCCATATGTTTTATCCAAAATCCCCCCTCCGCACTCATCGAGACACCCCATTGCCGGCTGACGTCATGCGGAACCGGAGCACGCCCGGTCCCACGACAAAGCCCGTCGGATTTGCCCCCTCGTCGCGCTGGCTGCTTGTAGTAATAACCGCAACTTGGATCAGCAGCGCGTTGGCCGTGCCCGTCGAGAGCGCACAGCAGGCGAGTCAAGCAGAGGATATTGTAACGCGCCGCTCGGATTACGCGCGCTTGGTCGCTGAAAAAACAATCACGCACGAGGAACTGCAGACGTGGCTCAAACGCTATCCAGAGGCTGATAGCAATCGCGATGGAACACTGACGATAGAAGAAGCTCGGGCCTACGGGAGGAGGTCGAAAGCAGGAACCGGAAAGCCCAAGGGCGACAAGGCACGCTGGGGCCTCGCCCCCGACCGCGTCGACGTATCCTATGGTCCGCATCCACGCAACCGGTTCGACTTCTGGAAGGCGAAGGATGCGAGCAAACCGGCGCCATTGATTGTGTTCATTCACGGCGGCGGCTTCGTGGGCGGCGATAAATCGAGGGTGGACGACGCTCTGGTCAAGGAGGCGCTCGGCAAAGGTGCAGCCTTCCTGAGTGTAAACTACCGATTCCTAAAGGATGCACCGATCCAGGACATTCTTCGGGATTGCGCTCGCGCGATCCAGTTTGTGCGGGCGAATGCGACGGAGTTTGGCATCGATCCTGATCGGGTGGCCGCGTTCGGCAGTTCCGCCGGCGCCGGCGCTTCACTTTGGCTGGCTACCCGAGCCGACCTCGCCGACCCACAAGCGACTGATCCGGTTTTGCGGCAATCGTCTCGGCTGCGGGCTGCAGGCATGTTCAACGGCGCGGCCACTTTTAATCTAGTGGAATGGGAGCAGGTCGTTTACCCGTTCAAACCCGAGTGGCGCACCTCCCCCGAAGAAGGTCCAGCATTTTACCACTTTCGAACCGAAGGGGATTATGCGACTCCGCTAGGGCAGAAGGTCCTCGCGGATTGCAGCATGCTCAGTCAGTTGAGCAGCGATGATCCGCCCGTGTTCCTGTATTGCTCGCAACCGGAAGGCGAGCCGAAGAGCCGGGGTCACTTGGTTCACCACCCCAAGCATATGCAGCTGGTTGCTGCCCGTTGTCGCGAACTCGGGATTCCGATCAAAACGATACACGCGCCGAAAGGCAGCTTGCTCGGCGACAACGATGTAGAGGGCGCGACAACCGGCGGTGCCGCCGCAGTGATTGAATTCCTCTGGACGTATCTCCACCCAAATTCCTGAACTTCCCTTTTATGGAAGAAGGCCAACGCGAAATCTGGACGCTTTAACGCAAATGCCCCGCACCGCCGGAGGCAGCCTTGCGATAACCCGTTAGCCCCGCCGCTTCCTCCGCGGCAAGTCCCCGCAGCCCCTAAACAGGGCCCAGCGCCAAACTTTACGGCTACATTCCGCAATTCCTGTGCTCCGGACGACGCCGGCAAAACACTGTATGGGGATTCCGCACCACCTGCGCACCGCACCTCACTCCGTCCATACACACCATTGAGCAAGGATCGTGTGCGCTTGGGTCATGTGCCTTGGCTGGTCAGGGGGATCTGCTTAGGCGGTAGTTAAACGTGCGAGGCCCTTTCATTCATTCACTTACCTAGATAGATCCGACTTCTATCCGTTACGCTGGCCGGTGCCTTGAGTTCTGCGTGTCCGCTTGAATTTTTTCATACGAAAAACTCAGCAATTTCCGGTATGCTTATCCCTTCAAATCGACGCGTAGGTTTAGCGAGCAAAGTGAAGCCGCTTGCTGATGGCGGGCGTCTACTGGGCAGGTCTTCTGCGTCGTCGGGTTGGCGTTTTTTTATCGCCGCGTACTTTTTAATTCTGTCCGCCTCGCTCAACGCGCAAATCTACCGAAGTCTAGACTTTGAGGCCGTGAGTATAAGTGAATACCTTGGGGGCAAGCCGAACAACGGATTTTGGACCCTCACCGACGCGGGCACTGAGTACAAGGTCGCAACCAAATGGAGCGTATCGGCGGGCATTGTCCTTCCGCCGGAGGTGAGCGGGAAATTTAGCCGTAAGGGCAAGCAGTCCCTGAAAATCACGATCGAGCCCAACACCAGCGGGAAAACGCCCGGCGAGAAGTGTTTTATCGATGTTTGCCACGGCGACTTGGATGAGTTTGCCACCCGGACTGAAACGCGCGCGGTCGCCTTTTCCATTTTCATCCCCGACGAGTACGAACTTCAGGACCAGCCGCTGATGTTAAGCGAATGGTGGAACGGGAATCCGTGGGTCACGCTTTCGATCACGCCGGGCAGCCTTAACCTTGAGCTGCGCGTCGAGAATACGGCCGAATCCAAGACCATTCCCCTCAATCGCCTCGAGCGGAACCGCTGGCACGACATTATCCTAGAGGTAACGCCCAACGCCCAGACCAACGGTTCCGTGCGGTATTGGTGTGATGGCGAACTGGTGAAAACCGTGGACGATATGCTGATCGGTGATGGCTACCCGAGGCCGTATTTCATCGAGGTCGGTCTTTACCGGCCGGCGTGCCCGCAGCGGGCTGTCACTTATTTTGATTCGATCCGCCTGGGCCGGTCCGGTGAGGAGCTGAAGGAAAACCAGGGCGCTCCCGACCCCGCATTCTCCGCAGATTACACCGCCTGGCAGACTAACCGCTTCACGACCGTTGAACTGGCCACCCCCACGATCAGCAGCGCCACCGCCGATCCAGATGCAGATGGGTTAAACAACTTCACCGAGTTCGCGCTCGGCTGCGAACCCCGCGTCGCCGACTCCGCCACCGCCTTGACCACCGCCCTGCAAATCCTAGAGGGCAAGAACTACCTCACCCTCACATTCCGCCGCCGCGTGCCCGTCCTCGACCTCGCCTATATCGTGCAAAGCACGTCCGAACTAGCGGGCACGCCCGTGTGGCGTGGCGACGCCCTCCAGCTTGGTGCCGCGACGCCCAACGGCGACGGCACCGAAACCGTGACCTACCGCGACGCCACGGAATCGAACACTAACGCCCCCCGCCGCTTCCTCCGCGTGCAAGTCACCCGCACCCCCTAAACAGGGCACCACAGCAAAACTTTACGGCTAAATCCCGCAATTCCTGTGCTCCGGACAACTCCGGCGACGCCGGCAAAGCTCCGTATGGATATTCATTATGAGGATTTCGCACCACCTGCGCACTCCACCTCAACCCGACCAGCCCACCATTGAGCAAGGATCGTGTGCGCTTGGGTCATGTGCCTTGGCTGGTCGGGGGATCGGTTTAGGCCTTAGTTTAAAGTGCGAGGCGCTTTCATTCACTTACCCTGATAGATCCGACTTCGAGCCTTTACGACGGCAGGTGCCTCAAGTTCTGCGTGTCCCCTTGAAACTATTAACATGAAAAATCAGTAATTTCCGGTATGTTTACCCTTTCTAATCGACGCGCAGGTTTAGCGAGTAAAGTGAAGACGCTTGCTGATGGCGGGCGTCTACCGGGGTCGCCTTCTGCGTCGTCGGGCTGGCGTTTTTTTATCGCCGCGTACTTTTTAATTCTGTCCGCCTCGCTCAACGCGCAAATCTACCGAAGCCTAAACTTTGAGGACGTGCGTATCAGTGACTACCTTGAGGGTAAGCCGGACAACGGTTTTTGGCGGCTCACCGACGCGGGCACCGATTACAAGGTCGCAACCAAATGGAGCGTCTCGACAGGCATTGTCCGTACTCCGGAGGTGACCGGGAAATTCAGCCGCGAGGGCAAACAATCGCTGAAAATCACGATCGAGCCCAACACCAGCAGGAAAACGCCCGGCGAGAAGTGTTTGATCGATGTTTGCAGCGGCGACTTGGATAAGTTCGCCACTAGGAATGAAACGCGCGCGGTCGCCTTCTCCATTTTCATCCCCGACGAGTACGAACTTCAGGACAAGCCGCTGATGCTAAGCGAATGGTGGAACGGGAACCCGTGGGTCATGCTTTCGATCACGCCCGGCAGCCTGAAGCTTCAGCTGCTCATCAAGAACAAGGAAAAACACAAGACTATTGCCCTCAATCAACTCGAGCGGAACCGCTGGCACGACATCATCCTGGAGGTCACGCCCAATGCCACGGCCAACGGTTCCGTGCGGTATTGGTGCGATGGCGAGCTGGTGAAAAGCGTGGACGATATGCCGATCGGGGATGGTGCCAGGAGGAAGTATTTTATCGAGGTCGGTCTTTACCGGCCGGCGTGCCCCCAGCGGGCGGTCGTTTATTTTGATTCGATCCACCTGGGCCGGACCGGTGCGGAGCTGAAGAAAGTCGCCCCGTCCCCGCTCAAAAAAACACAAGTTGCCACCCCGCGGTTGGAAAAGACGGAGGCAGTGGCGGCCAGCGTGGCTGCGGTACCATCGGCTCGGAAGCCTAACATCCTCTTCATTGCGGTCGATGATCTGAACTCATGGGTCCTGCGGCCGGACAAGCCGGCGCGCACGCCCAACCTGGACAAGTTGCTGAGCCAGAGCACCGTGTTCACCCATGCGCAGTGTGCCTCACCAAGCTGCCATCCATCGCGCGTGGCGGTGATGACCGGGCGCAGCCCGTTGGAAACGGGCATTGTTCGCAATCTCAAGCTCACCAGCACCCGCAACCCGTCTTGGCGTCAGGCCCCGACGCTTGCCCGCGCCGTCACCCTGCCGGAATACCTCCGCCAAGCGGGCTATGGGGTGAAGGGCAGCGGCAAGGTGTTCCATGCGACGCAGTACGAAAGCGAGCACGAGAACGATCCGGCGGTCTGGGATGAGTATTTCCCCGAAAAAAACCGGCCGATGCCCTTTCAACCAGTCCCTCCCCTTGATTACTTTGCCAAGAATAAAGCGGCTGGCCGACCGGCGGGTCATTTCGACTGGACGCCGCTCCACGTCGAGGATCGGGACATGTCGGATTACCAGGTGGTCGATTGGGCTCTGAGCGAGCTGCGCAAGCCCCAGGACAAGCCCGTCTTTCTCGCCGTGGGATTGTTCCGGCCTCACGTTCCGTTCCATGTCCCGGAAAAATATTACAAGGAATACCCATTGGAGAGCATCCGGGTGCCGGCTGGTTATCCGCCCCACCTCACTCCGCCGCGCGCCGTCGTGACCGACGGAGTGGTCTCGAAGTTCGGCCGTGATCTATACCAATGGTCGGTCGCGAACGGCCAGGTAGAGGAGGCTATCCAAGGGTATTTGGCGAGCGTGAGCTTTTTCGATGCCATGCTAGGTCGGTTGCTGCGCGGGCTCGATGAAAGTCCCTCCGGCGACTCCACGATCATCGTGCTTTGGAGCGACAACGGCTACCACCTGGCCGAGAAAGAACGGTTCGAGAAATTCACCCTCTGGCGGGAGGCGACGAACGTGCCCCTCGTCATCCGTCTGCCCAAGGGGAGGGGGCAACCAGGCATCTGTAATCGTCCGGTCAGTCTGCTCAGCCTTTATCCGACGATCGCCGATTTGATCGAGGGCCCCCCGCCTCCGTCGGAGCTCGACGCCGAAAGCCTGCGTCCGTGGCTGCAGAATCCGGACGCGGAGAAATCCACGCCGGTGATTGTAGCTGGATCGGATCCTGGAAGCTTTGCCGTCGTCACCCAAGATTTCCGCTACATCCGGTACGCGGACGGCTCCGAAGAACTGTACAACCTTAAGGCCGATCCCGACGAGCTGCGCGACGTGTCCGGGTTACCTAAGTACGCGACAGCCCAAACAGCGCTCAAGGGTCTGCTGCCGGCAAAATTCAATGAGTTCATGCCGACCGGGGGGCGCCCGAACTGAGCCGACCGCGGCTAAGTCCGGTTGATAGAGCTCTGTCGCGATGAGCCTCGCTTGGAATTCGTTCAGCTACGTGGAAACCGCGGGGAATGTGGACCCCAAGTCTTTTAGCATCTAAAATTTACTGTATCCAAGGAATCGAAAAATGAATCACACCATGAAACTCACCCTCACTCTGCTCACTTTCCATCTGCTCGTGCCGCTGGCAGCGCTGCACGCCACTGATAGTCAGCCTGCAAAGCCGTCCACTCCCACGACGGCTGAGAAACGGGCCACTCGACCGGCGTATGTGCCGCCAACGCCCACTTTCATAGACGTGGCCTATGGGAAACATCCGAAACAAGTGCTGCATTTTTGGAAAGCAGAGACGGACAAGCCCGCGCCGTTGATCGTTTTCATCCACGGCGGAGCGTGGACGGGCGGCGACCGGCATTTGAGTCTGAACACGGTCCTTCCCGACGCCCTCAAACACGGCGTCTCCGTTGCCTCTATCGAATACCGGTTCATCGTCGAAGCGAAGGCCGACGGCGAGGTGCCCCCCCTGCGTGGGCCCATGATGGATTGCGCCCGCGCCATCCAGTTCCTGCGCTCCAAGGCGGCGGAGTGGAACATCGACAAATCCCGCGTCGCCGCGTGCGGCGTTTCCGCCGGGGCCTGCACGAGTCTGTGGATTGCCTTCCACGATGATTTGGCCGATCCCACCAGTAGCGATCCGGTTTCCCGAGAATCGACGCGGCTGTACTGCGTGGGTGCATTCCGCGGCCAGACCTCGCTCGACCCCAAGCAGATTCGCGAATGGATGCCGACGAACGTCCACGGCCAGGGTGCCTTGGGCATCACCGGCGACCCGGCCCGCAATCTGACGGCTAACGAGGTTTTCCACGCGGACCGCGAGCGGTTCCTGCCCTTGATCAAGGAATTCTCACCCTACGAACTTGTCAGCTCGGACGACCCGCCCGTGGGGCTCTACTACCAGACACCGCCCGCGATGGGCCAGCCGGAGAATGACCCGGTGCACTCGGCTAACTTCGGTGT
Organism: Opitutaceae bacterium; assembly: GCA_947471115.1. Classification (GTDB taxonomy): domain Bacteria; phylum Verrucomicrobiota; class Verrucomicrobiia; order Opitutales; family Opitutaceae; genus Rariglobus. Next base: position 3,724 of record CANIXX010000052.1, on the reverse strand, counting down.
GAAGCTCAAGGAACATTGCGATGCGCTGAAGGTGCCGTGCGAACTTGTTTACCCCGGCTCCACGGACGTGAAACACGCCACCATGGTCGACTTCCTCATCGCGAAATTGAAAGAATGATAAACAAAATGATTCTCGTCCGCCCACTCCTCAGCGCTCTGCTGCTCGGTTCGCCGTCCGCGCTGCACGCTGCCGATGAGTCCGAGAGTCGAGCGCCAGCCAGCTCCGATGTGAACCAATACATCTCGGCTGACGGAACGCCACGCTATGATCGGTGGGTTCGCGAGTTCTACGACAGCCGTTTTCGGCTGATCACGGATTCCGTGTTCAGCAAGCAAAAGCACAAGTTCTCAGGGAGGATCGTCGCCTCCCAATTGCGTATGTGGCAGGTGACGGGCGACGCGAGTTATCTTCGCCGCGGGCGTGAGCAGTTCGCACTGATGATGGAGTTTGCGCCCGGCAATGACGACATCCTTGCCGATTGCTTTGGCTTCTACCCCGTCGTGCTCGCGGGCAAGTTGCTGAAGCAGGCAGGGCAGTTCGATCCCGCGTGGGAACAGCGGTTCCATGCCTGTGTGGTCGGCGGCATGGAGGTCTATCGAAAGCACCTGCCGGCCAAAGATGGGAATCAGGACCTGGCGCGTTTTTGTGCCATTGCGTGTGCGCTCAGTTTGTATCCCGCGGAGTTTACCGACTTCCGTGCCCCGCTGGATGCACAGTGGCAAAAGATGATGCGCACCGGCGATTTGTGGCTCGACTCAAAGACCTACACGCCGGTGTCGGTGCAGTATCTCGTTTCCCTCGCGGATGAGTTGGGCCGGGTGGAGGATCTTCGCAAGTCGGCGGGCTTTCACCGGATGTTCGGCAATTTCCGCGACGTGCTCAGTCCGAATGGATTCATGCCTGAGTTTGGGCACGCCTATTTCAAAAATGCTGCCCACCCCACCTGGCTGTATGTTTTTGAGTGGGCTGCCGCGCTTTACGACGACCCGACTTTTCTGTATGCGTCGCACAAGATTTTTCAGCGGCTCGTCCGTTTTGACACGCCGTTGCCCAGAAACCTGAGCGATGCTTTTTTGGAATGTCATGAGTCCCTCGCCGGACTGATCCCATCGGACCGCACGGAGTTGACCACGGTCAAACTCGCCAAGTGCAAATCGCCGCCCACCAAGCCCGCTTTCGTCAGCGGTATCACACGACGAAGCGTGCAAGATATGGGCGACCGCGATGGCTTTCTCATCCTGCGCAGTTCGCTCGATCCTGGCTCACCGATGCTGATGATGAATTTGCTCTCTTTTGGCGATCATGCGCTCTACGAGCAGCGCCCTTCCATCGGCTACTACGAGAGCGGTCATGTGCCTCACTTTTATCAATACGGGCGCTACTTTCAGGCTGCATCGCGCGGCAATGTCGTGCTCCTGAACGAGCCCAATTCCGGTTTCCCTGATGACGGATGGCCCGAGGACACATGGCGCACGTTGAACGTCCCGCTGGAACGCTTCGACGGCACCGGGCGCACGCGCAAAGTGGATTCAATCTCGCTCCGCACCTTTGGTGATATTGGCATCAAGAACAAGCAGTCGCTTGTGATCGATAATGTCCGGCTATCCGGTGCGCGTGGTGAGAAGAAGCTCTTCGATTTCGAGCGCGGCATGGACTGGAAGGGAAAAGGGCTCTCGATCATCGACGATGCCACGTCCGGCAGCCACGCGCTCAACGTGCCCATCGTGAACAACGGAGTCAGCGCGAAACCGCTGGGGCTCACGGTGAGCCTAGACGACTACCAGACCTTTTCGATCGATGTGAAGTGGCATGGCAAAAGCAGGCCCAAGGTACAACTTCGCCCCTCGGTCTCCAACTCGGGCTGGGCGGATCTCGAAGGCATGACGCTCGCCGCCCATGTGAAGAACGCTTCCACGGAGATGCGTGGCAAGGACGCGTATGCTCACATCCTGTTTGACCCGTATGCCAGCTTCGACACGTCGCTTGTCCGGCAGATCATCCTCACGGCGGAGGGCATCGTCTTCGTGCGCGATGATCTCACACCAGGTAAGACGGTGGACGCCTTCAATGCCGGTTCCCTTTGGCAGATGTATTCCGTGGATGCCAAGGGGCCGCAATGGTTCAGCACGCGCGGCGAGCGTGCCTTTGGCTCCGTGAATCTCGCCGACCCGAAACAGTATCGTTCAGGCATGCTCGCCTGGTTCTCCGGTCCACCCCAGCAAACCGTCGGTCTTCAGGATATACCCGAAGCCAGGGGCGGAGCCCAGTATAAGGAACTCCAACGCGACACGACTTGGCGTGTCGCCTATTCCCGACAGACCGTGAAGGCCGGTGCTCCCACCTGGTTTAGCCTCGTCGTGATCCCTCACGCCACCGATGCCGATCCTAACGAACTCGCGAAAGGCATCACTGTCACCGAGGGCGATAAGCAGTCGGTTTTTCGAGTGAAGACCAGCACAGGCACCCTTCAAGCCACCATCGGCAGGCAGGGCCAATGGCAACTTGAGCGTCATCCCCCAGGAGAGTAGATGAAACCCACCCTGAGACTCCTCGCCAATCGCGTGCGCGCAATTCTGGCCGGATTGTATGCAGCCGATGCCCATGAGCGCCTCTCACCGCTTCAGCGAGTGAGCTTGGCCTCCAAGTAATCGTCCTGCCGCCGACCTCCCTGAGTAAATTGTAATCTGACCGGGCGCTGGGTCGTAATGGTGCCCCTTACGAAATGAACATGCCGAACCCTCGTGACCAAGACAAAGCAGACTCAAGACGTAGCAACGATCTCGCTGGGCGCTGTCCACCGGGCCGGGCTAAGCGGGTGCCACCGACCAAGGACGAGGGTGGCCGGGCGCAACAACCGGGGAGATCCCTGCGCACCGGTTGGCCGCGAGTTCCACTGCGGCTGACCGGTGCGTTTCTGCTCTGCGTGCTGACGTTGCCAGCGGCCGAAATGCGGACGCCGCCTCCCTTGCAGCAGCCGACGGTCATCCCCGGCTCTTGGCGGCTGCCGGATCGCTCCGCCTTGCCGCCGTTGGAACGGATCATTGCGGCACCGCGCACCCCGCGGCCAGTCTATGCCTTTTACTGTTGGGCAGAGGAGTACCGTCGGAGGCACGCCGTCCTGCGCGAAATCGGCTGGCGCAATTTCCGGCTGAGCGGGCCGATCACTGATGAGGTCATGCGGCTTTTCGTCGAAGACGACGTCGAAGTCATGTTCACGATCGCGGCGCGCGATCCCTTCCCAGCGCCCTCGGCCTTGGGCTGGCGGTGGCGCAACCGGTCTGACTTCGAGAGCGACGAGGCGTTCATCGTGGCATACGTGGCCGATGTTCAAAAGGTGCTGCGGCGTTACGGGCCGAATGGAACGTTTTTTCGGGAGCATCCGGCGCTGCCCCACCGGCCGCTGCGCCACATCGAGATTTTCAACGAGCCGAATCTGTTTTATCTCGACCGCCCCCTGGCGGAAAAGGGGCTGCGTCCGCCCAAGGGCGACACAAAGGCGCGTCAGGCACGGCAGGAGCAGGATCGGGTGCGGCAGCAACTTTACGCCCTTCTCCTGCCCCGGGCGTACCGCGCAATTAAGGCCGAATGGCCGGAGGTGAAGGTTGTGGGCTTCGGCACCTCAGGGGGTGGGGGCGCGGATGTGCCGTTTGTACGCGGGGTGCATGCCGCCTCGCCCGAGGTGGCAGGTAGCTATGACATTTTCTCGACCCACCCCTACGCGCC
>CANIXX010000051.1 GCA_947471115.1 Opitutaceae bacterium | reverse complement strand
TCGGCACGAATGGTGAGTTTGCCGCGTTTGACCAGTAATTGCGCGGCTTCGAGGCGGATGCGACCGAGGATGGCGCAGGCTTTTTCCCACGGCGCAGCGGCGAAGAACACCATATCACCTTCCTCAATACCGAGTTGCGCGGTGAGCGCGGCCTTTTCGGCATCAGAGAAGAACTTAACGATGGGCGATTTCCATTCACCTTTTTCTGCCTTGATGAAGGCGAGCCCCTTGGCACCGAGCGACTTGGCAACATCTTCGAGCGCCTTCAGTTCGCCTTGGGTGAGGTCGGCCAGACCCTTGGCAGTAAACGCCTTGATGACGCCGCCGCCGGCCACCGTGGCTTGAAACACCTTGAAGGCTGAATCCTTGAAAATCGGCGAGAGGTCGCTCAGTTCCATGGCAAAACGCAGGTCGGGCTTGTCCACGCCAAAGCGATTCATCGCATCAACAAAAGGCATGCGTAGGAACGGCGCGGCGAGGGTCACATCGAGCACATCCTTCCACACCTTGGTGATCATGCCTTCGAACAGGCGGTAAACGTCTTCGCGGGTGATGAACGAGGCTTCGACGTCGACTTGGGTGAACTCCATCTGACGGTCGGAGCGCAGGTCTTCGTCGCGGAAACAGCGGGCGATCTGGAAATAACGCTCCACGCCGGCGACCATGAGGATCTGCTTAAACTGCTGGGGCGACTGGGATAACGCGTAGAATTCGCCGGGATGGATGCGCGACGGAACCAGGTATTCGCGCGCGCCCTCGGGCGTGGATTTGAACAACGCGGGAGTTTCCACCTCGATGAACTCCTGGGAGTCGAAGTAGTCGCGGATCGACTTGGCGGCGCGGTGGCGCACCTGCAGGTTTTTGCGCATTTTGGGACGGCGCAAGTCGAGGTAACGATAGGTGAGGCGCAGGTCCTCGTTGACCTTGTCGCCGCCGATATCGTCGAGCGGGAACGGCGGGGTGTCAGAGATGTTGTGAATCGTCAGCGTGGAGGCGTCCACCTCGATGCCGCCGGTGGGCAGCGTCTTGTTAACCGTGCCCTCGGGGCGGGCGACGACCGTGCCGTCCACGCCAATGACGGATTCGGGCTTGAGGTGGGAGGCCTCGGCGGCGAGCGAAGGATTCACCTGCGGATCGAACTTCACCTGGGTGATGCCTTTACGATCGCGCAAGTCGATGAACAGGATACCGCCGTGGTCGCGGATGGAATCCACCCAACCTAGGAGCGAAACGTTCGCGTTAAGATCGGACGGGGTGAGCTGGCCGCAATGATGGGTGCGCTTCATGGTAATTAAAAGTCGTTCACCAAGCGCAGGTCAGCCTCGGACCGCAAATCTAAAGTCCGCTTAAAGGCGTCAAATCCCCTAGTCGACTAGGGGTGTTTACCTGCACCGAAAGGGAGGGAACCCCCGATGGGAGGCACATGCGGTTTCGACTAAGCTGAGGCCAGACAAACCACCTCAACCCATGCTCTCCAATACCCCTATTTCCTCCAGCCCCTTTATCATCTCCATTGATGTTCAACCCGCGCCCGGACAGGCGGTGCTGGTCATCACGCGAAGTCCCATGATGGCACGGGCGGTGAGTGATTTTCTCCGGCAACTTGGCGGCGACCTCAAACCGGTCTGGTTAACCTCGGTTGACAAGGCCTGCCAACGCCTAGAATGGGACCAGCCCAAAATGGTCATCCTTGATACCGCCGATACCAGCGACACGAACGAGGCTGCCGACGCCCTCCACCATGTTTCGCCCAAAATGGAATTACTCTTCCTCGGCGGCAGCCCAGCTAGCCCCTAAATCGGCAGGACGAAGGGGCGCGTACGAGGATTTCCCTCCTCACTCCCGCCACGTGAACGCGTGGCACAGGGCCACGCCCGCCGCGTCGGCCTCGTCAGCCGCCAGCACAGCGCCGTGACCAAGCATCGCCATAACGGTGCGAGCCAACTGCTCCTTGCTCGCCCGACCCGCGCCCGTCACTGCCTGCTTCACGCGTAACGGGGCGTATTCAAATACATCCATGCCGCCCAGTGCCGCCGCCGAAATGGCCGCGCCTCGGGCCGCCCCCAAAATCTGCGCCGTCTGGAAATTTTGCACGTAAATGGTCTGCTCGAGCGCCACGTGCCGCACCTTGAAATCGGTTAAAAAAGTCGCCACCGCCTTGTGGATTTCGCCGAGCGCATAGGACATCGGCCGACTGGACGGGATTTTGAGCGTGCGACAGCGCAGCAACACCGGCTGGCGCGAGGGCGCGAATTCGATCAGCGCCAACCCGGTGCCGCGCAACGAGGGGTCGATGCCCAGCACCGCGCCCACAAACGGTGCGCGTTGCAGCGAGAATGTCGCGGCCACCCCCGCGCCAGTGCCCAAACCGGCGCTACGCGTTGGCGCGGCCTTGGCCGCAGGCATGGGCCCGCCCGCCAGTTTTGCCGCCCACATGTCCCTAACGTTCATTCGCGCCATGGCTTTTGGAAAAAGATTTAAAACAACAACCTTAGTCCCGCCACCGCGCTCAGGCCAAGCGCGAGGTTTTCAAACACCCGCTGGTTGATCTTGGGCAGCAGCAACCGCCCGAGCCACGCCCCCAGCAACACGGCTGGCGCCAGCAGTAAATTGAAGCTGAAACTGTCCAGCGTGATGAGCCCCAGATTCACCATGAACGGGACTTTGAAGAAATTGAGCAGAAGAAAAAACACCGCGCTGGTGCCCACGAATTCCAGTTTCGGCAGGCGCATCGCCAGCAGGTAAATCGCCATAAGCGGCCCGGCTGCGTTGGCCACCAGCGTAGTGAACCCCGCCAGCACACCCAAGCTCGGTGCGAACCACGCGCCCAGTTCGGGTAATTCACCCGGCTTGGCCCGCGCCCGCCTCCAGAGTTGCACCGCCACCATGCCCACGATGATCACGCCGATCGACACCCGCGCCTCGCGGTCGCCCATGCGCCCCAGCGCCAAATACCCCGCCACCACGCCCAACACCGTCCAAGGCAACAGCCGCCAAATATGCGCCCACTGCGCGTGCGCACGGTAGGCCAGCACAGCGATCAGGTCGCCACAGATCAGCAACGGCAGGACAACGCCGCTGGCCTGCTTGGCGGGGATAAAACTGGTAAAAATCACCGCCACCACCATGCCCAGTCCGCCGATCCCGGTTTTTGAAAGTCCGACGAGGAGCGCGCCGGCCAACGCCAGCGTCCATTGCCACGGAGCGAGGTTCACGCGCCCTCCTTGCTAAAAACGCCGCCGGCCACCCGAAAGACTTCCCATTCGCCCAACTCCGCGTCGGGTAAACTGGTCCCGGTGGCGAGCACCTGCCGCGAATCGCCCAAGGTGGCCCAAAACCGCCGCCGCCGCGCCGGGTCCAATTCGCCAAGTACATCGTCGGCCAGCAACAACGGCTCCACGCCAGCGCGCACCCGGAAATAACTCACCTGAGCCAACCTCAGCGCCAGCACCAGGCTGCGCTGCTGCCCTTCAGAGCCGAAGTCGCGCGCCGGCCGGTCATCCAACAAAAAATGGAAATCATCGCGGTGCGGCCCGGCCACTGTGGTGCGGAACTGAAGGTCGCGTCCCCGGCCCCGCTCAAAAACCCCCAGCCAGGCGGTCGCGTTTTCAGCGGTGATATCGGGGGCGTGGCGCAAACCGGCGCGTTCGGCGCCGTCGGCGATTTGCGCATAGGCGGTGGTCACATGCCCGGCCAATTCGGCGATGCCAGCGGAGCGCTTGGCCTGGACCTCGGCGGCGGCCAACGCCAACGGCTTTTCAAAGGCGCTTAGTTCGGCCCCGCCCGCGCCGCGTTTGAGCAACGCATTTCGTTCGGCCAGCGATTTGTGGTAGGCCTGCAAAGCGCGCAAATAGGCCGGATCCATGGCAGCCAGCGTAAAATCAAGCCACCGCCGCCGCAGCCCCGGCGCGCCGCGCACCCACTGCTGGTCCTGCGACGAAAACACTACCGTTGGAAACCGCCCGAGGAAGTCGCCTAGGCGCGTCACCTTTTCGCCGTCGCACCAGACCTCTTTCCCCCCGGCGCGCAGTTTGATGACCAGTTTGGAAACGCCGAAACGCTCATGCTCAAACTCGCACGCCAGCGCCGCCTCGGGTTGGCCGTGGGCAATGAGCAGGCGGGTGTCGGTGGTGCGAAATGAACGCAACGCACTCACAAAACCGGCCGCCTCCAGCAGGTTGGTTTTACCTTGGCCGTTAGTACCCACGAAAAACTGCTGCCGCCCGGCGAACGCGAGTTCGGCGAAAGGGACATTGCGGAAGTGCTGCAGGGTGATCCGGCAAAGACGCATGAAACCCGCATTAGGTGGGCAAGTCGCCGCCACCGGAATCAAATTCCACTCAAAAGCGGCCGCCAACGCGTGTATGTAGCGCCAAAATCTTCTCTGTATTACTTGGCTTACGGCGGGTCCAGCTTCGCGACGTTGCGCCCGACTCGCGCCGCCCCCAAAAAAAACAAACCCGCCGGGCTAGGAGCGGCGGGTTCGGCAAAAACCTAACGGAACTGCTGAGAATTAACTCTTAGTACCCTTCGGGAAGGGCAGCCTCTAAGTCGGCTGCGCGTTGATGACTGCGCTTGGACTTCATCATTCGTGCGCGGCGCTCCAACATGCGATCGAGTTTATCGATCAGCATGGCGATGGCCTTATGGCATTCGTCGGAGGACACCGATACATTACAATCCGGCCCTTGGATCTGCAGGTGGCCTTTGGCGGTGAAGCGCTGGGCCACGGCTTGCTTAGGGTCACATTCCAGTTCGACGCGTATACGGCTGATACTCTCCTCATGACGGAACAGGCGTTCCGCTTTTTCTTGAACAAAGGTTTTAAGGGACGGTGTTAGCTCGAGATGGATACCTGAAACGATCACTTCCTGATTATTTTTTTGTCTATTCATGACTGCGGTATGTTTTTGGTTAGACCTAGCCTGAAATTGAATGCCTGATCGATGCTATGTCGTCGCTAAGCAACGAGCTCCTTAAGTATTCAGCCGTCATCGTGACGGGAGGCTCTTCCGGTATTGGAAAATCGTTCATCGAGCGTGTGGCGAAGCTGCACAGCGGGGTGCCCATTTGCAATCTTTCACGACGTGTTCCGGACATAAATCTGAGTCAGCTTAACCTGCGCCAAGTTCCCTGCGATTTATCACAATCTTCGGCCCTCGCCGCCGCAGCAGCCGAGGTATTAAATTTTTTGCAGGAAGTCGCTCCAAGAGGGCCAGTTCTGCTAATCAACAACAGCGGCTTTGGCGCGTACGGCCATTTTCCGGAGCCCAATTTAGCGCACCAACTGGAGATGATGGACGTTAATATGCGCGCCGTGGTCGATCTGACTGGGCAATTATTGCCAGTGCTCAAACAGCGCGGGGGAGCGATCATCACGGTGGCCTCCACCGCCGCGTTCCAGCCCACCCCTTACCTCGCCACCTACGGTGCCACCAAGGCCTTTGTGCTCCACTGGAGCCTCGCGCTTAACCAGGAGTTGCGCGGCACCGACCTGCGCACCCTCGCGGTTTGCCCCGGCCCCACTTCCACGGAATTTTTCCGCCGCGCCGGCCTTAAAAAAGGCTCCGTCACCGATTCGCTCGGCCAAACCACCGAGCAGGTCGTAGACGAGTCGTTGCAGGCGTTGGCTGCGGGTAAAGCGCTCGTCGTCACCGGCTGGAAAAACAAACTGCTAACATCCTTCTCTGGCCTGCTGCCCAAAACGTGGGTGACGCGCATCAGTGCGGTCGTGCTGGCGCGCTGGCGCCTGGCCAAGGCCTCCGCATGAGCCCACCCGATCCCGCCGTGCCGGTGAACGATGGAGCGTCTGCAGCTCCTGCGAAACCCTCGTCCATCTCACCCCTGCCCCTGCCGGTGGATTTCCCCATTCGCGCCTGCGCGTGGCCACCCCGGCGCGCCGAGCCCCGCGAAGGTACCGTGCGTTTGATCGCAGCCGACGAGTTGCGCACCTGGATCGTGCACGAGGACGACCGCCTCCTCGTGCTCTCCAAGCCCGGCGACGTGGTCTGCCACCCCTCCAAGGCCGGCCCGTGGTCGAGCTTGGTGGGCGCAGCGCGCGAATACACTCAATTGCCCACCGTGCACTTGGTGTTCCGCTTGGACCGGGAAACCAGCGGCATTATCCTACTGGCTAAGGACCCCAAAATGGCCTCGCGCCTGCAAAAAGCAGTGCAGGAGCGGCGCGTCACCAAACGCTACCAGGCGATCACTTGGGGTGAGTTACGTGAACCGGTGACGGTTAACCAACCGCTCGGCGTCGATCTGCACAGCCCCGTTTTTGTTAAAAGCGCGGTGGTTCGCAGCGGCGATATGGAGGCCAAGGAATCGGTCACGCACTTCACGCCGGAAGCGGTGGCCAACGGATTCTCGTTGGTTCGAGCCGACTTGGAGACGGGCCGTAAACACCAGATCCGCGCGCACCTGCAATGGCTTGGCCACTCGGTGGTCGGCGACAAGATCTACGGGCCGGACTCACGCTGCTACCTCGACTTCATCGACCACGGCTGGACTCCCGCCTTGGCCGAAAAACTCCTACTCGAGCGCCAGGCGCTGCACTGCGCCGAAATCGGCCTAGAGGCGGCAGGATTGCCCTTTACCTTCCGTGCGCCGATGCCGGCGGACATGCGCTCGTTTTGTGCGGAGCGGATGGGGCTCGAGGTGGATGGCGCGTCGGCCTGATCGAAAGCGGGAGCGGCGTAGTGGAAGTTCGGCGCGCTACCGGTTGGACTTCAAAACAACTCCGTCGTTTCGCTACAGGGATGCTTAAGTTTTAACACAACCCGCAGCCCTTCAGTTAACTACACGCCATGCTTCCGCGCCAAGGGCTGGCCTCAAAAAAAGCCGCTCAAGTTTGCACGGGTTTGTGCCGATATCTCCCTTGAACCCAAACCAGGATGGAACTGTGAAAACTAACACTGAACCACCCTCCCATGACCGCCCAATTAAGGCAGCCGTGCGGATTCGTAAGAATCCGTTCGGCTGCCAATCGGATCGGTACGCCCGCAGCCTGTATATTAGTTACGATCATGGCAGCCAACGAGGCCGCCACTCGAGTCGACGCTTCCCTGCCTTACTTGCTACAAGATGCGCCTCAGGCCCTGCGTTTTGCCCAGACACCAACGACGTTGCCGCCACCCGTGCGGCCGTGGGAATCACTCCCCCTGGCTCCAGCGCCAGAGAGCGAGCCATCCTCGGCCAAAAATCCGGACGACGCCACCGCCCCAACCAGCACCCCCCAACCCGAGCTTGTGATCGTACCCCCGACTCCCAAGCCACCTCCCCCACCCGGAGGCATAGAACTCGTTCCGGACGCGTATTCCCCCCGTACCAACATACGGGTCGACGACATCCTGCCGTTTTTTATGCCCCCGGCCAACCCGGTCAGTCGAGCCACCTATGAGTTGAAATGAAGTCCTCTGCCTCACTGCCTTGGTTATTGCTAGCCACCCTGCTGTCATCGATTGCCGCCTACGCGGAATCGGCGACGGCAGGACATGGCGAGTCGCATGCCCCGCCGTCGGCTGAAAAGCCGGCGGCGGCGGACACGCCCGCCAAAATAGAAACCGAAGAACGTGCCAGCCTGCTTCGCATCGGCGCGGCCAAATTGGCTGCCGGCGACGGCCCCTCCGCGCTGATCGCCTACCGGCAAATTGCCACCACCGCCCGTAACGACGAGGAGGAAGTCATCGCGCTGCTCGGCCTGGCGCGTGCTCACAGGCTCACCGGCGACGGCGTAAAAGCCTCCGCCACCTACGAGCATTTGCTTAAAAACCACCCCGACTGCGCCGAGTTGCCCACCGCACTACTGGAACTCGGCCGCACCCTGCGCGACCTCGGTAGCCCCAAGCTCGCCATGGCCCGCTTTTATTCGGTGATCAATTCCACTCTCAAGCTGCCCGAAGCGGAGTCCGAGCGCTACCGCCGCATCGTGCGCACCGCCCAGTTTGAAATCGCAGAAACCCACTTGGCGATGGGCAACTACCCGGAAGCTGTACGCTTTTTTAACCGCCTTGACCTCCTTGATTTGGCCCCGGCCGACCGCGCCCGTGCTCGCTTTAAAGCCGCCCAATCCCGAATCTACGCCGGCGACAAAACCGGCGCAGTGACTGCCCTTACCGTCTTCATCGGTCAGGACCCCAACGACCCCAACGGCCCCGAAGCCCGCTTCCTGCTCGCCCAACTCCTCGGTGAGCTCGGCCGGCGCGACGAATCACTGCGCGTCATCCTCGACCTGCTCAACAATGAGCGCGCCCGCGGCGACAAAAGCGGCACGTGGCAGACCTGGCAGCGCCGCACCGGTAACCAACTCGCCAACCAGTTTTACCAACAAGGCGAATTTGCCTCCGCGCTGCTCGTGTACCGCTCGCTGGAGGCACTCGACCCCACTCCCGCCTGGCGCATACCCGTGCTTTACCAACTCGGACTGTGCCTAGAGCGCCTCGATCAATCGCTCGCTGCAACTGAGGCTTACACCAAAATCCAGAAAATGGCGGGCGAAAAACCGCCGGAAAATCTAGCCGATATCGTGCGCATGGCGGCGTGGCGCAGTACCCAGATCGCTTGGACCCTCTCCACGCGTAATCAAATTCGCGATTTAGGTCCCGTTCCCCCTCCCGTTGCCCCCCCCCTTACCCAATGAGCCTTGCCGACACCCTGACGCACCACCTCGCCCTGTGCGACGAACTCCACCAACTTTGCTTGGAGGAAAACCGCATTCTTAAACAACAACGTCATGCTCCGGATGCCGAATGGCGTGAGCGCAAACTGGCGCTCGCGGTACGCTTCGAAGCCAGTGTCGCATCGTTGCGCGCCCGCCCCAGTGCGGTCGGCGAACACGGCGGGGAGTTACTCGAGCGCACCAAACAACGCTCACTACAAATCCTCCACCTCGACCGCGAAAACGAGCAATTGCTTCTGCGCTGCAGCTTGGCCCCCGCGCGCCCCGAGACGCCCCAGCCCATTTCGACGGCCGGCGCCCTCCGCGCCTACGGCCGCAGTGGTTGAACGCAGGCGCCTTCGGGCTCCGCACCACCGACGTAAAAACCCGCGCTTGCCCCTCACGCGCAGCTTAACCCCCGAGCGCACACGCGTTTGCTCCCTCCCCTCATTTAAAGTGTTGGATCGAAAGTAGTGCGGTGCTTTAGCCCGCATCGGCGCGATGGTCAGAAGGAAACGATCCAAACCTACGGGCTAAAGCACCGCACTACCTCGGAGCTCAATCGAACAAGATCGGTGTGAATACCTTAGTTCCTACGCGGCTTGGCTGCCGCAGGAGGCACCGGGGGCGACGGCGGCTGCATTCGCCAATAAAGACTGGCGATCGTGTTACGCCCAAGCGGCGCCAGCCCCACCAAAAACGGTACCGAGCCCAATTCCGCGCCGCTGCTGGAGTTGAAGTTAACCGACTTGATCGGTGGATACACGACGCGCAAGCGCTCGGCTAAGTAACGTGACCACGTATCTCGCTCCACATCGGCTCCACACACCAGCGCGGCCAGCCACAGTAAACTCGCCTGCTCGTGCGTGACCTGTTCGCCCGCAAGCAATGCCCGCCGGTGCCAGTAGCCCAACGCCTCGCGATTAGGCTGCATAACCAACGTGGCCGCCAGCTTGTCCCACTCTGCCGGCCCCTTCGCCCGCTCCACGAGAGCGGAAAACTGCAATGCCGCGAGCGCCCCGTAGCCTTGGCCTGCGTCAATCCACGACCGGGAAAGTAACCGGTCAAACTCGGGCAGCGTGAGCGAATTAACCATCCACGCCATTTCAGCGTCCACGGGAGCGCCGACTTTAAGCAATAACTGGAGCTGCTGCAGGACGTAGCCATCGTTAGCCGGAGCCGTGAAGGTGTAACGCAAAGCAGCAAGCGCGGCCGCCGAGTCACCGCTGGACATCGCCGCCGCCGCTTTCACCAAACGGGCGGCATCCGCGCCCAGTTGTGCTACTTCAGCTTGGTTTTCCGCCACAAACGCCGAGCCGAGCCGCCCCAAATGAATCGACAGTAAGAGTGAGTTGACCCACGCCGGTCGGGATGCCTCCGCTTGGGCCTGTTTCAGGCAATGACGTGCCAACACCTCGTACCGCCCCACGGCCAACAACGTATCGTGGTAAGTGATGGCGGTGCGCTCCCGCTGCTCGGGAAACTCGGCTTCCACCAGCGCAAACAAGCGGTCCGAGCCGAGGCTTTCGCCGGAATAGGCAGCGTATTGGGCGACCAAAAGACGAGCGTCGTAATGGTAAGGGTTCTGCGCAAGCGCAGTGACCATGGACTGATAAGCGGCCGGATAATCCCTTCGAGCGCACGCCAGCAACGCCTGGTGAAAAAAGTATTTGGCTCGTTCCTGCGGAATCTCATTCCACGCCCCCGGCCAAGCCACCTGCCGCCAGGATAACGTCGCGACACCGGTGGCTCGCATACCTACAAAAGCAAAGGTCGCAGCGCCGAGGTAAAGCAGCACGGCAGCTACGCAAAAAACACCCGCTGCGCGTCCCCAAAATGGTCTTACACGGTCCGCCGCAACACTGCAAAAGGCTCCGCGCCCATCCGCTCCCGCCACCAGCAACGGGCAAACCCGCCGAAAGCGCATGGCGACGGCCATGTCCAAACAGGCGTCGCAGCGCACACCGCCAGGCCCGCCGATGTCACTGGGGTTTTGACAGGGCGCATTGCCGCGTCGGCCGCCGAGAACGAACAGGGTTTTGCGGGAGTTCCAGTAAACGAGCGCCCACGCACACCGCGCCGCGTCGGCCAAACCGCTGAGGAGTTTCACGTGCAACGAAGTGCTGAAGCCGCCTGCTTGGCGGCCCGGCGCCGACGCCAAAAGAAACCGATCAGCCCCACGCCAACAAACCCGCCGAGCTGGAAAATCGCAGCCGGTTCAGGAATCGGCCCGCCGCCGGGTCGGATCAGCGTGGTGCCCATGCCCAAGGAGGTGAACGACGAGGTCGACGACCGCGTTGTGCTGGTGCTGGCAGCACCAAACAAATCGCCATTGATCGGCACTCCACCGGAAGTAGCACTAGAATCGGTAAAAGCGACAAAGTTGAGATGGGTTAGATCATCCACCACGAAGCTGCTAAACGCCGCGCCCGCGTAGGACTGAATAGCTTGCTGTAGGGTGGCGTAGCTCAGAGCAAAGGTGATAACACCGGAGCTCTTGTTATAAGTACTCGAAGTTAAGTTGTTGGAGCTGCCGGCATCGCCCGCCGAATTACCCACTGCCCCCCACGTTAACTCACTAGGCGAGTTTGCTACGCCACCAGCACCGGTCATCGAAGCAAACCGAACCCGCTGCGCCGCGTTGGTTGCCGACAACAGCATCACAAAATTAATTTCGTTAGGGTTGTCCGTGAGGCCCACACCAAGTCCGATGACACCATTGAACCGTTTACTAGAAGCCGTTGTAGCTGTATCTACTCGCCACATGACCGACTGATCACCGCCGAGGAGTCCAGCCTGCTGATAGATGCCTCCGGTAAAATTAACCACCGATGTGGATATACCTGAATCCGTGGTCGTGGTATCGGTCATCGGCGTAGTCGTGCCGAAGGTATTCCACGCCGTCCACCCCGTCGTATCCGTCACGGCGATAGCCAACAGATCCATCGTGCCGCCCATCGCAAGCAGCGCCGCCAGCACAGCCACGCGCACGCTATGCGCCAAGCCTGCGGCGGCTGAAACGGTCGCGCGGGAGGTGTGATCGGGGCGGTTCATGGGATCGTGGCTTTGGCGAGCGGCTTAAAAAACGGGCAAAAATTATCGGGGTTAAACGGACCAAACGGATTCGTCAGTCTGGGTTTCTGGGCGTGATAAAAAACGATTCAACAGCCATGTCAACGGGAGCGAAAAGCCCAACCCGTCGCCAGCCTGCCCTCGCACGCCGGACTCCTGCAATGGGGTGAATCCCTGAAAATACGCTCGGCGGACGTATATTTTGCTGATGGAGTCTACCTTTCTTTGCTCAGGCCACCACCGAACTTAATCCTTCCTCACCATGTCAGACCAAACCATCGGCGGTAAACACGAGGAGAAATTCTCCCCGCTGCTCTTCATTTTCACGGTCGTCGTTTCGCTGGCCGGCATTTTGACAATCCTTGCATGGGTCGCCCCCGGCGTTTGGCAAAAACAACTGGCTGCTAGCGGCATGGCGTTCTTCCTCTGCTTTGCAGCCGTGCACGCGGTGGCAGGAATCTTCGAGTATTTCTTCCACCGTTACATTCTGCACTCCCCGCTCATCCCCTTCCTGAGCTATTATTACAAGCAGCACACGCTGCACCATGCGCTTACGCACATTGGCTACCACCGCTCGAAACAAACCAACGAGGACGTTCCCGGCCTGATCGACAACGACCCGATCGCCCGCAACACCTTCCCCATCGAGGTGGAAAAACAACACGAGGCCTCCTACTTCCCGTGGTACACGCTGACGATGTTCTCCCTGGGCATCACACCGCTATTGGTACTCGGCCAGTGGCTGCTGCCCGACGCTCCGGTCATGCTGGCGGGCTATATCGCAGTTACCTTCTCGCTCGCGCTCTACGAGCTGGTTCACGCCGTCGAACACTGGCCGCAAGACACTTGGGACCGCCTCATCGCCCACCCGCGTTTCGGCCGTATGTGGCGCAAAGCTTACGCATTCCACCTCCGCCACCACGCCGACATCCGCTGCAACGAGGGCATCTCGGGCATTTTCGGCCTGCCTCTGGTCGACTTCGCTCTGGGCACCTACGTCGACCCCGAAACCCTTTACAAACATGGCCAGAGCGTGAGCCCGACCCAGTTCAACAGCCCGGTCCCGCGTTTCGCTTTCATCCGCTGGCTCGACCGCAAAGCCGACGAAGCGGTTAAAGCCCGCCGCGCCCAAGCCCGCCGCGCCTAAATCCCACGCTAAAAACCCTGCGTGGGTTAACCTGCCCCTTCCTTTAACGCCGGCGGGGGCTTTTTTGTGCCCGAAATCCGTTCGATCCCAAGCGGTACAGGGGGATATGGGGAAAATTCGTTCTCGTTCTCTTAAGCCGACTCGTTCTCTTTTCCAGCGTGTCTTCCGCGTCTACCGCCTCCTTCCCACTTCCTAAAAACGTACTCATCGTCGGCGCTGGTGGCCGCGAGCACACGCTGGTCAAAACCGTCCTCGCCTCCCCAGCCTGCCCTCGCGTGATCGTCGCCCCGGGCAATGCCGGCATCGCCGCCGAGGTTCCCGTTTTTCCGATTGCCGCCGATGATATCGCAGGCCTCGTCGCGCTGGCCCAGCGTGAGAAAATCGACTTCGTCATCGTCGGCCCCGAAGTCCCGCTTTCTCTCGGCCTAGTCGACGCGTTAGCCAAAGTCGGTATTCCCGCCTACGGACCCAAGGCCGACGGCGCCCGCCTAGAAGCCTCCAAGGTATTCACCAAACAGATTCTTCTTAAGTACGGTATCCCCACGGCCGCCTGCGGGATTTTCACCGAGATCGAGCCGGCCCTCGCCTACCTGCGCTCGCGTGGCGCACCGATCGTCATCAAGGCCGACGGTCTCGCCGCAGGCAAAGGCGTGATCGTCGCCCAAACCCTGGCCGAAGCCGAGGCCGCCGCCATCGACATGCTAGCGGGTAATAAATTCGGCGCCGCCGGCAGCCAGATCCTCGTCGAGGACTGCCTCACCGGCGAAGAGACCTCAATCCTCGTGGTCACCTCGGGCCGTGACTACGTTATCCTGCCCACCTCGCAGGACCACAAACGCATCGGCGACGGCGACACCGGCCCGAATACCGGCGGCATGGGCACCTACTCGCCCGCCGATGTCGTCACCCCCGCGCTGCTCGCCCAGATCGAAAACGAGATCGTGCGCCCCTCGGTCAACGCCATCGCCGACGAAGGCATCGAATTCCGCGGCACGCTTTTCATCGGCATCATGCTCACACCGAAAGGCCCGAGCGTACTGGAGTACAACACCCGCTTCGGCGACCCGGAGACCCAAGTCGTGCTCCCGCGCCTAGACACCGACGTACTTGCCCTGCTCTGGGCCGCCGCCTTGGGCAAACTCGCTGGCCTGCCCGTTACAACCAAACCGGGCCATGCCATTTGCGTGGTTATCGCCGCCAAGGGTTACCCGGATGCCTACGCGAAGGGCGACGTTATCGAATTCCCGGCAACGCTGCCGGATAACGTGCAAATTATCCACGCCGGCACGGCCAGAAACCCCGCAGGCCAAGTGGTCACCGCCGGCGGCCGGGTGCTCGGCGTCACCGCGCTCGCGCCCACCTTGCGCGCCGCTGCTGACTCGGCCTATGCCGTGTGCGAACAGATCCAGTGCACGAGCAAAGTTTACCGCCGCGACATCGGTGCTAAACAGCTCAACCGCCGATGAACCAGCGCTGCGGCCGCCTCCCCAAGTTAGCCGCCATCGTCCTGTGCGTGCTCACGCTGTGTGCGGCGGCACAGGCCGCTCCCGAGCTCGCGCCCGGCCTCCTCTACCTACGTCCCAGCGCCCAGCTTGAGTCCACTCCTATCCCTGTGGAGACCCCGGCCGTGGTGATCGACCTGCGCCAAATCACCCCAGCCGATGCCGACGCGGCCAACGCCCTGCTCACTGCGATTAAGCCCGCTGGCGCCACCTCGCACCGGCTCATCCTCGCGCTCGTAGAACCCGAGACCGCACCCGCGCTGAGAACACGCCTGGCGCAATTACCGCGTTGCCTCACCATTGGCCGCAACGCACCGGACTTCACAACCGACCTCGGGGTTAACACCACGGCCGAGGCTGCCCAGCTCGCCCTCACCGCGCTAGCCAGCGGTACGCCCCCCGAAAAACTCATCGCCGACCGGCTCGAAAAAACCCGCTACGATGAAAGCACCTTGATGCGCGAACACAGCGACGAGCCGAAGATGACGGTTAAGAAATCCACCGGCGAGCAGCCCGGCGATAAAGTCACCCCGCTCGAACCCGCCGCCGCAACCGATGCGGTGCTCTTACGCGCCGTACACATCTACCTCGGCTTGGTTGCTTTAAAGAAGCTCTAGCCAAACTGGGGATTGCCTTTCAAACCCAACGCTATCCCCTCAACTCACCGTTCGCATGGCCACCCCCGGAACCATCGTCACCGTTTGCACTGCTAACATCTGCCGAAGCCCGATGGCCGAGGCGCTCTTGCGCCACGCGCTCAGTGCTCAATCCGAGCCGCTGAAATCGTGGAAAGTGGTCTCCGCAGGCGTGGCCGCCCGCTCCGGCGACCCGGTCTCCACCAATTCCGTGACCGCACTGAAAAAAGTGGGTATGGACATCAAAAACCACCAGAGCCAACCGCTCACCCGCGAGTTGATCAACGAGGCCGTAGTGATCCTTTGCATGACCGAAAGCCACCGGGCGATGATCCAAGTCACCATGGATCCGGTACCGAAGAACGTGTATCTTTTCCGCGAATTCATGCCGCGTTCAGCTGACAAGGAAATCGGCGATCCGTACGGCGGCAATTTAGCGGAATACGAAGCCTGTCGCGATGAGATGGTGGAAGCGATCCCCTCGCTGGTCGAGTTCCTCAAGGGGCTCGCCGCCAAGCAAAAGTAGGCGGAGCCAAGCGCACGTTTAACCCAACGCCGCGCCTCAGGCAGGG
>CANIXX010000050.1 GCA_947471115.1 Opitutaceae bacterium | reverse complement strand
TGCCCATCAGTGGTTAAAAACTCCGTATCCGGATCAACAAACCCGATCCAAGTTAACCACTGATGAGCACTCATACTCACTGATGTAGGAGTGTTAACCTTCGGCAATCCATAGCTGTTTGATCCGACACTTTAAATGTTACAGCCTACTCGGAATCGCGGGCAGGGACCGTCCCCAGCCCGCCTGCCACACCTTAGACGACCTGCAAGGCGGCCGTTAGTTTACGGCTGAACTCATCACTTGAGAACGGCTTAGCCAGAAAGAAAATTCCGGGCTGCGCCATCGCCTCTATGGTGGCCGGATCATCCACGTAGCCCGACATGTAGAAGACTTTTAACGACGGCTTAATCTGCCGCAGACGAGTGGAGAGACCGTGCCCGTCCAAACCGGGCATAACGATATCAGTCACCAATAGGTCGATATCGGCCAAGCCGTTTTGCTCCGCCCAAGCACACGCCTCCCGGCTATCGCTGTACGCGGTGACGTGATGCCCTAAAGACGTGGCCATCATCTGAGTCACCATTCGAACCAAATCGTCATCCTCAACCAGCAGGATACGCACGCCAACTATGGGCGCTGAGCCCGTAGACACATCCTCCACGTATCCGGCCAGCGGATCGGCGATTTCAGGCAGATCGATATGGAAAACAGTCCCCTTGCCCAGCTCGGTCTCGTAGGTCAGATCGCCGCCGAAGCCCCGGACAATGCCAAGGGAGGTGGCCAGCCCGAGCCCCGTGCCACGTCCAGGGGCCTTGGTGGTGTGGAAGGGTTGAAAGAGCTTGGCACGCACCGCTTCGGGGATGCCGCCACCGGTATCCGACACAGACATCCGCACCCGCCGCCCACCTTCACCGGCTTGCTCGCTGCAGGTGATGCGCAACGTAAGCACGCCTTCGGTGATCATCACGTCACGCGCATTCAGGCAGAGGTTAAAAATCACCTGCTCGAGTTGCTTACTGTCGGCGCGGCACCAAGCGGGTTGGGCACAGGGCTCGATGTCGATGCGGATGTGTTCGCTGAGAACCGAGCGGATAAACCCGCGTAAACTATCAACCAGCGAGTTGAGGTCGACCGGTTCGGGCTGAGACACCTCTTGGCGACTAAACGACACCAATTGCCGCACCAGATGACTCGCGCGACTGGAAGCATGCAGGATGTCGTCCACCTTAGCCTGCTGTTCAGGCACCTGAAGTTCGTCGCGCAACAATTCGGCGAAGCAGCGAATGGCGGTGAGCAGGTTATTAAAATCGTGAGCGACACCGCCGGCGAGCAGGCCCACGGCCTCCATTTTTTGCAATTGAAGGGCACGCTCCTCGCCCTCGCGCTGCTTGCATTGAGTGCGGTGGCGCGCGTGCGCGATCGCCAAAATGCTCACCAGATCGCGGGCATAATGCAGGGGCCCAATCGGGCCGGCGCCAGGCTCGGCGCGCAAACCGATGATCCACCCCACCTGCGGTGCCTGAGGGTCCAGAGGCACCGCTACCCCTTCGCTCCAGCCCGCTTCGCTCATCCAGGAATGCAACAACGGGAAGGCCTCCGCATCCTCGGGATAATCAAGCGTGTCGCCCGTCGGCGTGAGTTCGGAGAGTTGCGGCAAGGGCGTCGATTCGTCGAGCCCATGCACTGCCGCAACCCCAAGCGCACCGCCTTCCTCGGCCTGAATTACCAGGACGGCTGCCGGGACTGCCAGATGTTCGCAAAACAAGCGGAGTGCCTCGCTGTTGACCTGCGCCGGCGAGGCAACCTCCACCACCAAACGGCTGAAATACGTGAGCGAGGTCTGACGCATGGCGATGATCGCCAAATACTGCTCTTGGTCACGCTGCCCCTGGATGTCCGTGGCGCTACCGATATAGCCCAACATCAAGCCTTGGCCGTCGCGCCAAATACGCACGCTTTCATGCACCCAGCGATAGGTGCCATCGGCTTGACGCAACCGATACTCATAGGAAATCGATTCCGCTGTAAAGCCGGCAGCGGCCTCCGCAAGACGCCCCCGATCGACGGGATGGACCACTTCCCAAACCCGATTTCCCTGATAAGAGGCGATGTCCATGCCGGTCGCCTTGCACCAGGTTTTGTTAATGTGAATCAACCGTCCCCATGGATCGCCGATCCAGATCATCGCAGGCGCATCATCCATAAAGGCCAGCCACGCGGAATCCAACAGCGGTGACACATTTGCCGAAGACTTCTGCGGCTGTTCGATGAAAAAAGGCATGAGTTAAAAAAAGGGAACACGTTCGTCTGCGCGAGCCCGTTCCCGCAAAAAACTCCGGCGCAGCCCACACCGAGGTGGGCCCTGCCTCGGCCCGACCCCGGGGGAGAAATTCGGAGGCGAGAGAACGAGTAGCAGTAAGAAAATGAGAACGATTGCGGAGGGACGACCTCCGTGTCGTCCGTGCCCGATCCGACTATTTGGCGCCTACATTCAATCGCGGAAGCTGAGGCTATCATTACCCGAGGAGGGCTGGGGGCCTCCGCTCTTTGCACTGGGCTTGGCCGCTTTTTTCTCAACGGGTAAAACGGCTTGGGGTGCCTTGCCTGGTTTACCGGAAGCCGGTGGTGGGGTCTCCGCAGCGTTTGCCGGTTTGGCGCGGCCTGCACCACCTGAAACAATCATCACCAGTTGCTCAACGGCTGCCTTCAACTCGATCGACTGTGCACTGAGTTCCTCGGATGCAGAAGCCGTTTCCTCCGCAGCCGCTGCGTTGGACTGAGTCACCGCGTCGAGTTGACTCACCGCCGTGTTCACCTGGGCAATACCCTGACTTTGCTCGCCTGAACCGGAAGCGATTTCTCCCACCAGTTCATTCATGCGGCGGGCCTTGTCTGCGATGTCGGCAAGGCTGGTAGACACTTTGTTGCTCACACGCACACCATGTTCGCTCTTCTCAATGGAGGTCGTGATGCGATCAGCGGTTTCCTTGGCGGCGAGGGCCGAGCGTTGAGCAAGCGAGCGTACCTCGTCAGCCACGACGGCGAACCCAGCACCGGCCTCGCCAGCGCGGGCGGCTTCCACGGCGGCATTAAGAGCCAGGATGTTGGTCTGGAAGGCGATTTCGTCGATCGTCTTGATGATTTTAGAAATGTTATCGGAGGCCGACTTGATCTCGCCCATGGCGCGAACCATCTCCTCCATGTCGGCGGTGCCGCTATCGGCAGCGCTGCGGGTTTGGGCGGCAATACCCTCGGCATTACCGGCATGCTCGGCGTTGCGCTGGGTCATGCTGGAAATCTCCTCCAATGAGGCGCTGGTTTCCTCCAATGAGGCGGCCTGCTCACTCGCCCCCTCGGCGAGGCGCTGGGAGGCCGTGGAGATTTCCCGTGCGGAGGACTCCTCCTGGGAGCTGGCGGCGTCGATCACGGCGATGGACGCTTCGAGCGGGCGGATAATCGATTTGCGCGAGAACCACAATGCGCCGAGCCCCACCAGCGCCGCCACTGGCAGCACCCATAGGGTCGTTTTGATCATGCCGGCGCGGGCGACCGCATCGACGTTGTCGAGTGTGGCGTGCAGCACGAAGGCACCATGGACTTCGCCCACTTTCCAGTTTTCCATCTTCATCCCCACCATATCCAAACCGTCTCCGGTCGGACTGTTTTTGGGGTCGCCGTGGCAGCTCAAACAGTCGGCGGTCAATTTGATCGGCCGAGCTAAAATGATTTTGTTGGCCGCTTTATCGACGTGGAAATACTCCGGCACATCACCGCGTTCTAATATCGCAAGGATCAGCTCTTCGTCGGCAGTCGGGGTGTTCTTTTCGTTACGCGCATTGTGTTTAGGCACGCGAAAATTCCATTTATTATCATCGGCCACTTTTTGAATGGCATCCCAAGCTGCGACCACGGGAACGGTTTTGTAGAGGGTCGACTTACGCAGGTCGCCCGTACGCTTAAACTCCTCAAGCAGCTTGGGCATATCGAACGCGCCGGCGCTGCTCATCGAAGAAATGGTACCACGCACATTCTCGGCCTCGACGATGGCAGCCCGCATGGTGCCTCGCGTGAGCTCGATGCCCTGATCGCGGATAACGCGGTGCTGGACCACTAACCCTGCCGTGACACTCACGGCGATGGCAACGAAGACGATGGAGACGATTTTAGTACCTAATTTCATAACAGGATAAACGGGTATGGTGGGGTTGGGGAAAGCGGCAGCACTGACCCCACTAGGGTCACCACTGATTACTGCATCTCTCAATCGGTCGATTTGGCCGAAACTTTATCCGCTTAAGCAAAAAACCTAGAACTACCTTTAGAACTTAGTCTTTCACAGATTTTGGCCAGGGACAGCCAACCCTACAGCTCCCGTGTGGCGTTGGCCGTCCCCGGCCAATTTCAGTTATCAGCTCGGCCTGATCCCAAACTGGAATTACTCCCCTTATGGAGCCGGTGCTTGCAGGGCCTGGTTGACCGCCAGCACCAAGGTCGAAACCTCGAAGGGCTTGGGCAAAATACCGCACACCAGATGGCGCAACTTGGGTGCCACCGAACAATTGGCCCCATTGCCCGTCATCACTAGTATGCGCTGCTCGGGGTGGCGACTGTGCAACATTTCGATGAGCTTCACCCCGGACACCCCGGGCATCGACAGGTCCGTGAGAATCAGGTCCACGCGCCCGCCGCAGGCTTGCAGCTGGGAAAAGGCCGCATCAGCCCCCGCTGCACCGATCACCCGGTACCCCTCATGACTCAGGGTTAGCCGGATGATATCACGCACATCGGCTTCGTCATCGATCACCAACACGATGCGACCTGCGCCGGATGGAGGCAGTCGGTTAACCGCCGGCAACTTGACCGCTGGCGCGCTCACAGCCAACGCGTCGGCTTGCAGCGGCAGGTGTACTTTGAAGATCGTGCCCACCCCGACACGACTGGTCACGCGGACAAAACCACCGTGTGAGCGCACGATACCCAGCACGACCGAAAGACCCAGGCCACTGCCCTGACCAAAGGGCTTGGTGGTGAAAAACGGGTCGAAAATTTTATCGAGGATATCGGGGGCGATGCCCACCCCGTGATCCACCACGGTCAATAAGGCGTGCCGCCCCGCAATCAACTCCGGATCGCGAGCGGCGGCGGCGGGGGAAATCTCCACACCCTCCAAGCTCAACACCAAGCGCCCGCCACGCGGCATGGAATCGGCGGCATTTAAAGCCAGATTCAGCACCACCTGCTGCAGCTGATTGGGGTCGCCCACGACATAAAATTCAGCCGACGCCGGAGCCAACTCCACGACGACGTTCTTGGGAAAGGTTTCCCGCATGATCGAGCACGATTCGCGCAGGACTTTTTGCAGATCCAGGCGGACTTTTTCGCCCGCCTCGCCCCGTGAAAAGGCCAGTAATTGCTGAACGATGGCGGACCCGCGCCGGGCGCCCGATTCCATCGATTCGAGCAGCATGCGAGCTCCGGCGTCGGAGACAAAACTGCGCAGCATGGCCGGAGCCATAAGAATGGGGGTAAGGATATTATTAAGATCGTGAGCCACGCCGCTGGCCAACCGGCCGACGCTTTCAAGCCGCTGCTGGCGCAGGAGCTGGGCTTGGAGCGCATGGCTTTCGGAAACGTCGCGGAAGATCGTCAGGTGCAGCCCGTTTTGGATATGCGCAATGGCACTGTAATCGGCGCGCGAAAGGGAGCCGTCCTTACGGAGCAGGGAACATTCACCGCGTTGGGTGCCGGTCTCCAAAAACTCGTGCCAGGCACCCTCGGCCAAGCCGTGTTCGCTTTTACTGAAAATTTCGGCGACCCCGAGCTTGAGTAGCTCCTCACGGCTATAACCGAGCAGCGCACAGGCCGCCGGGTTCACCTCCACGTAACGCCCCGAATCGTTGACCAGCATGATGGCATCGTTGGAGTGATCGAAGAGCGCCTGCAGCCGAGCCTGGCTGTAACGCAATTCATCCTGTCGGCGCTTGCGATCCGTGATGTCGCGCTGCACGCCGACGTATTGGGTGACGGTGCCCTGCGCATCCTTGACCGGAGTAAGCGAGCGCTCGCTCCAGAACGACTCGCCGTTTTTACGCTGGTCCAACACCTCGCCTGAAAACGGGAGGCCGGCATCGAGTTTTCGGCGTATGTCGCAAAGGGATTCCTCATCGGTGCGCTCGCCATTCAAAAAGCCACACGGCAAGCCAATGATCTCGCTGCGGCTAAAGCCGGTCATGCCGACGAAGCTGTCATTGGCGTAGGTGACCTTGAGTTCGGCATCGGTGATGAGCACGCCCTGGGAAATGGAACTAAGTGCGTGGTTGCGCAGCCGGAGCGCATCCTCGGCCTCGATACGCGCAGTCATATCCTGGGCGTTAAAGCACACTCGGGCGGTGCGGCCATCGGCGTCGGGCAAGGGCGTGTAGCGGACCATTAAACGCCGGCGGCGGCCGGCAGTATCACTGACCGCCGCGTCATGATGCACCACTTGCCCAACCATGGCCTGCGCGAGACTTTGCTGGGTGCGGTCGCTTAACAACGCGGGAAGTTGGGCGACGGCGGCATCCTCGCTTTGAGCCAGGTGCGGCAGAATTTCGGCGGCGATCTGGCGCGCCGCACGGTTGGCCATCTCGACGCGTCCCTGCCGATCAATCACCAAGTAAACCTGATCGGACGAATCGAGAATGGACTGGATGAGCCGATCGGAATTGCGCAACTCGACGGTTCGCAGCTCTAGCAGGCGTTGCGCGCGGATAAGCGAATTTTTTTGCCGGCCCAGTTCGCATAATCCGAACAAGTAGTCGGGTGCATAAGGGCGCCGCGTGTGCACGCTCGCCCCCGCCCGAATAGACGTGACCGCCGCCTGCGGGTCGGGATTAGAGGTGACCAACACGAAGGCGGAATGCGGGGTGGCTGCAATCCACATGCGCACCAAGGCCATTGAGCAATCCGGCAAATCAAGATCACAGATCACCGCCTCCCACGGTGCTAGGGAGAGCGCCTCGTCGACTGCCGCGATGTCCTCGACCTGGCTGACCTCGCAGCCCTGGGCGCCAAACACCGCCCGGACGCCAGCGGCCTCGGGGCCGGCGGCCATCGCCAGCAGCACCTTCCACGCAGGCGCAAGTGGAGGGGCTTCGATGAGCACTCGAACTCGATCACGCAAACGTGCGGCTTCGACGGGCAGCGGAAAAAAATCTGTGGCGCCCAGTTCGGCGGCGATTTCAGCCGCCTCTTCACTGGCTAAAATACCCGAGAGCACCAGAATGGGTGTCAGGTTAAACCGCTTGTAAGCGGCCGAGCGCAGCATTCGGCAAAACGCCCATCCGTCGATCTCGGGCATGTAAAGATCGGTGATGATCAACGCGGGCAGATTGCGCTGCATCGCTCGTAGCGCTTCATTGGCTGAACGGCAGGCAACCACCCTCCAGGGCTGGTGAGCGAGCATGCCCGTAAGCAAATCCAACTGAAGCGGATCATCGTTGACCAAAATAACGACGGGAAGATTAGACGAGTCAGCGTGCATCAGGGTACAGGATTCACACCAACGGGGCTCGGGCTGTCGAGGCGCAACGCATGGTCTGCCAGCACCGCCTTGATTTGTGCGCCAAGAACAGCCATTAACGGGGTCATCTCCAGACCATGAGCTAGGGCGGACTCGGCTTCGGAGGCGGAGAAATGCAGCCCCTTTGCAGAAAAGTTGCCAGCTGCCCCCTTGAGGCTGCGCAGGATACGCGTTAACTGAGCCGTGTTGCCCGTCGCGTGCGCTGCACAGGCCCGCTCAAAATAGATCGCCACCTCACCGCAGAACTGGCTCAGCAGCTCATTGGCCAGCGGGACGTCTCCGCCGAGCCCCAAAAGCAGCTCGTCCCAGTCGATTGCGGGCGGCGTTTCGTTGGGAGTGGCCAAAGCAGCGAGGTGAAGCGACAGGCATTCAGCCAGCGTTTTGGTGCTGATCGGCTTGGTGAGATAATCATTCATGCCTGATTCGAGGCAACGCTCACGGTCGCCCTGCATGGCGTTGGCGGTCATAGCGATGATCGGTATGGCGGAATTGAGCACCGGGCTGCCTTTGGCCCGCACTGCACGCGTGGCCTCATAGCCATCCATCTCGGGCATCTGGCAATCCATGAGCACCAAATCGTAAGGTACGCGGCACAGCGCACTGACCGCCTCAAGGCCATTAGCAACGGCATCGGCTCGGTAGCCCAGACGCGCGAGAATGGCTAGCGCCACACGCTGGTTGATCGAATTGTCTTCGACCAAGAGCAACCGCCACCCGCCGCGATTTCCGGTGCTCGGCGGCGGGGCTAGCTTTGCTGGCGCCACCGGGCAAAACAATGCGGCCAGCGTGCGATTTAACGCCCCCACGCGCACCGGCTTGGGAAGCGCCGCAGCAGCACCCGTTAGCGCTTGCCGCCCCACCAAACTCGTCAGCACCACCACCCGCACCCTCGGCGCTTCACTCCTGCGCGGCAACAAGGTGGCTGCCAAAGCCTCCGCCGCCCCCGAGACTCGGTCCGACAACATCAGTACGTCGCACCCCGCCCCCTCCGCCGCGCTCAACCGGTCGAGCACCGACACCAGCGATGACGCCACCTCGCAGCGCGCACCGGCTGCATCCAACAACAAAGCGATATGATCGGCCGTGGGCCGATGTGACTCCACCAACAAAATACGTTTCCCGGCCCACGACGGCCGTGGCGGTGCCTCGGGCTGCGGAACAGCCTGCAGCGGTAGGGCAAAAGTGAACGTGCTGCCCACGCCGGGGCGGCTTTGCAGGGTGATTTCGCCGCCCATTAACTCAACGAGTTGCCTAGAAATGGCCAAACCCAGGCCTGTGCCTCCATAACGCCGTGTGGTCGAGGAATCAGCTTGGGTAAACGGCTGAAACAGGTGCGCGGCACGCTCCGGGGCGATTCCCACCCCGCTATCGCTCACTGCGAAGCCAATCAGCGGAGTGCCTGCGTCGGAGGGCCGAACCGCCACGCGCACCACCACGTCGCCGCGCTCGGTGAATTTCACCGCGTTGCCCAACAAATTGACCAGCACTTGCCGGATCCGGCCTGGGTCGCCACGCACCCGCAGCGGAGTTCCCGGGGCGATCACCGCCGCCAACTCCAGCCCGCGCTCATGGGCCCTGAGGGTGAGTAAATCCAGCGACTCTTCCACCAGTTCAGACAAATCAAAATCGATCGACTCCAACTCCACTTTACCGGCCTCGATCTTGGAAAAATCGAGGATGTCGTTGACCAGTTGCAGCAGGTTTTCACCGCTCACCCGGGCGGTTTCGGCAAACCCGCGTTGCTCGGCATCAAGCCGGGTATCAAGCAGCAGCCCGACCATGCCCATCACCCCGTTGATGGGCGTGCGCAGCTCGTGGCTCATATTCGCCAGAAACATACTCTTGGACTGGTTGGCTGCGGTGGCTTGCGCGGCCATATCGGTCGCATGGGCGATCGCCTCACTCAACCGGGTGTTGCTCCGCTCCAAATCCCGCGCCGACTGCACCCGGGATTCATTCGGGCGTGCGGTTTGAATGAGCAACGCCCCGCAGCCGTCGGGCCGCCGCCACGGTGACGCGCGTACGCGGACACGCCAACCATCGGATTCGCTGCGAATATAATCGTAAGTGAACAGTGCGCGTTCGCCCGCCATCAGTTGCCTCAATCCTGCGCCGAGCTCGGGGTCACAAGCGGCAAAATAGTCCTCTCCGACGGCCAAAGCGGCCTGACCCGCCACCGCAAGCACCACACCGGCGGGGCTGATTAACACACCCATGCCCTCGGCTGAGGCAGCCATGGCATCAAGCAGCGCTTGGTCACCGGCCAAAAGCGGAAACGCAGGAGCGAGAGAGCCCGGTTGGAGGGGCGGCTCGCTCATCGGCAACCCTCCGTAAAGTGCAGATCACAGCTATGTACCTGCACGGCATAAACGCCGTGCACGGGCGACACCCACGGTGACGACAGGGATTGAAACAGGGATCGCATCAGGAAACTCCCCCCTAATCGGCACGGAAGGCTCAGGCCTTAAATTTAAAGTGCACTCAGAGCCAAAAAACGGAGGCTCTGGGCGGCGCGTCCGAGGTTGCCTAACAGTGACACCTTGTCGGATCGAAAGGAGTGCGGTGCTTCAGCCCGCATCGGCGATTGTTGGAAGAATGCGATGTAAACCTGCGGGATAAACCCGAACGCCGAAGTTTTAACCACGGAATTCACAGATGAGCACAGATAACAGAGTGTTACTGAATTTAAAGACAGGATGAAAAAAGGGGATCAAGTTGAGTTCGTTTACCTCCTAAGGAATTGTATCTGTGCAATCTGTGTAATCTGTGGTTGGTTTGAACTTCGGAATTCAGGTTAAACCGTAGCGTTGTTGATCGATCAAGTTGGCGGTGGTTAGGGTTTTATCAGTGGTGATCAGTGCTAATCAGTGGTTAACCGGCTCGTTGCCGATGCCCGGCTTGGGGTCTACATCTAAAACCTTAGGATTCAGGATTTTAACCACTGATTAGCACTGATGCGCACTGATTAAACCCGAACGCCGAAGTTTTAACCACGGAATTCACAGATGAGCATAGATAACAGAGTGTTACTGAATTTAAAGACAGGATGAAAAAAGGGGACAAGTTGAGTCCGTTTACCTCCCAAGGGATTGTATCTGTGCAATCTGTGTAATCTGCGGTTGGTTTGAGCTTCGGAATTCAGGCTAAAGCACCGTACTACCCCAGAGATCAATTCAACAAAATCGGTGATACTGCCTGCCAAGGCATAAAAAAAACCTCGGAGCAGCGCTTTCGCGCCACCTCCGAGGTTAGCACCCAAAGAATTACTAAACCTTTTTCTTACGCTTAGTTACGCGATAGCAGGCTGATCAACTTGGCACCGGAATCACGCGACTGAGCCAGCATGGCGTTGTGGGCGTCGCGGAGCATATTCAGGCGCGAAATCGCGGTGACGTCGGTCGCCAGATCTGCATCACGAATAACCGAAAGGGCGGCTTCGTGGTTGGCACTGGCAGTGGCGGCAATGTTAACCGAGAAATCGATGCGACTCTGCACCGCGCCCACATTGGCCAAAACCTGGCCAGTCTGGGTGAGTGCGTCGTTGATCGTCGTGCCAGCCCCGAGGCTGGCGATCGTCGTGGTGTAGTTGCCCGAGGCGTCCTGGCTAATCAGCGCCCCCATGGCGCCGCTGCTCAAATCCATCGACGGCAGGGTGATCTGCTCGTCGGCTTGCAAGCCGACCGAAAGCGTCTCGGCGGCACTCGCACCAAACAGGCGCGTGCCGTTATAGGTGCCTGACGGGTCGCTCACATCGGCCGTACCACCGATTTCGGCTGTGGTGCCACCAATGGTTTGGCGGAGCTGATCCTGTAACTTGGTGAACTCGACTTGGTAGAGTGAGCGGCTGTTGGCATCTTGGGTGGCATTGGAGCCGAGCACGGAGAGCTCGCTCAGGCGGGTGACCACACGACTGATGGTGTTGAGCTGGCCGGCGGTGGACTGCATGCGGCTGACGCCATTTTGCAGGTTAATTTCCACTCCACGCAGGCGGGCCTGCTGGCCATCGAGTTTGGCGGCCATACCCACGCCGGCGACATCGGCGGCGGGCGAATCAATGCGTTTGCCGGAAGAAACGCGCGCGGAGGCGGCATCGTTGAGAGATTGAATACGGCCGAGTCCAGCGGCGAGAAAAAGCGATTGTTGAGTGGTACTGAGAGGGGACATAGGAGAATGGGGTCGAGGGTTCAGGGCTGGGTAGTCCGGGTCGGGGCGACCAGGCGGGGCAGCGAGGGCATACGGGAACCAGCTCCGCCAGCGGCGGGGGTGGCAACGGCGGCGGCTTGATTGCTCGCCGCGATATCAATGAGGACCTCCTTGCGCACGATCGAAATCTCGCGAGGGGCCTGGATGCCGATTTTCACCGTGTCTCCATCGATACGCGTAATGCGAATCTCGATGTTATCACCGATGACAATGGCTTCATTAACCTTTCGAGTAAGAACAAGCATGGCTGAGATCAGCTGGCGGTGACGAGGGGGTGGCGGGCGCTGTAATGCGCGTGGTTGGCGATGACGACCTGACGGCCGACCCCCGTATGACGATTGACGATGATGGGGCCGACGAGATTCACGGTGGCAGTAGAGGACTGATCGCGAACGGTGACAATGTTGAATAACAGGGCATCAGCGGCTTCGGTGATTCCCAGTGCGTTGGCGTCGTCGTCGAACAACTCGGGGGTGTAGTCGGGCAGCAAACCAGCAGGATCGATGACCACGAAGTGCAGGGGCGAGGGGCCGTGCAGACGCAACCACTGGAAAGGCAATTGGTCGGCAAAGTGGAAGATCTCTCCGCGGCGGTGTTCAGGGAAACCGACGATGCCGTTGGGGAAACTGAGGTCCAACGTGGGTGGAGCCTCGAGGTCTTGCAATTGGGGTGATTCGGCTAGGACTTTCATGGGTGGGTACGAAAAAAGTAAAGTTACCTAATGTAATCGAGCAGCGACAGTTTGAGCAAGGTCGCGGAAGAAGATAATGCCGCTTCGTAGGCCTGCGTGGTCTGATTGAGGTTAACAATGGTGGAGGGCAGATCGGCATCCGCCTCGAGAGAAACTTGGCGGTCCAGTTCGTCGCCCCGGGCCTTGTGTTGGGCCTGGGCGACTTCGATGCGCAACTGGACCGCGCCGTGTTCACTCAGAGCGGAAACCAGAAGGTTTTCTGACGTATCTAAATTGGTGCGCGTGGCCTGTACGCCGGTGGTGCTGCCCGACTGCAGAGCGTCGCGCAGGGCGATCAACTGCGTCATGAAGGCGGCCAGGCCGTTGTTGGTGGTCGAATCCGTCGAGGGCTTAATCGAGGTGCCGTCAGCCAGCGGCACGGAAATCTCCCCGGCATCGCCCGCGTAGGCGACGCCTGTGATGTTGCCGGAGACGTCGCGGGTGAGCGTAAAAGGAGGAGTAGTAACGGCGGTGCCCGCAAAGATGTAGTCGTTGCGTGAGCGGGTGTTACCCACCGTGGCGGCCTGTTCAAGCAACTGGTTAACCTCGGCGCCGTAGGCTTTCATCGCATCGGTGCCGATGCTGCCGGTGCCCAGCACGCCGAGTTCGCCCGCGCGGTCGGAGAGTTTCTTAAACTGATCGAGCGCGGCAAACGAGGTCTGCGAATACGCCAAGGCGGTGTCGGCATTGCGCGAAAACTGGGCGACCGAGCTGCGCTCCATCTGGGCGGAAATCACCCGGCCCATGGCGGAGGGGTCGTCGCCAGGCAGGAAAATGCGCTGGCCGGTGGCGACCTGGTTCTGCAGCTCGGCTTGGCGGCCGCTCAACTTTTGCAGTTGAATAAGGACGGCGGTGGAGGTGCTGGCGGTGGAAATTCTCATGGGGTTTTAGGACCGAGGATGAGCTAGGCTTTAGGTGTTACCTGCCTAGGCGGTTGATGACGACGTCGAGCAGACCGTCGATGATGGAAATGACTTTGGAGGAAGCTTCGA
The DNA here is from genome assembly GCA_947471115.1 of Opitutaceae bacterium. Lineage (GTDB taxonomy): Bacteria > Verrucomicrobiota > Verrucomicrobiia > Opitutales > Opitutaceae > Rariglobus. The sequence goes on along the minus strand of CANIXX010000050.1, from coordinate 2,166 downwards.
AGGCACGCTGGTACTTGAGCAGGTCGGCCATTTCCTCGTCCATGGAAACGCCGCTGAGGCTTTGGCGCTGCTGATTCACCAGTTTGGTGATGTTGGACTGGTCCTCCAGGCGGTTTTCGGTGCCGGCCACGGTGCGGCCAAAATCACTGACCACACCCGAAAAAAACTGGCTAAAGGTGCCGTCGATCGCGTCACCCGCAGAAACGGAAAAGGAGTGCGAAGCGAGTGCGGCCACTGCGGCGGCCAGGGTGTTGTCACCCGCGGCACCGTTGGAGGATTTCAGGGTAACCGGGGTGAGTCCAGAGGCCACCGTGAGGGTGGAAGCCGCCGAGCCAGTGGTGAATGTGAAGAAGTCGGCCCCAGGAGTGCTGAGGGGATTATAGGCGGTGTTGACGGCCAGCCCGATCTGACCGGCGAAGGTGTTGAGGTTGTCGCGCAGGTCTTGCACCGCGCCGTCGCGGGCCGTGAACAAGCCGTTGACCTTGCCGGAAGTCAGGGCGATTGGCGTACCACTGGTGCCGGCGGTCAGGCCCGTGCCGATGTAGTTCACCGGGTTGTTCACCGAGGCTAGGCTGACCAGGGTAATCGCATTGCCGCTGCCGTCGCGCACAAACACATCCACCTGGCCCACTTGCGTGGCGTTTGGGGCGGTCTCGGCACCGATCAAGCCGGCGAGTTTTTCGATGGCGGCTTGGCGCTGATCGCGTAGGTCGACTGCGGTGCCCACGGCGTTGATCTCTAAGCCACCGATCTGGCTGTTGAGCGAGGCGACGGTGGCCAATAGGTCGTTAACCGTGGCGACATCGGCGGCGATATTCGTGCCGGCGTCAGCTTGCACCTGCGCCAGCCGCGCATCGGTGGAGTTGAAGCGCTCGGTGAGGATCTCGGCTTGTTGAATGAGATTTTGGCGCTGGCCCACGTCGGTGGGGCTGGCGGCGAAAGCTTGGAAGGCGTTAAAAAAATCGCTGACGACGCCCGACATGCCGGCGGCAGGGGAAGTGGTCGTCTGTGTGCGGTCGATCGACTCGCCCAGCGCGGCCTGGGTTTTGGAGTAAATGTCGTTCTCGGCCGTCAGGCTGGCCAAGGAGGCGGTCTCGCGGCTGACCTGCTGGTCGATCAGGGAGTCGCGGATCTGCTGGACGGACTTGGCCTCGATACCCAGCGATTGTGCGCCTTGGGGGGTGATAACGGTGCCACGGTCACCGAAGACCACCCGTTGCCGAGCGTAATCGGGGTTATTGACGTTAGCCAGATTGCGCCCCGCCACCTCGATGCCGATGGACTGGGCGTGGAGGGACTGAACGGACTGGTTAAGGGAGCCAAATAGACCGGCCATAATGTTTTGGGAGTCGAGGGGTAGAAAGGCGTTATTAGGCGGCTTGCTCGGTGGCACCCGGGGTGACAAGGACCGGGGCGGGGGCGGACTGGCAGCCTTCGAGCAGGGATGTGCCGAGGGTGCTGGAGGATAGTCCGGGATTCATGCCAAGGGACTAAGCAAAGCCAATGCCACATCCCTAACTACACGAACCGACAATTTCTTAAAAACTATTGTGGGGGCTATTGCTGCCAAACGGAACCGAGGGGGAAAAAACTGCCTTGGGGCTCGAGCGGAGGACGGGGGGAGAAGAATGACCAATGACCAGGCCGAACATCCAACGTTCGGCAGCCAACGTTCAACGAGGGGAGCGCACGTGGCGGGGTGGGCGTTGAATGTTCGCCAAGCGCTTCACGCAGCGCCGTAGACCGTTTGCGAAAACCCCTTTCGCTTCCGCGCACGGCCACACGGAAGCCCAGGCGTAAAACGACATGAAGCCGTGAGCGCAGGGGTTATGGCGTAATCACTGCCCCAAACGCCTCAAGCCCGCCCCGGCGTTAACCGGCGGCTTGCAGGGTGGCGGCTGGGCCGGCGAGCGTTCCAATGCGTCCTGAGGGCGCGTAGGTGCGCGGCCGGGCGGCCGGGTGCAGCGTCGCCAGGGCGTCACGGTGCAACTCGACGGCACGGGCCAAAATCGAGTGGTTCTGGCGCGCGCGGCGACGCACCCGGTGCAGCAGGTGATTAATCTCGTCAATGAGCGCACCGAGCAGGGGCTGCTGGTCGGCTGGAAAAAACTCCAGCAGGCGGCGTAAATTGGTCTCGGCGGGCTGGCCTTTGCTGGCGGCAAAACG
>CANIXX010000049.1 GCA_947471115.1 Opitutaceae bacterium | reverse complement strand
TGGACATAAATGTAAACGAAAGCGATGAGGGTCGGCAGTAACCCGCCCAACGGCGAGTCGGAATTTCCGGTTCATGCTGAACCGTGAACATACCCCTATTTTACCCACGCTGGCCCCGGCGGACTGCCGTGTAACACTACGACGGTTACCACCTCGAGGCAGAAGCTCACTCAATCCATCGGGGGCTTTGAGTGTTATCCAGCACAGGTGCCAATCCGAAACCGATCCCATGAAGATCATGAAACAGAGACCCCATAATTTTGCCCATCCTCGGTTCAGCATCAAATTCGGTGCCGTAAACTCGAATGACACCCTAGGTTCCACCGGATGGTGCAGGAGCCCATCGGTCGCACAGTCCCAGAGCGGGGACTAAATTTTCTGGCGCAATGCCAGAGGGAAATACCTCCCGCATGCCGACCACTTTAATCAATCCAAAATTTCATAATCGAGGAGAACCATATTTTCCCCAAATATCTCCTTGCATGAGCCCGCCCAAAACCTCTTAGTTCGACGTTTTATTTATGAAAGCGACCATCAAAACCCAAGGCCAGCAGTTCGCTGTTTCCGAAGGAGACATTCTCATTGTAAACCGTTACCCTAACACGGAAGCCGGTTCCACCGTCGAAATCACCGACGTGCTCTCCTTCGGTGAAGGCGCTGACTTCAAAATCGGCACCCCGACTCTCGCAGGCGCAACCGTTACCGCCAAGGTTCTCGAAAACAAGCGCGGCAAGAAAGTAATCGTCTTCAAAAAGAAGAAGCGTAAGGGGCACGAAAAGAAGCGCGGCCACCGCCAAGAGCTTTCGGTCATCAAGATCGAAACCATCAAGGCCTAATACAACCACAACTCTTAAAGGAGAAACTATTCCATGGCGCATAAAAAAGGTGCAGGTTCCACGTCCAACGGTCGCGAGAGCCATTCAAAACGTCTAGGCGTAAAGAAGTTTGGCGGCCAAGCCGTCATCGCCGGCAACATCATCGTCCGTCAGCGCGGCAGCAAGCTGCATGCTGGTAAGAATGTCGGCATCGGCCGCGACTGGACTCTGTTTGCCCTCACCGACGGCAAGGTCGAATTCGATAAGATCCACCGCAAGGTGAACATCGTCTAAGGCCGTTCGTTTTCGCTTTCATCCAGCGCCGTGGCTATCAAGCCCCGGCGCTTTTTTGTTTTGCCCTCCCGCCGATCAAGCGCCGCTTTAGAACGAAACCATGAGCGAGCGCCTCAGAAACCTTCAGCGCCAGCAGGCCATCCTGCGTGAACACATGGCTTGGATCGAAGCGGAAATCGCCCAGGAAACTGTACCGCCCGAGAGCGGTGCACCTCGCCATTCCCCATGGCAGCGGACAACTCCTGATGTAACCGAGCCGATCGACGCCGATGCGCTCATCGAGCGCTACGCTGGAAAAGAACGTCAGCAACCCGCCGACATTCGCAGGGGATGCCTGCTCCTTTTCCTCGGAGGCTTCGCCCTGTTTGCACTCCTCATCGTGGGCGTTTGGTGGCTGCACTACCGCTGACACGACCCCTAGTCCGCCTAATTCGGATACAGGAATGGCGCATATCATGCAGAAAGAAGGCCCCGCCAACGCCTGAACTTCAAAAACGAGAAAATTCCCTCTTGCGCCTCCGGACCAAAGCCGGAACAGTCCCACTTTTTCGTCGTTCGCCCGGTGCGCACGGCAGACTCAGGCAGACACACCACTACGCATGCACAGTTTTTCCGAGCAATGTCTCGACATGGCCCGATCGATTCTCGGCCACAACTTGGATTCCATCCAACCCGACGGCAGCATTCTGCCCGCTCCCGGCGAGGAGCCCCGTGCCGACGAACCCGGTCACGTTGCCTACACACTAGGTGAATACTACCGCGCCACCGGTGAAACCACGCTCAAGGGCTACGATCTCGTGGACCTGACCGCCCGCTGCGTGACCGCGCAGATGTTCACTGAACCATCCACCGAAAACGGTCTCGCTTACGCCGCTCTCGGTCTGCTCTGCTTTGGTCCGTCCAAGGAGCGCAACCCCGTCTGGGAGCGCCTCGTTGAAGAGACCCAGGTCCGTATCGACAAGCAGCTCCTTCACCGCAGCGACCACGACAATCATTGGCAGGCGTTCAACGTTGCCAAGGCGGTCGCCCGCTACTCCTTCGGCCTCTCCAAAAAGGACGAAACATCCCGCCTCATCGAGCGTATGGTTGATCGCATCAATCAGACCAGCTCCACCGGATTCTTCGATGACTCCACCGAGGGCCTGGGCGGCAACTTCAATCTCTACGGCGTGATGACCTTCGTGTTCGTCCGCTCCGCCTTGCAGCTCCACGCCAACAGCGGCGTACGTGACCGCAAGCTCCCCACCCTGCGCACCTACGCCGAAAAATACCTGAAGATGATGCCCGACCTAGTCCGCCAGGACGGCTTGGGCTGGGCCTTTGGTCGCGCCGCTGGTGCCTATGGCCAGATGCATTGCATCAGCCTAGTGCTTCAGGGACTGCGCGACGGCTGGATCCTCGAAGACCAGAAACAGAAGTATTTCGATCTGCTCCGCCGCCTCTTTGTGTATTTCTACCAAACCTACCTCGATCAAGAGCACGGGTTTGTTGATCTGCGCGACGGGGAACGCACCGCCTACGGTCACCACACGACCCGTATGGCCAATTTCGACGCCGCCCGTTACCTTTGCCAATGGGCCCGCCTCGCCAAGGCCGTTCAAATGCCCGTCGGCGGCCCCAAGATTGAACCTACGCGCACCGTCGGCCGATTTGTCATCTTCGACAAATCCAACCGCAAGGAACAGGGCCTGTTCCTTTACCGGGACGCCGAGAGCGGTCTGCATGCGCAAATCCCGCTCATCAGCTCCGGCACCAGCCTCACGAGCGATTCGTTGACCTTCCCTCACTGCCCCGGCGTGTTCGACTGGCCCAACAACGTTTACATGCCGGTGATGATCCCAGAACTCACCTTCAATGTAGGTGGTGTCGAGCAAGTCACGCTTCCAGCCTTCTACGGGAAAAACTGCGTCACCGGTCTCGGCCAGCGCAACAGCTTCTACTTCCGCTACGAGCAGCCCGACCTGATCAACACCAAGGAGGAGATCCTCAAAGGCCTCGGCACCGTAAAAGTTCAGTGGAATTTCTCCGGATCCAAAATCAGTGCTGAGTTCACCTACACGGTGAAGCAGCAGGTCGAGCTGACCAAGTTCCGCTACATGCTGGCCATTGCCGCGCCGCACTCGAAGTACCACGTCGGCAGCGCCATCGCACTTGGGGCTGAAGGCCACCGCTGCACCGTGCAAAAAGACGACTTCCAAGGCGTCTGGCAGGACACCGAGGTCGTCACCAACGACCCGACCTACCGCACCAACTACGGTAAGATCCATTACCTGCAGCACCTCGTGCGCGACCACCCGCTGGTCATGCGCCCGGGCCAGAGCTATCGCTTGATCGTCAACTTCGATCCCGACATCGTCCACACAGAAAACTGATCACCCCGCGCTCTCGCGCCGGAATGCCGAATGACGCCTACCCACCAACGAATAACTTCCCCATTCGCTGGTGCAGGCGTCATTCGGCATTTTTCATAACGCAACTTTACCGCTTTAACCGATGCTCTCCCGCCGAATCATCCCCTGCCTCGATGTAACCAACGGTCGGGTCGTCAAGGGCGTGAAATTTCAGGAACTGCGTGACGCCGGTGATCCCGTCGAATCCGCCAAGGCCTACGACGCCCAAGGTGCCGACGAACTGGTCTTCCTGGACATCACCGCTTCCAGCGACGGCCGCGGCATCATGCACGACGTTGTCGCCCGCACTGCGGCCCAATGCTTCATGCCACTCACCGTTGGCGGTGGCCTTCGCTCCATCGAAGACATCGAGCGCATGCTCAAAGCCGGCGCAGACAAGGTCTCGCTCAACACCTCGGCCATCAAAGACCCGCAATTGATCGCAGCCGCCTCAAACCGCTTCGGAGCCCAATGCATCGTAGTTGCCATCGATGCGCGCCGCGAACCTGACGGCAAATCGTGGCGTGTATTCACTCACGGCGGACGCAATCCCACCGAACTCGACGCCATCGGCTGGGCCCGGCAGGCGGTGGAACTCGGCGCGGGCGAAATCCTGCTCACCAGCATGGACCGCGACGGCACCAAGATCGGCTATGACTGCGCACTGACCCGCGGCGTCAGCGACGCGGTGAGCGTTCCCGTAATCGCCAGCGGTGGAGCCGGCGAGCTCTCCCATTTTGCCGATGCGATCATCGAAGGCCACGCCAGCGCCGTGCTGGCCGCCAGCCTGTTTCACTTCGGCACGCTGACGATGTCGCAAGTCAAAGACCACCTCGCCGCCCGCAACATCCCGGTGCGGCTCTAAAAACCGGAAGCCCAACCGCAACTCCGGTGCGGGCAGTGCGATTTGAGCTAAAGCCCAAGTGAGCGGCTGCGGCTTACTCCGCGTCGTAGATCTGCACCCGAGTCCAGTAACCCTTGAAACGGGCCAAAAAGGCCAGGTGCAAGGGGTCGACTTGATAGGCGTTGTGGCCCGCTACATCGGCAAAAAGAGCGGTGATCGCGAAACTGAAACTCAGATCCACCACCGGACGCGGCGGAATGGCGGCGGGCGCACCAACGTGAAGTTGCTGCACCGAGCTAATCTTCCCAAGCGACGCCAGGCCTTCGCTGCGAAATTCCTGTTTTTGCGCTTCGGAGAGATCCGGGCGCAGGTAAAAAATAACCGTGTGGACGAACATGTTCAGGTCAAAGCAGGGTTTGAGCGCTATCAGGGCGAGCAAAAATTGATTTACCCCAGGCTGATCGGCCTGCACGTTGCCCCTTCGCACCGTGAAAACTCCCGCCAACATCCAACTCATCGGCAACGAAGTCGCCATCCTGTGGGACGACCAAACGGAGTCCTATTATCCAATGGAATCCCTGCGTGCGGCCTCACCTAGCGCGCAGAACATCGGCGAACGCGATATCCTCGGCAACCAGTACGGTGGCGATGGCCCGAAGCACTTCCCTGGCGTCACCGTCACGGGATGGGAAAAAGTGGGTAATTATGCCCTCCGCTTCGATTTCAGCGACGGCCACCGCACCGGCCTCTACAGCTACGACTACCTGCTGAAACTGGCCGAACGACATCGATAGGCCGCTCGCTCGCCCTACTCGCTACCCGCTACTCACCACTCGCTACTTAAAAAAAATGTCCCTTCCAGCCCGTACCACCACTTCCGAGATCGAACTCGGCGCCGTCCTGCAGCCTAAATTCGGTTCCGACGGCCTCATTCCCTGCATCACCCAAGATATCAGCACCGGCCAGGTGTTAATGTTTGCATTCATGAACGCCGAGTCGTTCGCCCACACGCTCACCACCAGAAAAGCCACCTACTGGAGCCGCTCCCGCAACAAGCTTTGGTGCAAAGGCGAGGAGTCCGGCAATGTTCAGTGGGTTAAAGAGCTTTACACCGACTGCGACCAGGACGTGGTCTTGATTAAAGTTGAACAAAGCGGTGCGGCCAACGCGTCGTGCCACAACGGTTACAAGAGTTGCTTTTACCGAAAGCTCGAATGCCTAGATGCGGCCGCCGCCGGCACCAGCTTCAAACTCACGTTCAACTCCGAGCCGCTGTTTGATCCGGCCGTGGTCTACAAAAAGAAGTAAGCTCCAATTCGTGTTCATTATTAGCTTAATTGGACTGGGACGGCCAACCCTACAGCGAGCGATTGGAGTAGTTTTGGCCACCCCTGGCCAAAATCCGCAGTATGCTGAATTTGAACGCGAACTAGAATAAGCTCCCGGCTTCCATACTCTGGATAAAAAAAGTCTGACAGAGATGTCGGGCCTTTTTTATGTCCGGCCCAACCAAGGCCAATCAAAAGAAACCACTCAGGCGGCACCCGGGACGATGCCACGTTCGCTCTTGGCGGCGAACTCCAGCAGCAGCTTAAACTCCGCAGTATCTGCGTTGGCATGACCGCGGAGCTTCTCCAGCGCCTGGCTACGGTTGAGTCCATCGCGGTACAGCACGCGGTAGATTTGCTTCACCCGTTCGAGCTGTTCCGCCGAATAGCCACGGCGCTCAAGCCCGACCTTATTGAAGGCTCGCGCAACCGCTGGGGTACCATCGGCTATGAAAAAAGGCGGCAGATCCTGTACCAACTTGGCCGTAGCCGAAAGCATGGCATGCGCGCCGATACGGCAGAACTGGTGTACACCACCATAGCCGCCAATCACCACATGATCCTCGATCACCACATGACCGGCCAGCATCATGCCGTTACTCGCAACAATGTGGCTGCCGAGCACACAATCGTGGGCAATGTGCCCGTAAGCCAGGAAGGTGTTGTCGTTTCCCACCGTGGTGAAGTCGCCATCGTTGGTGGCGGCATGCACGGTGAAGTATTCGCGGAACACATTGCGGGCACCGATACGCACCCCCGGGTTGCCACCTTTGTATTTCAAGTCCTGGGTTTTCCCGCCGATGTTGGCGTAGGGGAAAACTTCACACGCTTCGCCCAGGTGAGTGTTGCCCTCGACCGATGCATGGTGGTGCAACCGGGTGCCCGCACCGAGCCGGACGCCTGCCCCGACGTAGGCGAAGGGGCCGATCTCGACGTCAGTGCCGAGTTCGGCCGAGGACTCAATGATAGCTGAAGGATGGATTTTCGACGACATGAAGGAAACGCAACAAAGGTCGGTCAGGCAGGCGCGAAAGGTCGGAGAATTTAATCCACCTCGCTGGAATCGATGATGGCGAACATCAGCTCGGCCGAGGAAACAACCGTGCCGTTAACGGTGCAATTGCACTCAGCCTGGGCGAGTTTGGCGCCGCGCGACTTGGTGAGTTTGGCGTTGATGATGATCTGGTCGCCAGGACGCACGGGCTTACGGAATTTCACCCGATCGGCGCTCATGAACAACGAGGTCTTTCCCTCACTGCTGCCACGGCGCAGCATGAGGATGCCGGCGGCCTGCGCCATGGACTCCAGTTGCAGCACGCCAGGCATCACGGGATTACCGGGGAAATGGCCCTGGAAGAACGGCTCATTGATGGTCACGTTCTTGATCGCGACCAGTTCGTCCTCACCAATGAACTCGACCACGCGGTCGATCATCACAAACGGATAACGGTGCGGGAGCGTGTCGAGGATGCGGCGGATATCGAGCTCGGTCTCGGAGGGAAGAACCTTGGAAGGACGCGGCTTTTTCTTAGGGCCCTTGCGCTTCTCTTCGAGCTTGGCGAAGAGTAGCTTGGTGAGCTCCGCGTTGATGGCGTGGCCGGGGCGCGTGGCGATGATGTGCGCCTTGAGCGGCATGCCCAGAAGCACGATGTCGCCGATGATATCGAGGATCTTGTGACGAACGAACTCGTCCTTAAAACGCAGGCCCTCCTTGGATAAGATTTTATCACCCTTTATGACGACGGCGCAGTCCAGAGAGCCGCCCTTGATCTTACCCAACTTGAGCAGCTCCTCGATGTCCTCGTAAACGACGAAGGTACGTGAAGCCGCCAGCTGGGTCAGGTACACATCGGGGTCGATCGTGAGCGTGAGATGTTGCGTGTGGATCCCCCGATCATCGGCCGAAGTGCAGGTGATCTTGAGCTCATCGCAAGGCAGCGCGATGACCGAGGAGTTGCCCCGCGTGACGGAAACGGCCTCCTCCAAAACGAAATACTCGCGGTCCTTGTCCTGCTCAACCGGTTCGCCCTCAAGAATGAGGTTAACAAACGGCTTGGCCGAGCCATCCATGATCGGGGGTTCGGATGAATCGATTTCAACAAGTACGTTGTCCACGCCGCAACCGCTCAGAGCGCTCAGCACGTGCTCGACGAGATGGATTTTGGTGTGCCCATCCTGAACGGTGGTGTTGCGCACGAGATCGCCGATGAGATCGATACGGGGCCTGATCTCAGGCTGACCACTGAGGTCCATGCGCTTGAACACGATGCCATGGCCCACAGGGGCGGGCTTCAGGGTCAGGGTGACAGGATTGCCGGTGTGCAGGCCATTGCCTTGGACGGACACGGCGCGCGCGAGCGTGCGTTGTTTCATAAAGATTTAATCCGACACCCTGCCAAACACGGGGCGGCCAGTGCAAGCGCCGAGTCAATCCAGGCTAAGGCCGGTTTCCGCGCACTTGACACCCCTGCGCACGCAGCGTTACCACGTAACCTTTCTACAACTCAAATCCGCCCACCTCGTCATGCCCGCAGCCAACGACATTCGCAAAGGACAAGTTATCAAGTTCAACGGTGAACCCCATCTGGTGATGGAAACGATGCACCGTACGCCGGGCAACCTGCGCGCCTTCGTGCAGGTAAAAATGCGCAATTTGCGCTACGGTAAGGCGCTCGACCAGCGCTTCGCCTCCACCGATACCATCGAAGTGTTGCCCACCGAGAAGAAGACCCTCGAGTTCAGCTACGTCGACCGCGGCACCTATGCGTTCATGGATCCGGAATCCTTCGAAACGATCGAACTGCCCGAGACCCTCATCGGCGACTCAAAGAACTATCTCACCGCCAACGGCAAAGTGGACGTGCTGTTCGTCGACGAGAAACCCCTCACCATCGAACTGCCTTCCTCGGTTAACCTTAAAGTCACCGAGAGCTCCGACGGCATCAAGGGCGACACCGCCTCCAACGTGCAAAAGCCCGCCACCCTCGAAACCGGGCTGTTGGTCAACGTGCCGCTCTTCATCAAAGAAGGCGAAATCATCCGCATCAGCACCGCAGACGGCACCTACATGGGCCGCGCCTGATTTCAGCCATCCCACCTAATTAAACCCGCGATTCGCCGTCGCGGGTTTTTTCGTGCCCAGCGCCAAGCAAGTTCCCCCACTCATAATGGTCTGAACGAGTAAGCACAAAAGGATCAGACTGGAAGTCTGCGCTACTTTTCGAAACCGCTACGAGCCAAGCGCACCTGAACGGAACGCCCGATCACCCGGCCCACCTCAGGGATCTTCCTTCATCTTGAAGGTGATCGTGTAGTCGCTGGTCTTTAAATTGGCAGGAGGTCGCGGCAGGGTGATGCGGCGGAACGCCTCCAGTACCGACCGGTCGTATTCAGCATTACGTGACGAACCGACGACCTTAACATCGACCACCACACCACTGGCGGTAAGGCGGAAACTCACAGTAGCCTGCAACAAATCACTCAACCCGTCAGGCTTCTGGTGCGCGGCCTTGAGGCGCTGAATTAGCAGCGAGATATAAGCCTCCGAAAGTTCGATGTCTTCACGCGTGAGCGCCTTGCCGCCCGCGCCACCGATTTTATTCGCGGTCGAACCACCGACAACACCCTTGGCAATGCCCTCGGCGTCGATCCGCTTGGTCGCACCGGTGCCTCCACCCGATTTGGCCGAGGTCTGCGAGGGCGACGACTTACCTTTGTTTTGACGGTCAAAGTCCTCCTTGGTCATGCGCTTGGCGTTGAGCGCGGCCTCCTTGGCTGCACGCTCATCGGCGGCCTTTTGCTCTGCCTTTATTTTTTTTTCGATGTTGGCGGCGCGCTTGTCGGCGATGCGGTCCACCATTTTGGCCATATTAACCGGTTTATATTCCTTGGGTGCGGGCGCGGCTTTAGGCGGGATCTTTGTCGGCGGGGGCACGGGTGCGGGTTTAGCGGGCGGGGCTGGTTCCACCGGGGAGGGTTCCGGCTCGGGCGGAGCGGCTTCGACCGGAGAGGGCATAGGGGTGGGCGGCCCAGGAATCTCAATTTTGATACCACCTCCGGGCGTGCCCAGCGCCGGTGCCTCGGTGGCAGCGAAATTATCGCCCTCGCCCATCACCAATTCAAAAATCTTCGGCGTATCCTCCTCTGACTTTTTTTGCTTCGAGTAAGCAAACCACAGCACCACGCCCATCATTAACGCATGCAGCGTGAGCGATGTGAAAAACGCTGGTGTGCGGGGGTGCGACGACATGGATCTCAGTAAAGGCGACGCGCGTTCTGGCGCTCCGCGGCGGGCTTAGTCCGGGGCCTGGGTGTCGAAGGAAATTTTCGACAGGTTGTTCTTCTTTAACTCATCCATGAGCGTGACGACCTGCTGCCATTGCAGCGTAAGATCCGCGCGGATACGGATAACCGGCGGCTTTTTCTCGCCACCGAGCTGGCGCAGGCGCGCTTGCAGCTCGGAGAGGGTCATACGGGTGCCGCTGAAAAAATATGCGCCCTGGCGGTCGATGGAGATCTGTTGAAACGTGATGTCGGGGTCCGGCTTGGACTGTTCGCTCTTGGACTCCGAGGGCAGGTTGATGGGAATGGTCTGCTCGGCGGTGATGAGCGGAGTGGCGATCATAAAAATGATCAGCAGCACGAAGGCGAGGTCGAGGAGGTTGGTGACGTTCAACTCCGCGACGGCGTGCATCTGGCGGCGTTGGCGAAAGGTGCGGGCCATGGTCGGTTATTTCTTCGACTCGAGTTCGAGTCGGTCGGCCAACGAGCTGGCGTAGTTTTCGATCTCCATGGAAAGCTGCTTCACTTTTCCGAGGAGGAAATTGTAGCCGAACATCGAAGGGATCGCGACCACTAGTCCAGCGATAGTAGTGAGCAACGCCGCAGACACGCCGGGGGCGAGTGTGCGTATACTTGCAGCCTGCTGATCGGCCACCGCGCTAAATGCCTCCATCACGCCCCACACCGTTCCGAGCAAACCAATGAACGGCGCACCCGAAACGATTGTGGCCATAAAAATCATGCTCGTCTCGTAGCGCAGCACTTGGCGCGCAATGGCGCGCTGAATGGCGTTTTCGGCGTGCTCGAGACGCGCGCGGCTGTTGTCCTCACCTTTTTCTTTGAGAATCGAGGCGGCGCGCCAATACGACTCGACTGCGTCTGCGAACAGATCGGCGTAGGGAATGGCGCGCTTGTTGCGCAACGACTCCGGCAGGTCGAGCAAGGTGCGTTCGTCGCGCAGTCGCTGCTCAAAGGCGAGGTTCAAGTCGCGCAGGCGCTTGAGTTCGTTAAATTTGCCGAACATCACCGTCCAAGCAATCAAACTGAATACACCGAGTCCAACGGTGAGTGCCTGCCCGAAAACATCGGTATCGCTGAAGATGCGGAGCAGGTTGGCGGAAGCAAGAATGGGAGTCATCGAAAGGCGCGTAAAATTGTAGTCTTAGCGTTGTCGGCTTTAACGCGCTCCTTCAATGGAAATCAGGCCCGAGCGCGCAGGTTCCTGCTGACTGGCCTGCACCACCCGAAGCGATAGGCCCTATGGGGTGAGAATCTATTTGCCGCCCGCCGCCCCCGAATCTTCCATCAGGCCCTTCCTTCGCATGGACTTCCACTCACGCACTCGAGCGAGGTCTCACTCCCCCACTACGCCACTAGTCGGCCCTTTCTCACTCGACGTTTCCGACTCAGCCCATCGCCCCCCCCACCCAAACATACCGCTGCCACTTCGCCAATTATTCCGATCAACCAACTGGATAATTACCGCCCCGCCCGTCACCTCTCCATTATGCCCCTGAAAAACAAAATCCTCGGTAAACTCGTCTCCTTCGAAGGCTCGGAGGGGAGCGGCAAATCCACCCAAATTTCCCGCCTCGCCAAACACCTGCAACTGCTCGGCCGCGAAGTGATCACTACGCGTGAACCCGGCGGCACCGAAATTGGCGAACAGATCCGCAACATCCTGGTTCATAATTCCAAGGGCGACGAGATGTGCGCCGAGACCGAGTTACTGTTGTTCACCGCAGCCCGTGCCCAATTGGTACGCCAGATCATCGCCCCTGCCCTCAGCAGTGGCACCGTGGTGCTCTCCGACCGCTTCCTCGATTCGACCACGGTTTACCAAGGTATTGCCCGCAGACTCGCCAGCGATCCGGTCAACCTCATCAACCAGTTCGCCGTCGGCAACGTCATGCCCGACCTCACCGTCATTATCGACGTGCCCACAGAGCTTGGCTTACAACGTATCCGCCAGCGCGCCTCCGGCCTGCCCGACCGAATGGAGCGCGAGAACATCGATTTCTACAACAAGGTACGCGAGGGTTACCTGTTACTCGCCAAAAGCATGCCGCGCCGCTTTGTCGTCATCGACGGCTCACACGACGAAGACAAAGTCGAAAAAGCCATCTGGACCGGCCTTCAAAAACTCTTCACCTAAAAACCGTGCCCGCGCCATCGCTGCCTTGGCCTACCTCGCTGACCGGCACCCCCGCCGTCGCGGTGATCGAACGCGCCATCGAGCGGCGTCGGCTCTCGCATAGTCTACTGATCACCGGCGAGGACCACGACATCTTGCTGGCCGTTGCCCACGCGATCGCCGACCGCCTGCTCAATACCCCGCAATCCAGCGCGCCGTTCCCTCCCGATTCCCACCCCGATTGCTTCCACCTGCGACCGGCGAAAAAAATGCGCCAGATCAGCGCCGACGCGACCCGCGAGCTCATCGGCAAGGTTCAAGTCTCGGCCACCGTCGCCACCCAGAAAGTAGCCATCATTCACGAGTGCGACCGCATGAACGTCTCGGCCGCCAATATTTTTCTCAAAACCCTGGAGGAGCCGCCGGCTAACACGAGCCTACTGCTGCTCACCACCCGTCCCTACGCGCTGCTCACCACCATCCGCAGCCGCTGCCTGCATTTCCGCTTCCCCGGCGTAGGCGCTACCTTCACCCCCGACGGATGGAGTGCCTGGATCGCCGATTACCAGGCGTGGCTGGGCCGCTTGGCCGAAGGGGTGTCCGACAAAAAAACCGTCGCCGACTCGGTTTTCGGCGCCTACGGGCTAACCGCGCGCTTCGCTGCGGTGCTGGATTTCGCCACCGCCGAAATCTGGAAAAAACAAAAGGTAGCCCTCGCCGTAGAACTCACCGATGACGAGGAGGAGGCCATGGAAACGGGCATCGCCAATGGCCTACGAGCCCGCCTGTTTGCCGATATCGAACGAGCGACGCGCAACTTCGCCCTGCCCGCACTGCGCCAGAACACCGGAACCGCCCGCCGCGCTTTGACCGGTGCCATCGACAAACTCGAACACGACGTCGGCCTGCTCCGGTTGAACTTAAACGAGTCCGCCGCTCTGGAGGACTTTTTGCTCGGCTCGCTGCGCCTTTGGTCGGCCCGCAAATAATACTTATTCGCGAGCAAGATGAGGCAAATTAGCCAGGCACGGCCGACCCTACATTTCCGATCCTTTGTTGGCCGTCCCCGGCCAATTCAGCTCAACTTGAAAACGAATTGGTTAAGCCGACGCCATTCGAGTTTTTTAAGACCTAGCAACTTCCTCAAATCCCAGGGCTGCGCACCCTCCGATAACCGCCAACAAGGCGCCACTCGTGAGACCACCCACGAACCTTTAGACATAAAAAAGCGCGAAGGATAAACCTTCGCGCTTTTTGGCTTCGGCAAAATCAGGCCGGAGACGGTGCAGGGTTACCGCTAAGCCCCTCGTGAGCATCTTTGGCTTTTTTTGATGGCTTATCGTCGGCCGCTGGAGGCAACGCCGGAGGCAGTTCGCGGATAACCGGCGAGCTAATCGCGCCGGTCTGTACGATCTCCATGACGTGTTTGCCCTCGATGGTCTCGTACTCAATCAGCGCCTCGGCGATTTTATCCAGCGCTGGACGGTGAGCGCTGATAATCTCGGTGGCGCGGGCGTATTGCTCCGTGATAATCCGGTTGATCTCCGCATCGATCTTGCGCGCGGTCTCCTCGCTGTAGGTGTGGCTGCGGCCGATTTCGCGGCCAAGGAAAACCGTATCCTGGTTATCACCGTAAGCGATGGGACCGAGCGAACTCATGCCCCAATCACACACCATGTGTCGGGCAATTTTGGTGACATGCTTGATGTCGCCGTAGGCGCCACTGCTGACATCGTCCATGACCAATTCCTCGGCGATGCGACCGCCCATGCCCATGGCAATTTGCCCGAGCATGCGTTTCTTTTCCTGGGTCAGCAGGTCCTTTTTCGGAATGAACATGGTGCTTCCGAGTGAACGGCCGCGAGGGATAATGGTGACCTTGTGCACCGGGACAGTGCCGTCATCCAAGATGGTCTGCACGATGGCGTGGCCAGCCTCATGGTAAGCGGTGAGCTTCTTTTCGCGATCGTCCATCACGCGGCGGCGCTCGCGTCCGAACTGGACCTTTTCACGCGCATCGTCGACGTCGATCATCTCGACCTTTTTCTTGTTACGACGGGCGGCAAGCAAGGCGGCCTCGTTGAGTAAATTGGCCAAGTCCGCTCCGGAGAGCCCTGGGGTACCACGGGCAATGACATTGAGGTCAACGCTTTCGGCCATGGTGATCTTGCGGGCATGCACGCGCAGGATCTGTTCGCGGCCCAGCACGTCGGGTAAATCAACATACACTTGGCGGTCAAAACGACCCGGCCGCAGCAGGGCCTGGTCGAGCACATCAGCCCGGTTGGTCGCCGCGATAATGATCACGCCCTCAGTGGTGTCGAAGCCATCCATCTCGACGAGCATCGAGTTAAGCGTTTGTTCACGCTCGTCATTACCACCGCCCACACCCGCACCCCGTTGGCGGCCGACCGCGTCGATCTCATCGATAAAAATGATGCACGGCGCATTCTTGCGGCCCTGCTCAAACATATCGCGGACGCGACTTGCACCCACACCGACGAACATCTCGACGAAGTCGGAGCCGGAAATGCTGAAAAAGGGCACATCGGCCTCGCCGGCAACCGCCTTGGCGAGGAGCGTTTTGCCCGTTCCAGGAGGACCGACCAGCAGCAAACCCTTGGGGATCTTGCCGCCCATTTTCTGGAATTTTTTGGGGTCCTTAAGGAACTCGACGACCTCGGAAACCTCCTCCTTAGCTTCGTCGCAACCAGCCACTTCGGCGAACGTGATTTTTTCGCGATCACGTGCCAGCAATTTGGCGCGGCTCTTGCCGAAGCTCATCGCGCCCCGACCGGCTTGGCGCAACTGGCGAACAAATAGGAAATAAAGCAGGCCGATGATTAAAAGAACCGGCAGCAGGTTCATGATCAGCCCAGACCAGGCGTTGGAAACAGGCGGCTCCTCGAAGACCTTCGATTTTTGCAGGATTTCCAGGTTGGATTCGGTCAGGTTACCGGAGGCGCGGAATTGGTCGGTTTTACCGGTCTCGGAGTCGAGCGTTGCGGCTTTGGCCTTACCAGTGAGCGTCGCCCCATTACGTCCATAGGAAACATCGTAGCGGATGATGCCCGAAGCGACCTGATCTTGCTCAGCCATCTCGATCACCTGCTGTAACTTCAAGGTGGCCGGGGCCGAGGTTTGGGCGGGGCTAAACAGGTAGAGGGCGACAACTGCGGCGATGATCGACAACCAGATCAAGGACACTTTTACCGGAAAGCGGTCCGGAGGAAGGTTCTTGAGCGGGCGGCGTTTGAGGTCGTTTTTGGGATCAGACATTTAAGGGTGTGACTTGGGTTTAAAGTGGGTGTTCCCCTCTTTTAGTCAATTGACCCCACCACTAAAGTGGCGAGGGAATTCCGCTTGTTCCAGCCCTGTTGAGGTGAAAGAAGTTTACTCTTTTTGGCGTTAGCGCTGCGGCTGGGCTTCTAAAGCCAGCACGCCCTTGCGAATCACAGCCAACCCACTCCGCCCGATGCTGAATCGCGTGAATGAGCCCCTCTCCACCGCAGCCAACAGCGAGTTAAATCCCTGCCTCGAGAGGT